>NZ_LLWH01000053.1 GCF_001411475.1 Pseudomonas endophytica | reverse complement strand
TAGGCGCCCGGTGTGCCCGGTGAGGCGATTCGGCCGCTCGCTGGGTCGATGCGCAGGCTGAGGATGCCTTCAGGCTCCACCTGCGTGTGGGCAGGCTTACCTTTGAGCGCGCCGCCCATGTAGCTCATCCAGATCGGCAAGGCCACCGTGCCGCCGTACTCATGACGTCCGAGGCTCTCGGGTTGGTCGAAACCGGCCCACACGGTGGTCACGTAATCAGCGTTGTAGCCCGAGAACCACGCATCTTTCGATTCGTTGGTTGTACCGGTTTTGCCCGCCAGGTCAGTTCGGCCCAATGCCAATGCGCGGCGGCCAGTGCCGAGCTTGATAACGTCCTGCAACATGCTGGTGAGGATGTAGGTGGTGCGCCCGTCAACGATACGCTCGGCAACGGCTTGGGTTTCTGCGGTCGGCAGGCCCGGAGCGGCGTTGATGGTATCGACAGTCAGCGCTGCCGCTTCAGCGGGTACGTCTTTGTTGGCATCTTTCGGCACGCTGGGCGGGTTGGCCACGAAAAGCGTCTCGCCGTTACGGCTTTCGATTGTGTCGATCAGGTACGGGGTCACCTTGTAACCGCCGTTGGCAAAGGTGCTCCAACCGGTGGCGATTTCCATAGGGGTCAAGGTGGCCGTACCCAAGGCCAACGACAGGTTGCGCGGCAGGTCCTGCTTGTTGAAGCCGAATTTGCTGATGTAGTCGATGGTGCGGTCGACGCCTAAGCTTTGCAGCAAACGAATCGACACCAAGTTGCGCGACTTGTACAGGGCTTCACGTAGGCGAATCGGGCCAAGGAAGGTATTGGTGTCGTTCTTAGGGCGCCAGACTTTATCTAGGTATTCGTCGACGAATACGATCGGAGCGTCGTTCACCAAGGTGGCGGCGGTGTAGCCGTTATCCAGTGCGGCACTGTAAACGAAAGGTTTGAAGCTGGAGCCGGGTTGGCGCTTGGCTTGCATCGCTCGGTTGTAGTTGCTTTGCTCGAAGGCGAAACCGCCTACCAATGAGCGAATCGCGCCGTTATCTGGGTCGAGTGACACCAGTGCACCTTGTACGGTAGGCACTTGGCTGAATTTGAAGGTGCCGTTGGCTTGCGGCTTTAGGCGAATTAAATCGCCGACTTGCGCCACATCCGAAGGCTGCTTGGGCATTGGGCCCATGCTGTTGGTGTTGAGGTACTTGCGTGCCCATTTCATGGTGTCCCATGGCACTTGAGCTTCGCCGTTACGGGTCAGCACGTGCAGGCCGTCTTTATCGACCTGAGTCACGATGGCAGGCTCCAAGCCGCTGATTGCACGCTGCTTGGTCAATTCCTGAGCCCAAACAGCCGGCGTTTTACCCGCAAAGCGCGATTCAGGGCCGCGGTAACCGTGGCGCTGGTCATAGGTCATCAGGCCGTCTTCGACGGACGAGTTGGCCAGCTCTTGCAGGTCGCTCGGCACGGTGGTGGTGACGCGATAGCCCTCGGTGTAAGCCTCGCTGCCATAGCGGCCGACCATTTCGGCACGGGCCATTTCGGCGATGTAAGGCGCGTTCACTTCTGGCGTTGGTACGTGATAGCTGGCGTTCACTGGTTCGGCAATCGCCGCTTCATAACTGGCCTGGTCAATTTTGCCCAGCTTGTACATGCGGCCCAAAATCCAGTCGCGACGTTCTTTGCTGCGCACCGGATTGGCCAGTGGGTTGAACCGTGAAGGTGCTTTAGGCAAGCCAGCAATCATTGCCATCTGCGCCAGGCTCAGGTCGCGGATCGACTTGCCGTAGTAAACCTGCGCAGCGGACTCGATGCCATAAGCGCGGTTACCCAGGTAAATCTTGTTCACGTACAGCTCAAGGATTTCATCCTTGGTCAGCTCACGTTCGATTTCCAGAGCCAATAGGATTTCATTGGTTTTGCGGGAAAAGCTGCGCTCACTGGTCAGGAAATAGTTCTTCGCCACCTGCATTGTGATGGTGCTACCGCCCGATTGGATGTGTCCGCTTTTGATCAATTGGCTGGCGGCACGCATCAGGCTACTGGGATCGACCCCGTAATGATTGGCGAAGTTGTCATCTTCTGCAGAAAGCAGTGCATTAATGAAATTGGGCGGAATGTCGGCGAACTTGATCGGGGAGCGGCGCATTTCGCCAAACTCTGCAATCAATTTGCCGTCGCTGGTGTAGACCCGCAAAGGAATCTGCAACTGGATGCTTCTCAACGACTCTACGGACGGCAAGCCAGGACTAAGATAGAGAAACGCGCCGCTCAACACGAGCAGGAGCCCGCAGACTATGGCAACGAAAGACCACCCGAAAAACTTCAGCAGACGAATCAAGGCTTTTGGATTTCCAGATTAAGAAATGGGTTTGCACGTCAGGGTAGTGCGCACGGTGCGCCGGGTCGACGATACGGAAAAAAACGCCCGGCATTATAAGCATTTTTCGGTCGCAAGCGTCATGGACCGCATGTCAGAACGGGTTATGAACGGATCTCATTATTTACCCCCGGTAAGTCACGGATTGAATTAGGGAAAACACAGTGCTCAGATATTTTTGCCAAACCCACCAGCGGTGTGTGGGTGTCGACATCGGCTCGCACACGATAAAAATTGTTGAGTTGAGCCGCTCAAACGGCACCTTTCAGCTGGAGGCTTATGCGATTGAACCGCTGGCTACTTTGCTCGTGGACGATCAGACCAGCGCCGAGCCGAAAAGTGTCGCTCAAGCGCTGCTTAAAGCCCTGAGTAAAAGCGCTGTGATGGCGCGTGATGCGGTGGTGGCGCTTCCTGATACTCAGGTTATTTGTAAAAAAATTGAAGTGGATGCAGATCTCAGCGAGGACGATCTGGAGCTTTACGTGCGTCTTGAAGCGGAGCAGCACATACCCTATGCGCTGGATGAAGCTGCGCTGGATTTCGAGGTGTTAGGGGCTTTAACCAATGATCCTGAGCGGCTGCAAGTGCTGTTGGTCACATGCCGTCAGCAGGCATTGGCGTGGTATGAAACGGTACTGAGTCAAGCCGGGCTTAAGGCGCGGGTTATCGCTGTCCAAGCAGACGCGTTGGCGCGAGCGATTGAAGGCGCAACACCGGCTATGAAGGATTCGCCGCTGCCGACAACGGTAGCGGTAATCGACTTTGCGCACGATACAACGCAATTGAGTGTCGTGCGCCAAGAGCAGGTGCTTTATGCCCGTGAGCTGCTGTTTGGGGTCGATACGCTTGAGGATGAAACATTCAACATGCAGGCGCTTGAGCATGTGAGACGCGGGCTTGAGCAGTTCGCCGAAACGGGTGTTGAACATGCCGTGCAGGCGCTTATTTTAGCGGGCCATGCCGGTGCCCGAAGTGGTCTGAGGCAGTGGCTTGAAGCCCAGCTGGGTGTGCTGACGTACGTCGCTAACCCTTTTGCACAAATGACCATTAGCCCTTTGGTTACACCTCAAGCCTTGCGTTGCGATGCCCCTATGTTGTTGACTGCCTGCGGTCTGGCCTTGAGGGGGTTTGATTAATGGCGAGAATCAACTTATTGCCGTGGCGCACATTGTTGCGAGAAAAACGACGTAAGCGTTTTGTGGTCGTACTGATCGCGCTGTCAGCGGTGGCGGTAGGCGGGTTATTTGTGATCGACCACTTTATTGATAAGGCCGTTGAGCGGCAATTGGCGCGTAATGACTTAATTAGAAGCGCGATGGTGCAACTGGACGGGCGTGCTGAGCAGATCGACCAGTTGAAGGTGCGCCGCGAACAATTGCTTGAGCGCATGCAGACGATTGAAACGCTTCAGGGTAACCGGTCTGACAGCGGGATTATTTTGGAGCAGTTAGCGCGAAGCATGCCTAAAGGCGTGTTTTTTACCGATGTGAAAATGACTGACCAGACCCTTGTGATCACGGGTGTGGCCCAGTCCAACAGCCTTGTTGCTGAGCTGATGCGCAATTTGGATGCTTCGCACTGGCTGGAAGCACCCGTACTCATTGATGTACAGGCCGGGCCTAGCCCAGCCGAAGGGCCGCAGCGGCTGTTTCAAATGACTGTGCGCCAAACCCGACATGCCCACGCTGGCGCTCAATTCTGATGGTGGCTCAATGGTTGGGGCGCCTTAACCCTTTCGATGTGCGGGATTTGGATGTTGATCGTATCGGCAGTTGGTCGCTAAGGCTAAAAGCCGCGGTTGCGCTGGTATTGGTGAGTAGCGTGTTGGTGATGGGCTATTGGCTACTGCTGCGATCCCCGGTCAATCAGCTTGCACAGCAGCGTGAAGCCGAAGTGACGCTCAAAACCGAATGGGCTTCCAAAGTTGCTCAGACCTCGAGCCTAGAAGCTTACCTAGCGCACATGCGTGAGCTAGAAACAGTCTTTAGCGGGGTATTAAAGCAGTTGCCCAGCCAGGCCGAAGTCCCTGGCCTGCTAGAGGAGGTGTCGCGTATCGGCCAGATCAGCGGGCTGCGGATTGAGCACATTCAGTGGTCGCCTGAAGTCCTGCAACCGTTCTACGCCGAACTGCCTTTAAAGCTGGTGCTTATTGGCGGTTATCACGATCTGGGGCGTTTTGTCAGCCAAATGGCAAGCCTGCCGCGTATCGTCACCCTGCATGATTTCACGCTTGCGCCACTCAACGAGACAAATGACGGCCAGTTACGCATGACGCTGCTGGCCAAGACCTACCGCACCCACGATCAAGGATAGATCCCATGAGTGTTGGCTTTCGGTTTTTCAGTGTTGGCTTGCTGGCCAGCCTGATGGGCTGCGATAGCGCGCAAAAAACTGCGCAGTTACAAGCGTCTTTAAACGTAACACCTACTCGTCCACTGGCTGCTATGACGCCGATCCCCCGTGTTGAACCTCCCCGTACGGTGACCTATGGGGCGGCCGCCTTACGCAGCCCTTTTCAGGCGCTGCTTGAGGATGGGGCTGGGAGTTGGCAGGTCAGTCTGCTGGAGGCTGACGAGCTGGATAATGACCGGCCCCGTCAGTATTTGGAGGAGCTGGAGCTTGAGCAATTCGAGATGGTCGGTACGTTCTCTAATGAGCTGGGGACAAGCGCCTTGTTGCGCGCCAACGCAAAGGTCTACCGCTTGAACGTCGGCGACTATCTAGGGCGCCAAAACGGGCAGATCGTCTCAATCAATACCGCACACGTTGAAGTGTTTGAAGTGATTTCAGATGGTCAGGGTGGTTGGCTGGAAAGATCCCTGAGCCTCTCTTTAAAACAGCAGTCTTAACGGATAGACACCATGAAAAGGATTTTCCCGGTCTGCGGACTGGCGCTATGGAGTGCGCTGAATTCGCCGTCAATACTGGCGCTCGTCCAGAACCAAGACCCCTTGTCGGTCACACGGGGGAGTGACACTGCCCTTCAATCTTCCCGCACCACGGCACCGAACCCTGAGTATGTCGGGGAGAAAGTCTCACTTAACTTTCAGGCCATTGAAGTGCGCACGGTGTTGCAGCTATTGGCTGAATTCACCCAGTTCAATTTAGTGGTCAGCGATGCGGTCGAAGGCAGTATTACCCTCAACTTGCAGGATGTACCGTGGGATCAGGCGCTGGATCTGGTGCTTAAAAGCAACGATCTCGCCAAGCGCCTTGAAGGCAATGTGCTGCTGATTGCTCCCATCGAAGAAATAGCGGCGCGTGAGCGCTACGAGCTGCAAGCGCGTAATCAACTGGCTGAGTTGGCCCCTTTGCGTCGCGAGCTGGTGCAGGTCAACCACGCGAAGGCCACTGATATAGCCAAGTTATTTCAGTCAGTGACCGACGGCCAAACCAGCACGGTCGCTCGAGGATCTATCACCGTGGATGAGCGCACTAACTCCATCATCGCGCTTCAATCGAGCGAGCAATTGGCAGAGTTGCGGCGCATTGTGACGCAATTGGATGTGCCTGTTCGTCAGGTGATGATTGAGGCTCGTGTTGTGGAAGCCGGGGTGGATTTCGAGCGCAATTTAGGGGTGCGCTGGGGCGGTTCACTGAACAAAGGCGGTAAATGGAGCGCGGGTGGGATTGCGCCTCCAGTAGAGGCGGGTGCTGAACCGAGTGATGTGAGCGCGCCCTTTGTCGACTTGGGCGTGAGGGGTAATAGCTCAGGTCTGGGTATCGCCTTTATCACTAACAATGCTTTGTTAGACCTTGAGTTGAGCGCCATGGAGAAAACCGGTAATGGCGAAATTATCTCTCAGCCCAAAGTAGTCACTTCTGATAAAGAAACCGCCAAAATCCTCAAAGGCACCGAGATTCCCTATCAAGAATCCAGCTCGAGTGGTGCCACCTCTGTATCGTTTAAAGAAGCGTCACTGTCGCTGGAGGTGACACCGCAAATCACCCCGGACAACAGCGTGGTCATGGAGGTGGTGGTGACCAAAGATGAGCCGGACTACATGAATATGGTTAACAATGTGCCGCCGATAAAAAAGAACGAAGTTAAGGCCAAGGTGCTGGTCAAAGACGGTGAAACCATCGTCATCGGGGGTGTTTTCTCAAATACTCAAAGCAAAGTGGTAGATAAAGTGCCATTTTTTGGCGATCTGCCGTATGTTGGCCGACTTTTCCGTAAAGACATCGTTCTGGAAAAAAAATCCGAACTGCTGGTGTTCCTTACTCCGCGTATTATGGGCAACCAGGCGATTGCTGTGAGTCATTGATTCTGTGCGAAATTTGATTCTTGTTGGGCCCATGGGGGCTGGTAAAAGCACCATCGGACGTTTGCTGGCCAAAGAGCTGCACCTGCCGTTCAAAGATTCCGATAAGGAAATTGAAGTGCGCACTGGTGCCAATATCCCGTGGATCTTCGATAAAGAAGGTGAGCCCGGCTTTCGTGATCGCGAATCGGCCATGATTGCCGAGCTCTGCGAAGCCGATGGCGTGGTGTTGGCGACGGGCGGGGGCGCGGTGATGCGACCCGAGAACCGCAAGTCACTGTATGCCGGTGGTCGCGTGGTGTATTTGCATGCCTCCGTGGAGCAGCAAGTTGCCCGTACCGCACGCGATCGCAATCGGCCTTTGCTGCGTACTGCCAACCCCGAAAAAACCCTGCGCGATTTGCTAGCTATGCGAGATCCGCTCTATCGGGAAATCGCCGACCTCGTGGTAGAAACCGATGAGCGGCCGCCGCGAATGGTCGTTCTGGACATTCTTGAGCGACTGGCGCAACTGCCCCCTCGTTAAAGTGCGCAACAAAATGCGCTATCCTCGGCGCCGAGCATGCCCGTTCAGTGGCATGCCATCACTTGATAACTGGCAAACAAAGCACGGGGTTTCATGCAGACACTGAAGGTTGATCTAGGCGAGCGTAGCTACCCAATTCATATTGGCGAAGGTTTGTTGGATCAGCCCGAGTTGCTGGCCCCGCACATTGCTGGTCGCCAAGTGGCGATTGTGACCAATGAAACCGTCGCGCCACTCTATCTCGAGCGCCTAACCCGCAGCCTCGCGCAGTTTTCCGTGGTGCCGATCATCCTCCCGGACGGTGAGTCGCACAAAAACTGGGAAACCCTGCAACTGATCTTTGATGGCCTGCTGACAGCCCGTCATGACCGACGTACCACGGTGGTTGCCTTGGGCGGCGGCGTGGTGGGGGACATGGCCGGCTTTGCGGCGGCGTGTTACCAGCGCGGCGTTGATTTTATTCAAGTGCCTACGACCTTGCTGTCTCAAGTGGATTCATCGGTGGGTGGCAAAACCGGGATCAACCATCCGCTGGGCAAAAACATGGTGGGCGCGTTCTATCAGCCCAATCTGGTACTGATTGACACCCAAACCCTCAATACCTTGCCTGCGCGTGAACTGTCGGCAGGCTTGGCGGAAGTCATCAAGTACGGCCTGATCTGTGATGAACCGTTCTTGACCTGGCTTGAAGACAACATGGACGCACTGCGTGGTCTCGATCAAGCCGCTTTGACCGCGGCGATTCACCGTTCATGTGCGGCCAAAGCCGATGTGGTGGGTGCTGACGAGCGCGAGTCTGGCGTGCGCGCCACGCTCAACTTGGGGCATACCTTTGGGCATGCAATTGAAACCCATATGGGCTACGGCGTGTGGTTGCACGGCGAAGCGGTGGCCACGGGGACGGTGATGGCGCTGGAAATGTCCGCGCGCTTGGGCTGGATCAGCGAAGCCGAGCGCGATCGCGCGATTCAGTTGTTCATACGTGCGGGTTTACCCGTGGTGCCACCTGTCGAAATGAGTGCCGCCGATTTTATGCAGCACATGGCAGTAGATAAAAAAGTGATCGACGGTCGTATGCGTCTGGTGCTGTTGCGTCGCATCGGAGAAGCCACAGTGACTGACGATTATCCACAAGAGGTTCTACAAGCCACGCTGGGCGCGGATTACCGCGCGCTGGCTCAGCTTAAAGGTTAATAAGATCCCGATGACTAGTTTGCATGCTGACGAGGCGTTCCTCGGTCACTTCCAGCTCACTCATGACCCGTTCGCCCCTCGAGTGCCGGGCTTCAAGTTTTTCCCTGCACAGCGCAAACCCGTGCTGGGGCAGTTGCACCACCTAGCCCGTTATAGCCAGTTGCTGTTGGTCGTTACCGGCCCAGAAGGCAGCGGCAAGACCTTGCTGCGTCAGGCGCTGGTTGCCAGCACTAACAAGCAGTCGGTACAGAGTGTGGTGGTATCTGCACGGGGTGCTGGCGATGCCGCGGGTATCTTGCGCCAAGTGGCGCAAACACTGAACGTTGCTCGCCCCGAAGTGGATGCGATTCTGAATCAAGTCGTTCAATTGGCACTCACCGGGCAAGAAGTCTACTTGTTGGTCGATGATGCCGAGCAGCTCGACGACTCTGCTCAGGAAGCTTTGCTGGCGCTAGCCGCGGGTACTCCGGAAGGCCGCCCGCACGTGTTTCTGTTCGGCGAGCCTTCGATGATTGCTGGGCTTGAAGAGCTCAGCGGTGATGAAGAGCGTTTCCACGTCATTGAATTGCAGCCGTATACCGAAGAAGAAACCCGCGAGTATCTGGCTCAGCGCCTTGAAGGTGCGGGGCGCGGGATCGAACTCTTTAGCGCGCAGCAGATCTCAGATATACATGAGAGCTCCGGAGGTTGGCCTGGCATCATTAACCAGGTCGCCCGCGATGCAATGATCGAAGCCATGATTGCGAGCCGTTCTGCGGTCAAGCGTCCAAGTATGGGGTTCAAAATGCCGAAGAAACACGTATTGGCCATTGGTGCCGTGGTGATTGTGGCGGTTGCCGCAGCTGTTTTGATTCCGGGTCGAGATAAAGCGCCAACCGCGCCGAACGGCGATCAAGGGCAATTGCCATTGGGGCAGGCCGCGCCAAAAGGCGGTGGTAACCCTTCGATAGACTTCGCTGGTTCTTCACAGCCGATGCCATTGCCGTTGGTCGGTCAATCGCAACCGGTCATGCGTGGGCCGCTGGCTGAAGAAGCA
>NZ_LLWH01000052.1 GCF_001411475.1 Pseudomonas endophytica | reverse complement strand
CGACCTGAGCTTTATGGTCTGGTATTTACTCGGCCCGCTGGCGGTGCAAATCGCCGCCGACCTGCACCTCACCACCCAGCAGCGCGGGTTGGTAGTGGCCACGCCGATTCTGGCTGGCGCCGTGCTGCGCTTCGCCATGGGGATGCTGGCTGATCGCTTGTCGCCGAAAGTTGCCGGGGTGATCGGCCAGATCATTGTCATCAGTGCGCTATTCGTGGCTTGGCAGCACGGCATTCACAGTTATGAACAAGCGCTTTTGCTTGGGCTGTTTCTGGGCATGGCAGGCGCTTCGTTTGCCGTGGCCCTGCCGCTGGCCTCGCAATGGTATCCGCCACAGCATCAAGGCAAAGCCATGGGCATTGCCGGGGCGGGTAACTCCGGCACGGTGTTCGCCGCCCTGCTGGCTCCGGTGCTGGCCGCCGCTTATGGCTGGAGCAACGTTTTTGGCTTTGCTCTGATCCCATTGGTGCTGTGTTTAGGTGTGTTCGTTTGGCTGGCTAAAAACGCACCCGAGCGACCCAAAGCCAAGTCCATGAGCGACTATTTCAAGGCGCTGGGCGACCGCGACAGCTGGTGGTTCATGTTTTTCTACTGCGTGACCTTTGGCGGCTTTATCGGCTTGGCCAGCGCCCTGCCCGGCTACTTCAACGATCAATACGGCTTAAGCCCAGTGACCGCCGGTTATTACACCGCCGCCTGCGTATTCGGCGGCAGCTTGATGCGCCCGCTAGGTGGCGCATTGGCCGACCGTTTCGGCGGCATTCGCACCTTGCTGGGCATGTATGCCGTGGCCACCATCAGCATCGCGGCTGTGGGCTTCAACCTGCCTAATTCCTATGCCGCCTTGGCGCTGTTTGTGTGCACCATGCTCGGCCTTGGTGCAGGGAACGGCGCAGTGTTCCAACTGGTGCCGCAACGTTTTCGCCGTGAAATTGGGGTCATGACGGGCCTGATCGGCATGGCCGGTGGTATCGGCGGTTTTGCCTTGGCAGCGGGCATGGGCGCGATTAAACAAAGCACCGGCAGCTATCAGTTAGCCTTGTGGCTGTTTGCCAGCCTCGGCGTATTAGCGTGGTTTGGCTTGCACGGGGTGAAACGCCGCTGGAGAACCACGTGGGGTTCGGCGGCTGTCACTGCCGCCCGCGTGTAAAGGCGCCATGAGCCTGCAACTGAGCTTGGCCCAAGCCAGCGCCACCGGCCCGCGTGCTGAGAATCAGGACGCGCTGCGCGGCGTCACGCCCGCACCGGCATTGGCCGCGAGCAAGGGTTACTTGTTCGCCATTGCTGACGGTGTGAGCCAATGTGCCGATGGCGGTCTGGCCGCCCGCTCGACCTTACAAGCGTTGGCGCTAGACTATTACGCCACGCCCGAAACCTGGAGCGTGGCACACGCCTTGGAGCGTTTGCTGATCGCGCAAAATCGGTGGTTACAGGCCAACGGTGGCGGGCAACCGCTGCTGACCACACTCAGCGCGTTGGTACTACGTGGTAGGCGTTTTACCTTGGCCCACGTGGGCGATTGCCGGGTGTACCGCTGGCACGCCGAACGCTTGCAGCGCATCAGCGATGATCACGTCTGGGAACAACCCGGCATGCAGCACGTACTTAAGCGCGCATTGGGGCTGGACCAACATCTGGTAGTGGATTTCCTCGACGGCGAAGTGCAATTGGGGGAAACCTTTGTGTTGCTCAGTGATGGCGTATGGTCGACCCTAAACGACACCGCCATCGCCGCTGTGCTGCGTGATCAACCCGTGTTGCAAGACGCCGCGCAAACGTTGGTCAACGCCGCGCACCTAGCGGGTAGCCAAGACAACGCCAGCGCTCTGCTGGTGCGGGTCCAAGCACTGGGCGAAACCAACATCGGCGATGCTTTGATTCAATTGCAGCAATGGCCGCTGCCGCCATCGCTCAAATCAGGGCAAACCTTTGAAGGCTGGCAGGTTGAATGCCAACTCGCGCAGAGCCAGCAATCGCTGCTGTACCGCGTGCGCGATGAGCAACAACAACCTTGGCTACTGAAAACCTTGCCCGCGCACCTGCGTGACGAACCCTTAGCCGGGCAGGCCTTGTTGTCCGAAGAATGGTTTCTGAAGCGGGTGGCGGGCCGTCATTTTGTCCAAGTGCATGCCGCCAGCCAGCGCCAGCATCTGTACTACGTGATGCGCGAATACCCCGGCATCACCCTGCAAACGCTCTATACCCAGAACGGTCCGCTACCCCTAGAGCAATGGCGGGAGTTGGCCGAACGCTTGTTACGGGCTGTGGGCCTGTTACATCGACGACAGATTTTTCATCGCGACATCAAACCGCACAATCTACTACTGGGCGATGACGGCGAACTGCGTCTGCTGGATTTTGGTTTGGCTTACTGCCCCGGCCTGTCTGAAGACCTGCCTGGCACCTTACCCGGCACCTCCAGCTACCTCGCCCCGGAGGCGTTTCTCGGTGCCGCGCCTTCTGCGCAACAAGATGTCTACGCGGTGGCGGTCACGTTGTATCAACTGCTGACGGGGCATTACCCGTATGGCGAAATCGAAGCGTTTCAGCGTCCGCGTTTTGGGGTGCCGGTCAATGCCAGTCGTTACCGGCCTGACCTGCCGCAATGGCTGGAGCAGAGTCTGGAGCGCGGTGTTGCCGCTGACCCGGCGCAGCGATTTGAAACCGCAGAAGAGTGGCTGCTGCAATTGGAACAGGGCGAGCGCCAAAGCTTGCGCGTGCGCCCAAGGCCGTTGTTGGAGCGCGAACCGCTAAAGGTCTGGCAGGCGGTGGCGCTGGGGTCGTTGATGATCAATCTGGTGCTGATGTTTTTGATCTTTCATCACTGATGGGTCGATCAAAAAATCAAAAGATCGCGAGCAAGCTCGGTCTTATCAAACATGAAGTCAGTTATTGATTTCAAAAGACACCACTGTGTTCGTAGGTGTGGACATGGGTATCTACACAGGGTGTGCTGGCAGACAAATATCCCGCGTAGGAGCTGCCGCAGGCTGCGATCTTTTGAGGTTGAGGTAGAAGATCAAAAGATCGCAGCCTGCGCCAGCTCCTACAAAAACGATAGGCACCCAAACGCCGTGCACGATGGTGTTTCGGCGACCACAGACTTAGCCCGTTTGCTACGCGACAGCGCGACGTCTGGACGACAGGGAATCTCCTACAGATTGAATTGCTCCAATAACGTGCAGGCTGCGTTGATTCGGTGCAGGTAAAACCTCGCCCCAGTCTTTATCCCCCAATAAACACAGGCTTTTGAAAGTTGGCACAACCACTGCATTAGCTAACGTATCAACTCATAAAACCCAGTCTTCAACGACGAACACCGGGTTTCCCGAGAGAACGGGACAAGGACAAAGGCGTCCTCGCTAGGTAACTGGCGGGACGCCTTTTTTTGTGCGCGCAGTATTTGTCGAGTAAGGCCCCAGTGCCCTGATGTGGCCGGTCAACGCTTGCGGAGAACCTGATGAAAAAATTAAAACTCGTGATGATCGGTAATGGCATGGCCGGGGTTCGTACCCTGGAAGAATTGCTTAAATTGAGCAATGAGCTTTACGACATCACCGTCTTCGGCGCCGAACCTCACGCTAACTACAACCGAATCTTGCTATCGCCAGTATTGGCCGGTGAGCAAACGTTTGAAGAGATTGTGCTCAACGATCTGGATTGGTATCTGCAAAACGACATCAAACTGCTGCTTAACCGCAAAGTAGTGAAGATCGACCGGGTTAAACGCCGGGTGATTGCCGAAGACGGCACCGAGGCCGAGTACGATCGGCTGTTGATTGCCACCGGTTCGACCCCGTTTATCCTGCCCATCCCCGGCAATACCCTGAACGGGGTGATCGGTTACCGCGACATTGCCGACACCCAAGCCATGATCGACACCGCCAAAACCCACACCCATGCTGTCGTCATTGGCGGTGGCCTGTTGGGGCTGGAGGCCGCCAATGGTCTGATGCTGCGCGGGATGCATGTGACCGTGGTGCACCTCGGTGAGTGGCTTTTGGATCGCCAGCTCGACCCCGTCAGCGGCCAGTTGTTGCAAACCGCTCTAGAGGCACGCGGTCTGCATTTCCGCCTGAGTGAACAGACGAAGGCGCTGCACGATGCAGGCAATGGCCGGGTCGGATCGGTCGAGTTCAAGAACGGTGACATTATCCCCGCCGATCTGGTGGTGATGGCCGCAGGCATTCGCCCTAATACCGAGCTGGCCGAGCAATGCGCGATCCCGTGCAACCGCGGCATTCTGGTCAATGACACCCTGCAAACTTATGACCCGCGTATTTACGCCATCGGCGAATGCGCCAGCCATCGCGGTATTGCTTACGGCTTGGTCGCCCCGTTGTTTGAACAAGCCAAGGTTTGCGCCAATCACCTAGCGCAGTTGGGGTTTGCCAGCTATCAAGGCTCGGTGACGTCGACCAAGCTCAAGGTCACCGGCATCGACCTGTTTTCGGCAGGCGACTTTATGGGGGGCGAAGGCACTGAAACCATCACCCTGTCCGATCCGATTGGCGGGGTTTATAAAAAGCTGGTGATCAAGGACGACGTATTAGTCGGCGCTTGCCTGTACGGCGATACCGCTGACGGCGGTTGGTATTTCCGACAGATCCGTGAGAATCACGCCATTGGCGAGATCCGCGATCACTTAATGTTCGGCGAAAATGCTATCGGCGATGTCGGCCATCAAGGTCAGGACAAGGCCATGAGCATGGCCGACAACGCTGAAGTCTGTGGCTGCAATGGCGTGTGCAAAGGCACCATCGTTAAAGCGATTCAGGAACACGGGCTGTTCAGCGTCGACGAAGTCAAAAAACACACCAAGGCCGCCAGTTCGTGTGGCTCGTGCGCAGGGCTGGTTGAGCAGATTTTGATCAACACGGTGGGCGGCGCTGCCGATGTTAAACCTAAGAGCGAAAAAGCCATCTGCGGCTGCAGTGACCTCAATCACGGGCAAATCCGCCAGGCCATTCGCGAGCAACATCTGCTGACCATCGCGGGTACTCAAAGCTACTTGAACTGGCGCACACCCAACGGCTGCGCCACTTGCCGACCCGCGCTCAACTATTACCTGATTTCTACCTGGCCAGGCGAGGCCCGCGACGATCCACAATCGCGCCTGATCAACGAACGCGCTCACGCCAACATCCAGAAAGACGGCACCTACTCGGTCGTGCCGCGCATGTGGGGCGGTGTGACTAATCCCTCCGAGCTACGGCGCATTGCCGATGTGGCTGACAAATACGCCGTGCCAATGGTTAAGGTCACAGGCGGGCAGCGCATCGACTTGCTGGGGATCAAAAAGCAAGACCTGCCGGGCGTATGGAAAGACTTGGACATGCCCTCGGGCCACGCTTACGGCAAGTCTATTCGTACGGTAAAAACCTGCGTGGGCAGCGAGTTCTGCCGCTTTGGCACTCAGAACTCAACGCAGCTGGGGATCGACCTGGAACATGACCTGTTCAATATGTGGTCGCCGCACAAGGTCAAACTGGCCGTCTCCGGCTGCCCACGCAACTGCTCTGAAGCGGGGATTAAAGACGTCGGCATCATCGGCGTGGACTCAGGCTGGGAGATGTACATCGGGGGTAACGGCGGGATCAAAACCGAGGTCGCCGAATTCTTCGTCAAGCTTAAAACCGCCGAAGAAGTACGCGAATACAACGGTGCATTCCTACAGCTGTACCGCGAAGAAGCCTTCTACCTCGAGCGCACCGTGCATTACCTGCAACGGGTTGGCATGGAGCACATCAAGAAGGCGGTACTCGAAGATCCCGAGCGTCGCAAAGCGCTGAATGACCGCCTGCAATTTTCCCTGTCGTTTGAGCAAGACCCATGGAAAGAGCGCCTGGAGCAGCCACAACTGAAAAAAGAATTCGACGTCATCGCGCTGAAGAACCTGGAGGTAGTGGTATGAACTGGCTAGATATTTGCTCTCTCGACGAAATCAACGCCTTGGGTTCTCGGATCATTAATGGGCCGAAAGGCGACATCGCGATTTTTCGCACCAGCGACGACGAAGTGTTCGCCCTTGACGACCGTTGCCCGCACAAAGGCGGCCCGCTGTCTCAAGGTTTGATCTACGGCAAGCGTGTGGCCTGCCCGCTACATAATTGGCAAATCGACCTGCAAAGTGGTGAAGCCCAAGCCCCGGACATTGGCTGCGCACATCATCATGCGGTGCGCGTCGAAAATGGCCGCGTGCAGTTGGCCCTGCGGGACGCAGGCTGATGGAGCGCCAGATCACCGCTTCTACCTGCTGTTATTGCGGGGTCGGCTGCGGCGTGCTGATTGAGCACGACGGCGAGCGCATCTTTGGCGTCAGCGGCGATCCGGCGCACCCGGCCAACTTCGGAAAACTATGCAGCAAAGGCTCGACACTGCACCTGACTGGCGACCTGAGCGCACGTGCGCTGTACCCGCAGCTACGCCTCGGTAAGGCCCTGGCCCGGGGCCGCACCGACTGGGACAGCGCGCTCGATCACGCCGCCAGCGTGTTTGCTAAGACCATCGCCGAGCATGGGCCTGACAGCGTGGCGTTTTATGTCTCAGGGCAGTTATTGACCGAGGACTACTACGCCTTCAACAAACTCGCACGGGCGCTGGTCGGCACCAACAATATCGACAGCAACTCGCGGCTGTGCATGTCGTCTGCCGTGGTCGGCTACAAGCGCAGCCTTGGGGCCGATGCACCGCCGTGCAGCTACGAAGACTTGGAACTGAGCGACTGCGTCATGATCGTCGGCAGTAACATGGCCTACGCCCATCCGGTGCTTTTTCGTCGATTAGAAGAGGCCAAAGCGCGGCGCCCATCCATGAAGGTGATCGTCATCGACCCTCGTCGTACCGATACCTGCGATTTGGCCGATCTGCACTTGGCCATTCTTCCCGGCACCGATGTGGCTTTGTTTCACGGGATTTTGCACCTACTGCTGTGGGAAAACTGGGTAGACCACGACTTTATCAATGCCCACACCGACGGTTTACCCGCGCTCAAACAACGGGTGCGCGATTACACCCCGTCGATGGTGTCGCAGCTCTGTGGCATCAGCGTCGAGCAACTGGAGCAATGCGCACAGTGGGTCGGCACCTCGCCGAGCTTTCTATCGCTGTGGTGCATGGGGCTGAACCAGTCGACGGCGGGCAGCGCCAAAAACAGCGCCCTGATCAACCTGCATTTGGTCACCGGACAAATCGGTCGTCCTGGCGCAGGGCCTTTCTCATTGACCGGTCAGCCGAATGCTATGGGCGGGCGCGAAACCGGTAGCTTGTCCAATTTGCTGCCCGGCCACCGCGACGCTGCCAATGCCGAGCATCGCGCTGAAGTGGCGGCGTACTGGGGCGTTGAGCAACTCCCGGCCAACACGGGGCTGACCGCTATCGAGCTATTTGAGCGTGTGGCCAGCGGCCAAATCAAAGCGTTGTGGATTGCCTGCACCAACCCGGCGCAGTCACTCCCGGACCAAGTGGCCGTGCGGGCAGCGCTGCAAACCTGCCCTTTTGTAGTGCTGCAAGAAGCCTTTCACACCACCGAAACCGCAGCCTTCGCTGACCTGTTGCTGCCTGCGGCCAGTTGGGGCGAAAAAGAGGGCACGGTGACCAACTCCGAACGGCGAATTTCCCATGTGCGCAAAGCCGTCGTCGCACCTGGCGAAGCGCGCTCCGATTGGGCCATTACCGTAGATTTCGCACAGCGTCTGGAAAAACACCTGCGCCCCGGAATGCCCAGCCTGTTTGCCTTTGATCACCCGGCGCAGTTGTTCGACGAATTCAAATACCTAACCCGTGGCCGCGATCTAGACCTCTCGGGCATTAGCCACGCACTGATCGACCGTCTCGGCCCCCAGCAATGGCCATTTCCTGAAGGTGCGGTTGAAGGCACTGCGCGACTCTACGGCGACGGAAAATTTCCGACAGCCAATGGTCGCGCCCAGTTTATTGACGAGCCTTACCGCGCCGCCAAAGAGCAGCGTGACGCTCGCTTCCCGCTGACCTTGATCACCGGCCGCCTGCGAGACCAATGGCACGGCATGAGCCGCACCGGCACCGCAGCGCAACTGTTCGGCCACGTCAGTGAGGCCGTGCTGAGCCTGCACCCGGATGAGTTGCGGCGCCATCGTCTACAACCCGGCGACCTGATCAACCTTAAGAGCCGCCGCGGGGCCGTCATATTGCCGGTGAGCAGCGACGACAGTGTGCGCCCTGGCCAAGCGTTTTTACCGATGCACTGGGGCGACCGCTACCTTAAAGGCGGGGTCAATACTCTGACGTTGCCCGCCTTCGATCCGCTGTCCAAACAGCCAGAACTCAAACACAGCGCCGTGCGGCTGGAACCCATCCACCTGCCCTGGCATTTGTTCGCGCTGGTTGAGGGGGATGCAACGCAGAGTGTTCAGTCACACTTCGAGACGTTGCGCCCGCTGTGCGAAAGCTTTTCTTACGTGAGCCTCAGCCTTACCGGACGTGAGCGCCCTGCGCTGCTGATCCGCGCAGCCAGCGCCGTCGCACCGGCCCCCCAACTGTTAAGCGACATCGACCAGTGCTTAGGGCTTAACGAGGGGCCGGTATTGGCCTACGACGACCCACGCCGCGCCATTGGCAAACGGGTACGCATTGAGCACGGGCGCATTACCGCGATTCGGCTGGCCGGTGAAACCTTAGCCCGGCATTGGCTGCAAGATCTGTGGCAAGAAGGTCGTGCCGATCAACAACTGCGACGCTGGCTACTGGCCCCGCTGAGCGCGCCGCCGGGCAATGCCAACGTGCCCGCTGGCGGCAACAAGATTGTCTGCAACTGCAAGAACGTGAGTCAGGCCGCAGTGTGTGATGCCATCGCTCAAGGACAGGACTTGCCAGGCTTGAAAACAACACTGGGTTGCGGCACGCAATGCGGCTCGTGTGTCCCAGAAATCAAACGTTTATTGGCTGCTCACACGCAGCCCATCGCCGTCATCGCGTAAGGAATACACCATGAGTGCAAAAGTCTGGTTGGTGGGTGCAGGGCCGGGTGACCCGGAATTACTGACGCTTAAGGCGGTGCGCGCCCTGCGTGAGGCGGATGTGGTACTGATTGACGACTTGGTCAATCCTGCGGTGCTGGAGCACTGCCCCGGTGTACGGGTGGTCGCGGTGGGCAAACGCGGAGGCTGCCGCTCCACACCTCAAGCGTTTATCCAACGTCTGATGCTGCGTTACGCTCGCCAAGGCAAATGCGTGGTGCGGCTCAAAGGCGGTGATCCGTGCATTTTTGGGCGCGGCGGCGAAGAGGCGCAGTGGTTGCGCGAACACGGCGTTGAAGTGGAGCTGGTTAACGGCATCACTGCCGGTTTGGCAGGTGCAACGCAATGCGATATGTCGCTGACGCTGCGCGGCGTGG
>NZ_LLWH01000051.1 GCF_001411475.1 Pseudomonas endophytica | reverse complement strand
CAAGCGGTTACGCGACGCAGAGGTGACGGGTTCTACGCTCTTCTGCTTGCTCGGTGCGGGTCAACTGTGGGCATTCAGTCTGGATGACGTAGCGGTTCAGGCTAAAGCGCTGGCCGAACAGAAATACGAAGCGCCGCGCAGCAATTTGCCAAAAGAATTTCGTGATATGAAATTCGCGGACTACCAGAAGATCCAGTTCAAGCGCGACAAAGCCCAATGGGCGGGCGACAAGACCCCGTTCAAGCTGTCCTTCTATCACCAAGGCATGCACTTCGATACGCCGGTGAAAATCAACGAAGTGACGGTCGACAAGGTAGAAGAGATCAAATACGACGCCAGTCGCTTTGATTTCGGCGACGTCCAATTCGACCCTAAGTCCACCGAGAACCTCGGTTGGGCGGGTTTTCGCGTGTTGTACCCGATCAACAAGGCTGACAAACAAGACGAAATTATGACCATGCTGGGCGCGAGCTATTTCCGCGTGATCGGCAAAGGTCAGACTTACGGCTTGTCGGCACGTGGCATGGCAATTGATACCGCGCTGCCATCGGGTGAAGAGTTCCCGCGTTTCACTGAGTTCTGGATCGAACGTCCAAAACCAAACGACAAACACCTCGTGATCTTTGCGTTGCTGGACTCGCCACGGGCGACCGGCGCTTACCGCTTTATCCTGCGCCCTGGCGTAGACACGGTGGTGGACGTAAAGGCACAAATGTTCTTGCGTGACAAAGTGGGCAAACTGGGTATCGCGCCGCTGACCAGCATGTACCTGTTTGGCACCAACCAGCCGTCCAAAGTTCTTAACTATCGCCATGAGCTGCACGACTCGTCGGGTCTGGCGATTCATGCAGGTAACGGCGAATGGATCTGGCGCCCGCTGAACAACCCGAAACACTTGTCGGTAAGCAACTTCGCGGTAGAAAACCCGCGTGGCTTTGGTTTGCTGCAACGTGGTCGTGACTTCAGCCAGTACGAAGACCTCGACGACCGCTACGACAAGCGTCCAAGTGCTTGGATCGAGCCTCAAGGTGACTGGGGTAAAGGGTCGGTTGATCTGGTAGAGATCCCAACCGCTGACGAAACCAACGACAACATTGTTGCGTTCTGGAGCCCGGCGACTCTGCCAGAGCCAGGTAAGCCGTTTGACTTCGCTTATCGCCTGCACTGGACCTTGGATGAAGCCGCTCTGCACCCGGCTGACAGCGCTTGGGTTAAACAAACCCTGCGTTCGACCGGTGACGTCAAGCAGTCCAACCTGATCCGTCAACCGGATGGCAGCGTGGCTTACTTGGTGGATTTCGAAGGTCCTTCGCTGGCAAAACTGCCTGCCGATGCACCTGTGCGCAGCCAAGTGAGTGTGGGTGATAACGCCGAGTTGGTTGAAAACAACCTGCGGTACAACCCAGAGACCAAAGGCTGGCGCTTGACCTTGCGTCTGAAAGTCAAAGACCCGAGCAAGTCCACCGAACTGCGTGCGGCTCTGGTTCAGGACGTAGAAGTCGCGCCTGCCACCGTGGCCAAGGCTGAGAAAGTGGCGGCCAAGGCCCACGACAAGCACGACAAGAAAGAGCCACAAGCCAAGGACGCTAAGGGCACTCCAGCCCCGGCTGCCGACGCTGCCCCTGCCACGCCAGAGCCGGAAAAGACTGAAAAAGTTCTGACCGAAACCTGGAGCTATCAGTTGCCTGCCGATGAGTAATGCTCACACTCCGCCGGTCTCGCTTGGCGAGTATCTGGCCCATTTGCCTCTGAGCGATGAGCAGCGCGCCGAATTGGCGAGCTGCACCTCGTTCGCCGAGCTGCATGAGCGCTTATCGGCCCAGTCTGACGTCGACACTGTCGAGGCCGCTCAGGCTTCGGTGGGGTCGCGTCTGAACCTCAGCACGGCCCAAGAGCTTGAGGAAGCAGAGATGCTCGCCCTCGATGCCAGCGGTCGGGTGATGCTCAAGGCAACGCCGCCGATTAACCGCACTAAGGTGGTGCCAGAGCCTTGGCGCACCAATATTTTGGTCCGCGGCTGGCGGCGTCTGACCGGGCGTAGCAACCCTGCGCTGCCTAAGAAAGACGAGAATGTGCTGCCCAAGGCGCGTTGGCGGACGGTGGGTTCGATCCGTCGTTACATCCTGTTGGTGTTGATGCTCGGCCAGACCATCGTCGCGGGCTGGTACATGAAAGGCATCATGCCGTACCAAGGCTGGTCTTTCGTTGATCTGGAAGAAGTCCTTCACCAGCCGTTCTTGCAGACCGCACAGCAAGTGCTGCCGTATGCCTTGCAAACCAGCATCTTGATCATGTTCGGGATTCTGTTTTGCTGGGTGTCGGCGGGTTTCTGGACCGCCTTGATGGGGTTTTTGGAGCTGCTGACGGGGCACGACAAGTACCGTATTTCTGGCGCAAGTGCCGGTAATGAGCCAATCCCGGAACACGCGCGCACTGCGCTGGTGATGCCGATCTGTAATGAAGACGTCACCCGTGTGTTTGCGGGGCTACGGGCAACGTACGAGTCGGTTGCCGCGACCGGTGATCTTGACCGTTTCGATTTCTTTGTCCTCAGCGACAGTAACGACCCCGACATTTGTGTGGCCGAGCAACAGGCTTGGTTGGATGTGTGCCGTGAAACAGAAGGCTTCGGGCGGATTTTCTATCGCCGTCGTCGTCGTCGTGTAAAACGTAAAAGCGGCAACTTGGACGACTTCTGCCGTCGTTGGGGCGGCGATTACACCTACATGGTTGTGCTCGACGCAGACAGCGTGATGAGCGGCGAATGCTTGACCAGCCTGGTGCGCTTGATGGAAGCGACCCCGGATGCGGGCATTATCCAGACCGCGCCCCGAGCGTCGGGCATGGACACCCTGTATGCGCGCATGCAGCAGTTTGCAACGCGGGTTTACGGCCCGCTGTTTACCGCCGGTTTGCACTTCTGGCAGTTGGGTGAATCGCACTACTGGGGGCACAACGCGATCATCCGCATGAAGCCGTTTATCGAGCACTGCGCCTTGGCGCCGCTGCCGGGCAAGGGCTCGTTTGCGGGGGCGATTCTGTCCCACGACTTCGTTGAAGCCGCGCTGATGCGCCGTGCAGGTTGGGGCGTTTGGATTGCCTACGACCTGCCGGGCAGCTACGAAGAACTGCCGCCCAACTTGCTGGATGAACTCAAGCGTGACCGCCGCTGGTGCCACGGTAACTTGATGAACTTCCGTCTGTTCTTAGTGAAAGGCATGCACCCGGTTCACCGTGCGGTGTTCCTGACCGGCGTGATGTCTTACTTGTCCGCGCCGTTATGGTTCTTCTTCTTGTTGCTGTCGACAGCCTTGCTGGCAGTCAACACGCTAATGGAGCCGCAGTACTTTATGGAACCGCGTCAGCTCTATCCGTTGTGGCCTCAATGGCACCCGGATAAGGCCGTTGCGCTGTTTTCGACCACCATCGTGCTGCTGTTCTTGCCTAAGCTGCTGAGCATCATCCTGATTTGGGCCAAAGGCGCTAAAGAGTTCGGCGGCAAGTTCAAGGTCACGGTGTCGATGCTGCTCGAAATGCTCTTCTCGATGCTGCTGGCACCTGTTCGCATGATCTTCCACACCCGTTTCGTACTGGCCGCGTTCTTGGGCTGGGCCGCAACGTGGAACTCGCCACAGCGCGACGACGACTCCACGCCGTGGAGCGAAGCGGTGCGCCGCCATGGCCCGCAAACCCTATTGGGTGCCGCGTGGGCTGGGCTGGTGCTGTGGTTGAATCCGAGTTTCTTGTGGTGGTTGGTGCCGATTGTGGGTTCGCTGATGTTGTCGATCCCCGTATCGGTGCTCTCTAGCCGGGTCAAACCGGGCCTTAAGTCGCGTGATGAAAAGCTGTTCCTGATTCCTGAGGAATACTCGCCACCCCGTGAGTTGTCGGCCACTGAGGAATACACCCACGAGAACCGCTATCACGCGCTCAACGACGGTTTTGTGCGGGCTGTGGTTGATCCTCAGCAAAACGCTTTGGCGTGCGCTTTGGCGACCTCGCGTCACCGTGAAGCTGAGCCGATCGAATGGCTTCGCGCCGAACGCGTGCGTCATGCGATCAAGGTAGGTCCTAAGGGCTTGAGCAACAATGAGCGGATGGCATTGTTGAGCGACCCAGTGGCCATGTCCCGCTTGCACGCATTGGTGTGGGGTGAGGGCCTCGAAGACTGGTTGAACGCTTGGCGTGATTCGGTTGCGGCCGATAACCACGCCCCGGTGCTGACGTTGCAACCTGCTGCCTGACTTTATCGTGAGCAAGCTCGCGCCTACAAAATTCGTAGGCGCGGGTTTACCCGCGAAAAGCCCTACCAATCTCCCCCGCCTGTCGCGCTTTTAACGCGCAAAACTCGTCTCCAAACCTTCCGTGAGTTAGGATCCGTCTCCGAATGGGTGAGTGCCCGGTTTTGTTGGCTTTATGCAGCAAGCCCGCCGTAGGCCAACACCTTTATTGAGCCGGTTGAGGGGAGGTTGTTGATGAAGAAGTTTGTCTCGAAACTGCTGTGCGGCGTGACTGCATTACTGGCGGTCAGCGTAGCCCATGCAGGTGCTATTGATGACGCGGTCAAACGCGGTACGTTGAAAGTGGGCATGGACCCGACGTACATGCCGTTTGAAATGACCAACAAACGTGGTCAAATCATCGGCTTTGAAGTTGATCTGCTCAAAGCCATGGCTAAGTCCATGGGCGTTAAGCTGGAACTGGTGTCTACCGCTTACGACGGCATTATTCCTGCGCTTATGACCAACAAGTTCGACATGATCGGCAGCGGCATGACCCTGACTCAGGAGCGCAACTTGCGCCTGAACTTCAGCGAACCCTTCATCGTTGTGGGCCAAACGCTGCTAATCCGCAAGGAACTGGCGGACAAAGTTAAATCCTACAAAGACCTCAACGATCCGCAATACCGCCTGACGTCGAAAATCGGCACCACGGGTGAAATCGTCGCTCGCAAGCTGATGTCCAAAGCCCAGTACCACGGCTATGACAACGAACCAGAAGCGGTGCTAGACGTGGTCAATGGTAAGGCTGATGCCTTTATCTACGACGCGCCTTATAACGTTGTCGCGGTCAACAAGTTTGGCAACGGAAAACTGGTGTTCATCGACGAGCCGTTCACCTACGAGCCGCTGGCTTTTGGTCTGAAGAAAGGCGACTACGACAGCATCAACTTCATCAACAACTTCTTGCATCAGATCCACGAAGACGGCACCTACGATCGCATCCATGACAAGTGGTTCAAGAACACCGAGTGGCTCAAAGAAATGGAATAAGGCTATTAAACCTATCGCGAGCAAGCGCGTTCCTACCCATTGAGTGTAGGAACGCGCTCGCTCGCGATGGCGGCCTTCCTAGCGACACCAACGTGGAACCTGAAAGTGATCAAACAAAAAAAAATCCAGTGGCCTTGGCACGTATTGACCGTGCTAATCCTCATCGGTCTGGCGGGGGCGTTGTATTACGCCACCTCGCTGATGTCCTACGAGTGGCGCTGGAATCGAGTCCCGCAGTATTTCGCCTATCAGGCTGAAGAAGCTCAACGGGCCGCTGAAACTTCTACCGTGATTGACGTCGTACGTAACGGCGCTAAGGCTGAAGTCGTGCTACGGGCTGATGATGGCGCAGAACAGCGGCTGACCGTTGCGGATAACAGCCTGCAATTGGTTGAGGGCGACGATGTTGCCGAAGGCGACGTGGTCGGTGTGACCCGCCATTGGGCGGCTGGCCCGCTGTTGCTGGGGCTTTGGACCACCGTCTGGTTGTCGTTGGTATCTGGCGTACTGGGTTTGCTGATAGGGCTGGTCACGGGGCTGTGCCGACTCTCCAACAACCCAACGCTGCGTGACCTCTCGACGTTGTATGTCGAACTGGTGCGCGGGACGCCGTTGTTGGTACAGATTTTCATCTTTTACTTCTTTATTGGCACCGTGCTTAACCTGTCCCGCGAATTTGCCGGCATTGCCGCGCTGTCGTTGTTCACCGGAGCGTACGTGGCTGAAATCATCCGGGCGGGCGTACAGTCCATCGCCCGGGGGCAAAATGAAGCGGCCCGCTCGCTCGGCCTCAATGCCAGCCAGTCAATGCGCCACGTGGTACTGCCGCAAGCCTTCAAGCGCGTACTGCCACCCTTGGCGGGGCAATTTATCAGCTTGGTCAAAGACACTTCGTTGGTGTCGGTGATTGCGATTACCGAGCTGCTTAAAAGTGGTCGCGAAGTCATTACGACCTCGTTCTCGCCGTTCGAAATTCTGTTCTGCGTGGCGGGCTTGTACTTGTTGATCAACCTGCCGCTGTCGCATTTCGCCAGTCGGCTTGAGCGGAGGCTCGCGCAAAGTGATTGAAGTTCGCCAACTGGTAAAAGTCTTCGACACCCGCGGGCATATCGTGCGAGCGGTCGATAACGTCACCACCAAGGTGGCTAAGGGCGAAGTGCTGGTCGTGATTGGCCCGTCCGGTTCGGGTAAGTCGACATTTCTGCGGTGCCTTAATGGCCTAGAAGAGTTCGACTCAGGCTCGGTCAGCATCGGCGGCGTAGACTTGGCCAACCCCAGAACAGACGTTAACGCCTACCGGCGTGAAGTCGGCATGGTGTTCCAGCATTTCAACTTGTTCCCTCACATGACCGTCCTCGAAAACTTGTGTCTGGCGCAGAAGGTCGTACGCAAGCGTGGCAAGGCCGAGCGCGAGGCCAAGGCCCTTGCGCTGTTGGAGAAGGTTGGCATCGGGCAGAAGGCTAACGAGTTTCCGTCGCGCCTCTCAGGCGGCCAGCAGCAGCGTGTGGCCATAGCCCGGGCGTTGGCAATGGAACCCAAAGTCATGCTGTTTGACGAGCCGACTTCGGCACTTGACCCAGAGATGGTCGGTGAAGTCCTCGACGTGATGAAAACCTTGGCACAAGAAGGCATGACCATGGTCTGCGTGACCCACGAAATGGGTTTTGCCCGTGAAGTGGCGAATCGCGTGCTGTTCTTCGATCACGGCAAGTTGCTGGAAGATTCGGCCCCAGAAGCCTTTTTCAATTCGCCCAAAGACCTGCGCGCCCAAGCGTTTTTGCGTCAGGTGTTGTAGAGGGGAGCAGTGGCAAGCTTCAAGCTCAAGCAGATTTACTTTTGCCCTGAACTTGCAGCTTGCCAGTCGCCACTCCCTCAGACCCTAAACCGCCCCACCAACGCCTGTAGGTGAGTCCCTAGGCGTGCCAGTTCAATACTGGATGCTGCGGTTTCTTCGCTGGCGGCGGCTGTTTGATCAGACACATCACGCACATTTTGCACGCTACGATTGATCTCTTCGGCCACGATGCTCTGTTGCTCGGCGGCGGCCGCAATTTGTTGGTTCATGCCCTGAATGGCTGAAACGGTTCGAGTAATATGGCCCAGCGACTGGCCCGCCCGCTGGGTCAGCTCGACGCTGCTGTCGGTGAGCGTACGGCTGCTGTCCATGCTGCGGGACATTTGCTGTGTGCTGTTATGCAGGCCAACAATCAGCTCTTCGATTTCCTCGGTTGATTGTTGAGTGCGTTGCGCCAAGCTACGTACCTCATCAGCGACCACGGCGAAACCACGTCCAGCTTCCCCTGCGCGTGCCGCTTCAATGGCCGCGTTTAGCGCCAACAGGTTAGTTTGCTGGGCTACAGATTTGATGACGTCCAATACGCTGCCTATTTTGTCGCTCTCGCGTTTAAGGTGCTCCATCGACTCGGTTGAGCGTGCAACCTCAACCGCCAGTTTCTCAATCTGCTCGATAGCTTGGGCGACCACCTTGTCGCCTTCGTGGGCCTGTTGATCGGCAGCGCCCGTGGCTTCGCAGGCCTCTTCGGCATTGCGTGCCACTTCTTGCACCGTGGAGGCCATTTCATTCATTGCGGTGGCGACCTGATCGGTTTCAACTTTCTGGTTGTTAACTCCGGCGCTGGTTTGCTCGGTCACGGCTGATAACTCTTCGGCGGCGCTGGCTATTTGCGTGACCCCGTCGCGGATGCCGCCGATCAATTCGCGCAAGCCTTCGGTCATCTTTTGTAGGGACTTGTGCAGTTGGCCCAGTTCATCACGACGTGATGTTTTGGTGTCGTGAGTCAGGTCGCCGGCGGCGATATGCTCAACAAGACTGAGTGAACGTTGTAGCGGAACCACGATCTGGCGAGTAATGACCCAAGCGGCAATCACACCGATTACCAACGCTAACAGCGTGCAACCGACCAGTAGCGTTTTGGCCTGATGGCTGTCTCTGTCGCGTTTGGCCGCTTGCAATGCCGACAGCTTTTGGCTCAGTGCGATGAGGTTATTACCTTCCTGCCTCATCTGCTCCTGTGCTTGTTCACTGCTACTTTCGTCTTTGACGAGTGCGGCGAAAGCCCGTGAGTACTCGGTTGTGGCACTGAGCTGCTGGTCGACCAGCGACAAGTCTTCAGCCGT
Organism: Pseudomonas endophytica; assembly: GCF_001411475.1. Lineage (GTDB taxonomy): Bacteria > Pseudomonadota > Gammaproteobacteria > Pseudomonadales > Pseudomonadaceae > Aquipseudomonas > Aquipseudomonas endophytica. The sequence continues at coordinate 1,113 of NZ_LLWH01000051.1, read as the reverse complement.
AGTCAGTCGCTGCCGTGACTTCTCCAGCAGCGCTTTCAACTCGTCTAAATGTTTATGCACTTCTTGGAGATCGCTGGCTTGATGACTGCGTTGATAGGTGAGGCGCGCAATACGCAGGTCTTTGGTCAGCTCAGTGGTTTTAGAAATATTGGCCAGCTTTTCACCACGATCAATCACCGACGCCAAGCCATTCCAGCCGGCGGCGGCGATCAGCAGAGTCAACACCAAGACCAGGCCGAAACCCAAGCCAAGTTTTCGATTGACGCTCATATTGCTTAGGAATTGGGCTAACCGACGGTACATGCTGTTGCTCCTTGAGTGAAACGGGCCGCGGGACGGAAGCCATCATTATTGTGTGGTTTTATGAACTAACAGCTCATCGGCGCGGGCAGCGAGAACTAAAGGACCGGCTTTGAATCTGTGACGCAGGTCGCAGCTTGCCGCAGGTTTGATTCAAAGTCTGAGCAAAAGCTTGACGTTCAGTTGGCTAAAGCCTCTTGAGCCGCTGCGGCGCAGGCGGCTAGAACAGGCGAGCGAGCAGGGCGGTGACGGCGGTTTCGACCCGCAAGATGCGCGCGCCGAGCTGGACAGGTTGCAGACCAGCATTGGCCAGTAGGTCGATCTCGTAAGGGATCCAGCCACCTTCCGGGCCGATGGCCAGTGTCACCGCTTCAGTGAGGCCGCGTGGGCAGTCTGGATATTGGCCGGGGTGGCCGACCAGCCCCCGCGTGCCCTGAGCCAGAGTAGGCAGGCGATCTTCGACAAAGGGCTTGAAACGTTTTTCGATGATGACTTCTGGTAATACGCTGTCACGGGCTTGTTCGAGCCCCAGGATCAGTTGCTCGCGAATCGCGTCAGGCTCAAGAAATGGCGTCTGCCAAAAGCTTTTTTCGACCCGGTAACTGTTAACCAGCACCACCTTGGGTACGCCCATCGAAGCCACTGTTTGCAACACTCGGCGTAGCATTTTCGGGCGCGGCAGAGCCAATAACAGGGTCAGTGGGAGTTTTTCCGGCGGCGGCTGATCGAGGTTATGGATGACTAGCTCAGCTTCTTTGGCCTCCAAGCGCACCAGTTCTGCGCTGCCCATCAGACCGCCAATGCGCCCAACCC
>NZ_LLWH01000050.1 GCF_001411475.1 Pseudomonas endophytica | reverse complement strand
GAAGAGTTGGTACGGCTGTTAAACAGGCTGCGTGACAAAGGTCAGTTCAAAGCGATTTTTGCGCCGTACAACATTAAGTTGGTCGCTACCCAAGAGTGATACTCGACACGCCCACAGGCCGGTCAAGTTTTTAGCGTCTTACACACGCCTCAGGTGAGCTGCCTGAGACTTTGTGGCAGTGAACCAATGCATCGCGAATCATAAAGTTAACCAGTGTCGGCGAAACGCCTAGCTCTTTGGCAATGTCCTTTTGCTGAACATCGTGCAAACGATACATTTCGAATGCATAGCGCGTGCGGCTTGGCAGTTCAGTCAGCGCGTCAGCGATATGTTCTAACGTCGAAAAATTGATGTGCGAGGTTTCGGGCGATGCCCCATTAATCACTACATTCAAGCCTTCCTCTTCAGTACCTGAGTACTTTTGCTCCAGCACCTGCTTACGGTAATGGTCAATGGCGAGATTGCGCACGATCTGAAACAAATAGCTTAACTGTGCTTTGAAAGAGGAGGTGATGTTCGGCGCTGACTGCAAACGGAAGAAAGCGTCCTGCACGACGTCTTCGGCCCGAGATCGACAGCCGGTGATCCGTGCTGCGATCTTGACCAAGGCTAAGCGGTTTTCAATGAAGGCTTGGAGTAAGGGTGAGTCGCACCTGCTTGTGGACACTGGTTCCGTCATGGAAATCACCTATGGCTATTAAAGAAGTGCTGCCTTTGCTCAGTAGGCAGTGTCACGATCCGACACAAAATAAGATTAATGATAATTATTGTCAATTGAGAAGAGGAATTAATACCGGCTTAAGTAGGACATTTCGACGAGTCGCCGGTCTGGCGATGGTGACCACACCAGCAGCCATAACGCTGATGCGCGCAGTCATGCTGCGCTCTATGGCCGAGATAGAGGGTAGCCAGCGATTGAGAGAGGGGAGATGGAGTGCAATCAGCCCAAGCGGCTGGGTGAGGCAGTTGCGGGCCACGTTCAGATGAGAGAACGCAGCCAACGCTAAGAGGGGGGAGTTATTTGGGGCCCAAAATGTGTTCTAACTTATCGGGAGAAGGTGCGCCTTGCTGTTGCTGCAGGTTGCCTTTTTCATCTAGGTAGAAAATGGCGGGCGTTGCAGACAGCTCTAAGTCGTTCATCAACTGAGTGTTGGCGTCTAACTTGGCTTGCACATCAGCTGGGATTTTACTCAAAGGCTTAAGCGGGCTGGCCTTGCCGGATTTTTCGTGCTCATGCAGCGCTTGTTGCGGGTCTTTGGCAGCCAGCAGGGCGGCCGATTTGCCAGGGCTGTCTGCGCGGATGATGCCCACCATGATGTGGCGCAACTGCACTTTGCCTGAGTCAACCCAAGGTCGGGCTTGCTCCCAAAACATGTTGCAGTACGGGCAGTTTGGATCGCTGAACAGGTAAACAATGCGCGGTGCATCTTTTTTGCCATCCTGAATCCAATGGCTCTTTTCCATGTTGGCCCAGACCTGTTTAGACATCGGCTCGTAGACCAGCTTTTGCAGCGGTGCCAAGCTTAAGTCTTTGCCGTCAGCGTCATACAGATTACCCACCAGCACATTGCCGTCTGGGGTCAGGTACAACGCCATGCCACGATTTTGGTATTGCGCGGCATAGCCTTTCAAACCGCTTGGCGCATCGAAGCTGCCGATAATTTTTGCCCCTTTAGCTTCGATTTTTTTGATCGCAGGTGGCAGCTCTTCAGCGTGTAGCAGCGGCGATTGCAACAGGGCGGCACCGAGCAGCGTACTCAGGCCTAGCGTTAACAATTTGCGGTTAAGCATCTACGTGTATTCCTTGCAGGGTCGACTTGTTGAGCCGACTTAGAATGTTCTTTTTTAAAGCCTTCCATCGCCTGTGCCAGGCTGGCATCGGACAATTCGCCCAAATGGCTGCGCAACAAGCGGCCGTCAGCGCTATAAAAAAGGGTGGTGGGTAAGGCCATTGAGCCGACTTTCTGTGCCAGTTGTCCGTTGCTGTCGAACAGAATGTTGCTCAGATTCAAACCTTGGGTTTCTAGGTAAGTACTGACGCTTTGCATGCTTTCGCCTTGATTGACGAATAAAAACGTCACGTCCTGATGATGATTCTGCGCACTTTGCAGGACTGGCATCTCTCGACGGCAGGGTGGGCACCAGGTGGCCCACAGGTTAATGATCAGCGGGCCGCCTTGATAACTGCTGAGCTCTACGGACTCGCCACTGGCGTCGCGCAGGGTTATTTCAGGCAAATGGTTACCTTGCTCGTAGAGGTTGGAGGACACGCTGGCCACGATCCAAAAGGCCAGGCCGCTGCCTAAGCCCCACGCTAAGGGGCGACGTAAACCCGCGTGGCGCCAACCCCAAATCAAGGCTGCAACCACCATGGCTAACAACCCTGGCCAGATCACAAAGCCGCCGTCACGTAGATCGAGCATTCTCAATGGGCTGTTTTGAAAGTGCGACCAATAGGCGAGCACAAAACCGATACGCGCCACTAAAAGCCCCAGTAAAAACAGCACGAAAAGCACTGACTCTGGGTTCTCACCGCCCCGTTTGGCCACCCGCCAACCGACCAGCGTCGCGATGGCGAGGGCCAAAATCAGCAGCACATGGTTAATCGCCAAGGCAAACGAACCGATGGTCAGGGTGAGCATTTAGGGAAGTTCCCGGGTGGCGTTCCAGTTATTCAAAAAAGTCTGGGCGTTAACTTCGCCGGTGATCCGTTGTCCACGACGTTCTACCCCGTTCGGGCCTATCCAGATAAAGCTGGGCGGGCCAGGTACTTGATAGCGCTTGAGCAGTTCGCGGCTGGCGGCGTTATCAGCGGTTACATCAAGGCGTAACAAGCGTACGCCTTGCAACGCAGCTTGCACTTCAGGTTTGGCGAACACTTGTTTTTCCATGACTTTGCATGACACGCACCAGTCAGCGTAGTAATCGAGCAATACCCATTGCCCTTCGGATTTGGCGCTGGCCAGCTCACGATCTAGGCTGGCTGGGTCGCTGAGGGTGATGAAGTCTCCATGGTCCGAGCTGACAGTGCTGCTGGCGACGGTCTTGGCGGTGTACACCTGCAACGGTTGCCACACGTCTGTACCGCCACCTGCGGCGCCCACCAACATCAAACCACCCCAGAGCCCGGCCAACAGGCTCAGCGGGCTAAAAAACGGTTTGGCGCGAGCAAAGTTTCGCGCTTGCTGCCAGACGCTGCTGGCAAAAATAATCAGCAACACGCCCCACAAACCGAGCCATAACGCTTCACTCACGACCGGACGCATCAATAGCAAGGCGGTGGCCAGGAACAAGAAGCCGAACAGGCCCTTGGTCAGGTCCATCCAAGCGCCAGGTTTTGGCAGAAAACGGCTACCCACGGTGACCAGCAGCAGTAGCGGCACGCCAATCCCTACACCCATCACAAACAGCACCAGCCCACCTTCAAGCGCATTGCCACTTTGCGCGATATAAAGCAGGGCGCCTGCCAGCGGAGCGGTCATGCACGGGCCGACCAGCAGACCAGACAACGCACCGAGGATACCCGCGCCCAACAAACTGCCGCCTTTTCGACCTCGGCCCGCGTTTTCGAGTCGATCGCGCAGGGCGGCGGGTAGCTGCAATTCAAAAAAGCCAAACATAGGCAGTGCCAGCACCACAAACAGTGCAGCGAAACTGCCCAGTAACCAAGGTTGTTGCAGCAGTGCCTGTAGGTTCGCGCCCAACATAGCCGCCAGCACACCCAAGGCTGCGTACACCAGCGCCATGCTCAGGACATAGCTGCTTGCGACGGCAAAGCCGCGACGGGCGCTGGTGCCGCTGCCTACGACCAGCCCAGCCAATATAGGCAACATGGGTAACGAGCAAGGCGTAAAAGCCAGTAGCAGACCTAGCCCGAAGAACAGCAACAAGCTCCAGCCCAGCGAGCGCTGCTGCAAGCTGGCAGCCAAGGACTGGTCTTGAGCCTGACCTTGTGCGGCCACAGGTGCAGCGCCGCCCAGATCAATGGTCTGGCTTTGCGGCGGGTAGCACAGCCCGGCATCCGCACAGCCTTGCCAGCTCACTTTGACTTGGCCGCTGGCGCCTGCCGGAATCAACATTTCAACGTATTGGCGGTAGACCTCGCTGGCACCGAAAAACTCGTCACTGTGCTCTTCACCTTGAGGCATGACCGGGGTGTGCGCAGCGTCTAGGCCATCAAATTTGAAACGTTTTTGATACAGGTAGTATTTATCAGCGATCTTCCAGCTCAGACGGGTTTCGCCTGAGGGCAAGGGCTCACTACTGAAAACAAACGCCTTGGCCGCAGGCAAGAAATCGACTTTCGGCGCAAAAGGGTCATTACTGGCGTGTGCTTGGGTAAAGCCCGTCAGGATAAGAAAGAAAAAAACTAACAAACGGTGCATACACCCAGCCTTGATTTATGAATAGTCGACACCTTGGCGGCCCATGATTAACCGAGTGTTAATAGAGCCAGTTAACTGACCGCCGCCAAAAGCAAAGTCGGTGCGCTACCTTTATATAGGTTGATAGGGTTTGCAACAGCGTGATAATCCGCCCTTAATCCCATCACTTTTAAATCGGCACATTTACGCGGGTATTAGCATGCACGTATTGGTTTGCGAAGACGATGAACTGATTGCCAGCGGTATTGTGGCCGGGCTTACGGCGCAGGGCTTGACCGTTGAGCACGTCGGCACCGCCGGTGCGGCCAAGGCCATGCTCAAAGTGGCTGAGTTCGATGTGATGGTCCTCGACCTCGGCTTACCTGACGAAGACGGCCTCAAGCTGTTGCAGCAATTACGCCAGCAGCGCTTTGAGTTGCCTGTGTTGGTGCTGACGGCACGTGATTCGGTAACCGATCGCGTGGAGGGTTTGCAGGCCGGGGCCGATGACTACTTGCTCAAGCCTTTTGATCTGCGTGAACTGGCTGCACGCTTGCATACCTTGTTGCGCCGCGTGGCGGGGCGTAGCGTGAATTTGATTGAGCACGGGCAACTGAGCTATGACCCTAGCAGTCGCATCACGCTGCTCGCCGGTCAGCCAGTGGATCTGTCGCGCCGAGAGCAGGCGTTGTTGCAAGCTTTACTGCATAACCGTGGGCGTGTCTTGTCAGCAGAGCAACTCAAAGACAGTGTTTACGGTTTTAGCGACGAACTGGAGAGCAATGCGCTGAACGTACATATCCATCACCTGCGTTCCAAGTTGGGCAAGGGTATTGTTGAAACCGTGCGCGGTTTGGGCTATCGCTTGGGCCCTGCCGACGGTGCCGAACAACCATGATGAGCATGCGACTGCGCTTGAGCCTGACCATTGGCTCGGCGTTTGTGCTGGTCTGGGCATTGGCGGCGGCTTGGATGCTCAGCGACCTGCGTCAGCAAATGATGTTCTCACTCGACCAGCGATTGGTGGCCTCTGCGCGCATGGTGGCCGGGCTGCTTGAGCAATTGCCACAGTTACCGGTTAAAGGCGAGGGCACCCATTTCAGTGCTGAACAACTGACCATTCCTGGCGGTATGGCGTGCCAAGTCAGCTCGTTGCGCGGCGAGGTTCTGGCTCGCAGCCACAATAATCCGGACCAGCCGATGCGCGCCGAGTCGGCGGGTTTTCATGATCAGATCATCGACGGCGCGGCCTGGCGTACCTTCACCCTAGACCGCGGCGATGTGCGTATTACCACCGCAGACCGGCAAGTCGAGCGCGAGGCTTTGAACTTGTCGGTGCTGTTGGCCGCCTCGGTGCCGGTGGGCATGGCATTGATAGTGTGTTTGCTGCTGCTGTGGCTCGGCCTTGGGCAAGGGCTGGCGCCGCTTAATCGCATGCGTGATGCCTTAATGCGCCGCGATGCCGACTCGCTACAACCCTTGCAGATCAGCCCTTTGCCCAGTGAACTCAAACCTTTGCTGGATTCACAAAACCAGCTGCTTGCGCGTATCGCTAAAGCCATTGAGCGCGAGCGACGCCTGACCGGCGATGCGGCCCATGAGCTGCGTAGCCCGCTGACCGCGATCAAAACTCATCTGCAAGTGGCGCGCATGACCGACGGTGCGGCGCGTGAGCAGTCGCTGGCACACGCCGAGGCTGGCGCGGATCGTTTGCACCGCACCCTTGAGCAGTTGCTGCTGTTGGCGCGGGTTGAGGGCAGTTTGTCGTTCGATGACGGTGTGCAGTGCTCGGCCGAGCAAGTGGCGCGCTTGGCAATCAACGATGCTGCCAGCGGTGCGGGCGACCGTGTTCAACTCGTCTTGGCCGAGAACCTGCCGGATACCCGTTTACAGGTGCCTTCGGTATTGGCGATTGCCGCCTTGCGCAATTTGCTCGACAACGCTCTGCGCCATACCTCGGTGGACACCCAAGTGCAATTGAACGTCATCGCACAAGGCAGCAACGTGGTGTTTAAGGTGCGTGACCACGGCCCTGGCCTTACAGCCGACACCTTGCAGCACATGACCCAGCGTTTCTGGCGCAACGGCAACAGCAACGGCTGCGGTTTGGGACTCGCAATTGTGCAGGCCATTGTTGAGCGTTGCGCCGGGGAACTGACGTTTGATAGCCAGCCAGATGGCTTGCGGGTTGAACTGCGCTTGCCATTGCAAACGGTCTAAACGCGTCGGTCTAGCGCCGCGGCCTGTTGCCGCAGCCACGCTTTGCGAGGCTGCGGCCAACCACGTGATTTCGCGGCCCCGCGAGCACAGGCCCTGTGTGCACGTACCGTCTAATACTGAGTTCACTTCAAAAAGCGCTTTTCTGCGGTTATTCCATTCCGATAGCATGCTTGCCCCAAATCATTAGCAGACGTTTCAGCAACGCTTGCAGCCTTGACATAGAGCCTACGCAGACCCTTGCCCGAAGCGATAACGCTGTTGTGTGGCGCCGCAAGGGGGCCTGCCCAGAACAAGAAGAGGAAGCCCCATGAAGCAATCGACGCTTGATCACCGACCGGACGGTGAAGAGCCTGAGCTAAAACGCAGCCTGACCAATCGTCACATTCAACTCATCGCTATCGGTGGCGCCATCGGCACCGGGCTGTTTATGGGCTCTGGTAAAACCATCAGCTTGGCCGGGCCTTCGATCATTTTTGTGTACATGATCATCGGCTTCATGTTGTTTTTCGTCATGCGGGCCATGGGCGAATTGCTGCTGTCCAACCTCAAGTACAAGTCGTTTATCGACTTTGCGACGGATTTGTTGGGGCCGATGGCCGGGTATTTTACCGGTTGGACCTACTGGTTTTGCTGGGTCGTGACGGGCATCGCCGATGTGATCGCTATCTCGGGCTACACCCAGTTCTGGTTTCCCGATATCCCGCTGTGGCTCCCCGCAATCGGCTGCGTCGCGGTGCTGCTGTCGCTCAACCTGTTGACCGTGAAGATGTTCGGTGAGCTTGAGTTCTGGTTCGCCATGATCAAGATCGTCGCCATTTGCGCACTGGTGCTCACGGGGCTGTACATGGTCATTACCGCTTATCAGTCGCCGACGGGTAACACCGCGGCGCTGAGCAATCTGTGGACCGATGGCGGCATGTTCCCTCATGGTCTGATGGGCTTTTTCGCTGGTTTCCAGATAGCCGTTTTCGCCTTTGTCGGGATTGAATTGGTCGGCACCACTGCCGCTGAAACTAAGAACCCAGAGCGCAATCTGCCACGGGCAATCAACTCTATCCCGCTGCGCATCATCATTTTTTATGTGTTCGCGCTAATTGCCATTTTGGCGGTAACACCGTGGCGCGATGTGGTGCCAGATAAAAGCCCGTTTGTTGAGCTGTTCATGTTGGCGGGGTTGCCTGCTGCTGCTGCGATCATCAACTTTGTGGTGCTGACGTCTGCCGCGTCTTCGGCCAACAGTGGGGTGTTCTCAACCAGTCGCATGCTGTTCGGCCTAGCACTGGATGGCGATGCACCTGGCACGTTCAAAAACCTGTCCAAACGTGCAGTGCCTTCCAATGGTTTGATTTTTTCTTGTGTCTGCCTGCTGGCAGGGGCGCTGGTGATTTACCTGGTGCCGAACCTGATAGACGCGTTCACTTTGATCACCACAGTTTCGGCAACGTTGTTCATGTTCGTTTGGACCATGATCCTGTTGTCCTACTTGGCGTATCGCAAACGCAGCGATCACTTGCACCGCGCATCGAATTTCAAAATGCCGGGCGGCAAAGTCATGGTCGCGGCTTGCCTGCTGTTCTTCGCCTTCATCCTCGTCTTGCTGGCGCTTGAAGACGATACCCGGGCTGCGCTGTATATGGTGCCGGTCTGGTTTGTGCTGCTAGGGCTGGGCTATCGTTTTGTTCCGCGCAACAAGGTGTTGCACGACAAGGGCTAAGACGATGCCTGAGGGCTGCGATTTGTTGAAGATCGCAGCCTTCGTCAGTGCTTACAGGGCTTTGACAATCTCATCAATATTGCCCTGCAACTCGGCCACAGGGTCTGCGCCGTCTGCGTTGATCACAACCAGTTGACTCCCACCCGCCGCTATCGCCGCTTTCAATTCTGGCGTCGGCTTACGATGGTCCAGCACCAGCGCTACGTCGTTGTCTTTGAGGGTTTGGGTCAAGGCTTTGAGCGCCTCAGGTGTCCACGGATCGTCACTTTTATGCGCCACTTCAACGCGCTCAAGGTTTAATCCGCTGATCAAGTAATCCAAGCGGTCTGAGACGCTGACCACGCTCAAATTATCGGCCTTGGCCAGTCGTGCTTCACTCTCGGCGCTGAGCTTGAGCAAGCGCTGCTTGAGATTCGCCAGATTGGCTTCAATTTTCGGCTTGGCGTCTGGTGCCAAACGCACTAAGTCGGCCGCGATCACATCGGCCATGCGCCCCATATTGTTGCTGGCTAACCAGGGTTGGCTGTTCAGCCCGTCGCTGTGAGCCTCAGACTGCATTGCAATGCCTGGCAGGCTACCGTCAACCGGGCGTGCCGCGTCGACTTCAACGATACGAATGTTGCTGCGGCGTGCCATCGGGTACAACGGATCGTCACTCCACAAAGAGCGTAAACCCACCACGGCATCAGCGTTTTCGGCCAGTGTGTGTAATGCCGGAGCGCCGCGCCCACTGAAATAGGCGCTTTGGCGACTGCCGGGCAGGTTGGCCGCGGCGGCCCGCTCAAGCGTCACGCCGCTGTCCTTGAGCAGCAACTCGCTCAAACCGTAGGTAATCGGCAAGCTGGCGAGGATGCGCACCGGTTGCGCAGCCTCAGTGGCAGCCATCAGCGGGGTGCTGAGCAGGCCGGAGATGGCGATTGCCAGGGTCAACTTTCGCAGAGTGAACATTTATCCAATATTCCCTTTTAGGCTTGGCACCACGCCACGCGCAATAGCGGCCAAGGCGAAGGCGATACCGGCTACCAGAATGATCGCGGCGCCGGACGGAATCGGTAGGTCGAAGACGATAGGCAGTAAGATCCCGCACAAGGTGCTGATGGTGGCGATGAGCACTGAGATCCAGAAAAAACCTTTTAACGATTGGCTGAGTAGGCGCGCCGCAGCTGCGGGAATCACCAATAAAGCACCCACCAGAATCGCGCCAATGACCTTGACCGCAGCGACGGTGATCAGCGTCACCAGAATCACGAATAGGTAGTCCAGCGACTTCACCGCAACCCCACGC
>NZ_LLWH01000049.1 GCF_001411475.1 Pseudomonas endophytica | reverse complement strand
CTAAAAGCTAAAAGCGTGATGGACAGCGGTGGTCTGGTTTCTGACGACCTGATCATCAATCTGGTTAAAGAGCGTATTGCTCAGCCAGACTGCGTTAACGGGTTCTTGTTTGACGGTTTTCCCCGCACTATTCCTCAAGCTCAAGCGCTGGTAGACAACGGTGTTGAGCTCGATCACGTGGTCGAAATCGCCGTTGAAGACGAAGAAATCGTCCAGCGCATTGCTGGCCGTCGCGTACACGAGGCTTCTGGCCGCGTTTACCACGTTGCGCATAACCCGCCTAAAGCTGAAGGCAAAGACGACGTTACTGGCGAAGAACTGGTGCAACGCAAAGACGACACCGAAGAAACAGTTCGTCACCGCTTGTCGGTTTATCACTCGCAAACCAAGCCGCTGGTAGCGTTTTACCAAAAGCTTATGTCCGCTCAAGGCAAGCCTAAGTACAGCCACATTGAAGGCGTTGGCTCGGTAGAAGCGATCACAGCCAAGGTGCTAGAAGCGCTGAACTGATCCGTCGATTTGCTTGGTGACAACAGCCCGCTTGCGGGCTGTTGTTGTTTATACTGCGTCACTTTTTTTAATTCTGATTCTGACGGGAACACCGATGAGCACCTTGCTGGCCCTGGATACCGCGACTGAAGCTTGCTCTGTTGCCTTGCTACACGATGGCAAGGTCACGAGCCACTACGAGGTGATCCCGCGCCTGCATGCGCAAAAGCTGTTACCGATGATCAAAGAGTTGCTGGCTCAGGCCGGGGTTGAGCTGTCAGCGGTCGAGGCGATTGCTTTTGGCCGTGGGCCAGGTGCTTTCACTGGCGTAAGAATCGCCATTGGTGTGGTGCAAGGGTTGGCTTTTGCGCTGGAGCGCCCGGTGTTACCGATCTCCAACCTAGCGGTATTAGCCCAGCGTGCTTACCGCGAGCATGGCGCGACTCAAGTGGCCTCGGCCATTGATGCGCGTATGGACGAAGTGTATTGGGGTTGCTACCGCGAGCAGGCGGGCGAGATGCGTTTGCACGGTGTAGAGGCCGTATTGCCACCACAGGTCGCCGCTTTACCTGCCGGCGCCAGCGGGGAATGGTTTGGCGCGGGCACGGGCTGGGGTTATGCCGAGCGCTTGAGCCTTAAGCCCTATGCAATGGACGCGGGCATGTTGCCGCACGCCGAAGACCTGCTGACCCTGGCGCGTTTTGCTTGGGCGCGTGGCGAGGCCATTTTGGCCGATGACGCCCAGCCGGTGTACCTGCGTGACAAAGTCGCGGCCACCAGAGCCGAACGCAACCTGATCTAGCCCAATGCGCGCATGAGGACGCAAAAAAGATCACCACGATGGGCTGTAGCAGCTGCGCCGTTCACCGGATTTACCTCTGGCAGTTTGCTTAGTCAGGCCAACGCCGCTAAATTGCCGTTATCGCAACCGAGCTTGCATTTATGCGTATTGACGGCTTTCCCTCTCAGTCTTACCCCATCAAGCGCAAGCCGCGTAAAGGCTCGGTGCCGATTGATGAGGCGGTGGACGAAAGCCAAGCCGAGCCTGAAAGCGCCCCCCAAAGCGCGCGCAAGACGCCTTCCAGTGAGCGCATCAGCCAATTGCCGGTGCGCACCCAAGACATGATTTTCCAGCGTGGCATGAGCAAAAACGCCGCCAGCGCCCTCGCCAGTTACCTGACCACCCAAGGCTTTGTCGATTGGGAAATAGAAGTGATGGGTCTAGACCTGTACATTTGACGGCATGACTGATGCCCAACTCCCTTATTACCTCGGCTGCCCGTCCTGGAGTGAAAACGCCTGGCGCGAAGGGCTGTATCCGCAGAACGCGCATTCCAGCGAATTTCTGAGCCTGTACGCCCAAGTATTCAATGCCGTCGAAGGCAACACGACGTTCTATGCCAGCCCCAAGCCGTCCACGGTCGAGCGTTGGGCGAGCAGCATGCCCGAACACTTTCGTTTTACCGCCAAACTCCCGCGTGAGATCAGCCACGCTGGCGATTTGCGTGAGCACTCAGTGGCAACCGAAAGCTTCCTACAGCTGTTAAAGCCATTGGGAGCGCGAGTAGCACCGTTATGGCTACAACTGCCAGCAAGTTTCGGTCCGCAACGCGTGGCTGAGCTGATGAGCTTTATAGACGCCTTGGAGCGTCCGCTGGCCATTGAAGTGCGTCACCCAGAGTTCTTCGCCAAGGGCGATGCCGAGCGCTTGCTCAATCGGTTGTTGAAGGAGCGCGGGGTCGAGCGCATTTGTCTTGATTCCCGCGCCTTGTTCAGTTGCACGTCGACCGATCCAGCGGTGCTTCACGCGCAGTCCAAAAAGCCCAAAGTGCCACCACGCCCAGCCGCGTTCACTTCATGTCCGCAGGTACGCTTTATCGGTCGCCCCGAATTGCACGCCAATGATCCGTACTTAAAACCTTGGGTTGAAAAAGTCGCAGGCTGGATTGAAGAGGGGCGCACGCCCTACGTGTTTTTGCACACCCCGGATAACCATTTGGCCCCGGAACTGGCGCGGCGTTTTCATCAGCAGTTAACCCAACGCTTACCGGGCCTGCCTGCATTGGCTGAGTTGCATGCGCCTCAAACAACTGAGCAACTGGGGCTGCTTTAGGCTGCCAATCGCAGGTTGTTAATGATGAGTGGGCGGGCCCACGCGAGGTCGAAATCCATGGCTCGCTGCTGTTCCATCAAGGTAGTGGCGTCATAAGGCTCGGCTGGTGTGTCGAGCAACGCCCACTCAAGCTCGGCAATCGGTAAGTGCAATGACCGTGGTTCCGGCGCGGGCCCGGGCTCAGGCAGAGGGTGACCCTGCGCCATAACTCGCGGCCTAACCCACGTGTTGGTGAGATCTTGCAGGTGTTGCTGTGCGGCGATTTCTTCAGCCGGGAACGGCGGCGCAGGCGCAGGTAGCAACGCCAGCTCAAACTCAGCAATGGGCAAAAACAGCGCTTGAGGCGGTTGCAGTTCGGTGTCGTGGACCTCGCACTGGCGCTGGGTCACGATGCGGCTCAATAGGTCACTGCCCCCTTCGGGCGGGCTGTTTTCAACCACTGATGGGGCAGGCGTGTTGAGGGTTGAAAAGGCTGCATCCGGCGCAGACTGCTCTGCCAACGCTTGGGCGTAGAAGTCCTTCCACAGGTGATTAACGCTGCCTGTGACTTGGGAATTGTGCCGGCCATAGTCGCCAACGGGGGCGATAAAGCCAATAGATGTGCAATGAATGTCTGACATAGCTCTCGGTCGACGCCCAGCTCTGGCAAAATGCCGGATATTTCATTTATCGGCAGTTGTTGCCGATCATTAAATTTTTGAGCGTGTTTTAAATGAGTGAGCAAGCAGCGGGCAGTCGCATCAAGGTCGAGGCGTTGGGCGAGGCTTATCAGCCCTTGGCCGAGCAATGGGCGCAGCGTCTGAATGTGCCTTTGGACGAGCCACAGGCTGACTTTGCCTTGCAGATCGGCGCCCAAGGTTTACAGCTACAACAGTTGGGGCCAGAGGCGCCTGGCCCGGTGCGGGTCGACTTTGTGGAGGGCGGGGCGGCCCATCGCCGGTTATTCGGCGGCGGCACGGGGCAGATGATTGCCACGGCCGTGGGCATCCAGCAGGGCGTGCGTCCACGGGTACTGGATGCTACGGCGGGGCTGGGTAAGGATGCGTTCGTGCTGGCGAGCCTGGGCTGCGAGATGAGCCTGATCGAACGCCAGCCTTTAATCGGTGCCTTGCTGGAAGATGGCTTAGCCCGCGCTCTGGATGACGTTGAAGTGGCGCCGATTGTCTCGCGTATGCAGTTACTTAAAGGCAATTCAATTGACGTGATGCGCAACTGGGAAGGCGAGCCGCCGCAAGTGATCTACCTTGACCCTATGTTTCCGCACCGCGAGAAAACCGCTCTAGTGAAGAAGGAAATGCGCTTGTTTCGCCCGTTAGTAGGGGATGACAACGACGCACCCGCATTGCTGGAGGCGGCGTTGGCACTGGCCACGCACCGTGTGGTGGTCAAGCGCCCGCGTAAAGCGCCGTGCATCGCTGGGCCTAAGCCGAGTCATGCCCTAGACGGCAAATCGAGCCGTTACGACATCTACCCTAAAAAGGCGTTAAAGCCTGCGGGCTGACATATCCCCGTAGGAGCTGCCGCAGGCTGCGATCTGTTGATCTGTTAAGCAAAAGATCGCGAGCAAGTTCGCTCCTACAGGTAGGCGGGGTTTAACGCACCTGATCGACGCGCAGGCGTATCGGTTGTAAGGTTTTAGCGTTCAGGTCAACGCTGTTGTGTTCGGTGCTGATAAACAGCAATTTACCGTCTTCTTCGATCCGTGCACTCACCGCGTAGGTATGCCCCGGTTTCACGTCTGCCGGGTTGTAGTTGAGGTGGAACGGCAGCGGCACTTGGCCTTTGATCGGGCCGCTTTGCTTGGCCAAGGTAACGGCCGGGGCGTCGGCCAGCGACACATCTTGCAGGCTCACTTCAAGGGTGGCAGTGGGTGGCAGGGCGATGCGTTGCAGGTAATACACTTCGCCGTCGAGTGTGGCTTTAGGGGTGGAGTTCATCGAGCTACAGGCTCCCAGCAGTGCCGTGAGGCTGAGTAAAAGGATTTTTTTCATGGTAAAGACTCCATTTTTATCCCTGATAAAAGGCGTCATGCAAAAGGGATTTAAAAGAGTCTAACAATGAAGTCCGGTTTGACAGCAATTGTCTGGCTTGAATGTGCTTTTGCGCGAGGTAACCTTACTGCCCAAACAACTGGCAGTAAGGCAAAGACAGGTGCTAAGTCATCGCTTAGAGAGGAGCGAAAATCGACACTTTGAGACGGCCAGTTTCAATCGTGATTACAGGCTTGTCTTCGTTCTGCTTGATGCTGATGCCGCCGGTAACACCGAAGCTGCCGGTATTGGGCTTGATGCCATTACCGCCGTGAACGCCTGTGCTGTCGGTTGTTGGCTTGATGCCATTACCGCCGTGAACGCCTGTGCTGTCGGTTGTTGGCTTGATGCCATTACCGCCATGAATGCCGGTGCTGTCGGTTGTTGGCTTGATACTCTTGTCGTTAGGCACGCTGATATCTGGTCTGCCTTTTACGTCGGTGTTGTTCTGTTGAGTCATTTGAGATGTCCTTATCTGCTAGCTATAAAAATGAGTGCTGTGCCGAAAAAGTCGGCATAAACCCAAGACTAGCCACAGTTTCATTACTCAAATCAGTTTAGGACGCTTCCGTACATCTTTGAGGAGGCGTCCTGACTCGAATTGACTCTTATCCGACAGTCTCGGATTGATCTTGCGCATCTTCACTGCGGTGCAACGCGACCTGGCGAATAGACAAGCGAATCTCGGCGGGTAATACGCGTTTTGCCACGCCTTCGGCCAGTTCGCCTAGCAGTTCGTGATAGCTCAACTTGCCATGGGTATCGCGGCGCAGCACGTCTTGCTCCAGCAAGGTCTCGATAAAGTGACGGAACAGGCTCTTGTCGAAAAACTCGGGGGCGTTGAGCCCGTGGAGGATCGACAGGCGTTGGGCCATCATCGTGCACAGATCTTCCAGCTCTTCGCTGCTCAAGGTGTTTTGGCCACTGTTGAGTAACAGCGAAATGGCCATGTAGAAGCGCTGCAAAGTTTGCGCAATGCTCTTGGACAGCAGCGTTAGCAGCACAAAGTGGCGCGAGCTGGGTGCTGGGCGCAGGTAGATGTCATTTTCGAAGCGCAGTAAGCCGTGCTCAACAAAGGCTTCTAGCCATTGATCGACCACCTCGTCGAGGTCTTCCAGCGACCAGCGGATGAACAGCTCCGATTGCAAGTACGGATACAGCGCGCTGGTGTAGCGCAGGATTTGCTCGCGGGTCATGCGCGATGCGCTTTGGAAGAAGCTGGCCAGCAAGGCGGGTAAAGCAAAAATATGCAGCACGTTGTTGCGGTAGTAGGTCATCAACACCGCGTTTTGCTCATCCAGATACAGGATTTTGCCCAGCGCGTCGCTTTGTTCAGACAGTAGGTCCATGGCTTTTACGTGTTCGATCAGCGCCTGGCCATCGCCCTCAGGCAGGGTGGTGTGGGGCGAGTAAGGCACACGGCGCAGCAGTGACAGGTACAGGTCCAATACCCGTGCCATGGCGCGGTCATCCAATGCCAGTTTGCTGGTCGATAACAAGGCCAGTGCCACCAGATTGACCGGGTTGATCGCCGCCGCTTCGTTAAGGTGCTGGGCAATTTTCTCACCCAAGCGGTGGGTGGTGGCGTTCAACCATTCAGGACGGTACTGCGGCGCCAATACTTGCTGACGCCAGTGGGGTTGTTCCTGATCGAGAAACTCGGCGAGTTTGATCGGCTCGCCAAAGTTGACCGCGACCTGACCAAACTTCTGCTTCAGCGCACCGATGACTTTGAAAATGTCGAATATCGACTCTTTTTTCTTACTCGCCCCACGCAATTCGCCCAAGTAGGTACGGCCTTCAAGTACACGCTCGTAGCCGATGTACACCGGCACAAAGACGATGGGCGTACGGGATGAGCGTAAGAAGCTGCGCAAGGTGATGGCCAGCATCCCGGTTTTAGGTTGCAACATACGCCCAGTCCGCGAGCGACCACCTTCCACGAAGTACTCCACCGGGAAGCCTTTGGTGAACAAGGTGTGTAGGTACTCGTTGAATACTGAGGTGTAGAGCGGGTTGCCCTTGAACGTGCGACGCATGAAAAACGCCCCGCCACGTCGCAGCAGGGGGCCGATCACCGGCATGTTGAGGTTGATCCCGGCGGCAATGTGCGGCGGCGTCAGGCCGTTGCGAAACAGCAAATAAGAAAGCAGCAAATAGTCGATATGGCTGCGGTGGCAGGGCACGTAGATGATTTCGTGACCCGGGGCGACATCTTGCACGCCCTTGATGTCATTGACTTTGACCCCGTCGTAAATTTTGTTCCAGAACCAGCTCAGGATTACTTCAAAGAAGCGAATGGCGGTGTAGGTGTAGTCGGAAGCAATTTCATTGGCATAGCGCAGGGCTTGCGCCTTGGCTTTTTCCGGGGAGATGTTTTCGCGTTGTGCCTCATCGAGAATCGCCCTTCGAACCGAAGGCTCATTCACCAAACCTTTGACCAGCGTGCGCCGGTGCGACAGGTCTGGGCCGATGGTTGAGATTTTAAGGTTACGAAAATGCACACGCAAAATACGTTGAGCCATGCGCACTGTGCGCTCGTGACCTTTGTTGAGGTCGACCAGCTCCCGCAAATGAATCGGTGCGGAGAACTGAACACGGGTTTTTCGACCCAGAATCAAAATGCGTAACAGGCGGCGTAAACGCCCGGTGACCGCCCAACTGTCGGCGAACAGTAGTTTCCACGGGCTGGACTCGCTGTCAGGTGATTGGCCCCAGAACACGCTAACCGGAATGATTTGTGCATCCTCAGTCGGGTTGTGGGTAAGACCATCGACCAGTCGAGTGAGGGTGGGGGGCGCGCCGCGTTTGTCTTGGCGGCCTAGCCAGTCGGGCTCGGGGGTCAGGTAAAAGAACGCAGCGGGTTCGGTTCGGGTGCCTACGACGACGGGTAAGACCGGTCGCGGCAGACCGACTTTGGTGCATTCGGCATCGACTACCGCCAGTTCGGTGATCGAAGGCGATTGCAGCACATAGAACACGGGGCGGCTGCGGTCCAGACTCAACGCCAGGGAGGACTGGTTAATCGTCTCCGAGCGGACCCACAAGTACAGCAAGCGACGCAGGGCGCCAAATACAAGGCGGTGAAATGGGGAACGAGTCATACGGCTTCTGCGTTAGTGGATTAAAACGAGTGTTTACTCGGGCCGGTAGTGTGCCGTATCTCTGGAAAATCGGCAAAAAAGTAGCGAAGTAATATCGATTGAGTGTTCTTCGCGCTGACTTATACTCGACGCTCTTTCGTCTTAAGACGTCAGACAAAGTCCAATAAAGTTAAGTTCGCGCGAACGTTCTTAACGGGCTAAACAACAAGCCCATTCAACAATAAAAAGGGGAAAGTGAGTGAGTACACGTATGACAGGCAGTGTGAAATGGTTCAACGACGCCAAGGGTTACGGCTTTATCCAAAATGAAAACGAGAGCGATGTGTTTGTCCATTACCGCACCATTCGCGGCGAAGGCCATCGCTCTCTGGCTGAAGGCCTGCAGGTTGAATACACCTGTGTACAGGGGCCAAAAGGGCTTCAGGCAGAAGATGTGGTAGGGCTGTAACATACGCACACATCTGTAGGAGCTGCCGCAGGCTGCGATCTTTTGATCTTAAAAGATCGCGAGCAAGCTCGCTCCTACAGGTTTTTCAGATTACTCAGATGGATATCAGGAACCGGTTCGCCAAGTGATTTCTTCTTCGCCGTCTGCGCTGACGCGGATCCAGCGGTCAGCGTCGTCTTCACCTTGCGCTTCTTCCCAACTGCCCGGCGCACAACGGACTTCGACGTTCAACGCCTTAAAAGCATCCCGTGCGCAAGCGATGTCGTCATCCCACGGTGTTTGATCGCTTTCTAGGAACAGGCTGTTCCATTTGCCCACAGCTTTTGGCATCCAGGTGACGGGGACGTTACCCGCTGTGCATTTCCACACCTGCCCCTTTTGCTTCCACTCCGAACAGGTGCCTAGCACCGTGGAAAGCCACTTGGCGACGTCTTTGTAGGTGACGGCTTCTTTCAGGTAAATCTCGATATCGGGTTGGCGCATGGATGGACCTCACTGTGTGTCTGAAAAATCCATTCGCGGATTAGTCGGGCCTGTCGCAAAGGCAGCAGGCCGTAAAGTGGATTATTGAAGCACGAAGTAATCGTAACGCATGGACACGGTGACGACTAAAGGCTCTGGATGCTCAATGACCTGAGCCCGACGCTCGGCGCTGGCACGCCAGCCGTGTGGGGTCATGGCCAGCAGGTTGGCGCGATCTTGCGGTGCGCTCAAGCTGAGGGTGAATGCCAGTGTCTCACTGTGTTGCAATTGCATGCCTTGCGGCACCAACGCCAAGTGTTTGTCATCGGCGTAGTCACGCACTTCATCGTAAAGCCGCTCGCGCAGCTCCATCAGGTGACCGCTGGTTGGGCCAACCCGCATTAAACCGCCACCGGGGCTGAGCAATCGCTTGGCTTCGAGCCAGTCCAACGGGCTGAAAACACTCGCCAGGAATTGGCAACTGGCATCGGCCAATGGCACACGCGCCATGCTGGCGATTAACCACGTCAAGTTCGGATTGCGCTTACAGGCGCGCTTGACCGCTTCACGCGAGATATCGAGCGCATAGCCCTCTGCGTTAGGCAAACTTTCGGCGATTTGCGCGGTGTAGTAGCCCTCGCCACAGCCAATGTCGAGCCAGCGTTGCGGTGCGCGTTCGGCGGCCAGCTCGGCCAAGCGCTTGGCAACGGGTGCGTAATGACCGGCGTTAAGAAAGTCGCGGCGAGCTTCAACCATGGCTTGGTTATCACCCGGGTCGCGACTGTTTTTGTGCTGCACCGGCAGCAGGTTCAAGTAGCCTTGGCGTGCGCGGTCAAAACGATGGCCGGCCGGGCAAACCACGCCATTGTCCGCTGCGCTGAGTGGCTCTGAGCAAATAGGGCAGGCCAGCATCAGGCGAGCAACTTGATCAGGGTGTGGTAGTAAATGTCGGTCAGCACGTCGAGATCACTGGCTAGCACCCGCTCGTTGACCTGGTGAAGTGTCGCGTTGACCGGCCCCAGCTCAACCACTTGCGTGCCCAACGTGGCGATAAAGCGACCATCTGAAGTGCCGCCGCTGGTGG
>NZ_LLWH01000048.1 GCF_001411475.1 Pseudomonas endophytica | reverse complement strand
GGTAGGGCGCAAAACAGCGAAATGGCGCTGATAAACATCAGCGAGGCGGCTAACAAATAAATAGTCCGCCAGTCACCGGCGGAGGAGAGGGCGCCTGCGACGGTACGCGCCAGCAGAATGCCCAGCAGCAAACCACTCATCAGGGTGCCCACGACTCGGCCACGGCTTTGCGGGTCGGTGAGGCTGGCGGCCATTGGCACTAACACTTGGGCTGAGACTGAAAACATCCCGGTGACCGCGGTGCCGATTAACAGCCACGTCAGCGAGGGCGCAAAGGCACTGAGTAACAGGCCCAGCGCGCTAATAACGGTCATGGTCACAATCAAGCGTCGCTGTTCAAACAGATCGCCCAGCGGGACCAGCAAAAACAGGCCCGCGCCGTAACTCAGTTGCGCGGTGATCACCACCGTCCCGGCGCTCTCCATGCTCAGACCCAGCTCTTGGGCGATGGTGTGTAACAACGGTTGGGCGTAGTAATTACTGGCGACCGCTAGGCCAGTGGCAACCGCCATCAGCAGGATCAGGGCAGTGCTTAAAGGTTTGGTCGTAGCAGGTGACTCAGACATTGACTGTCTCTTAGGTAAGAGTGGAATACCGTCAAGTATCCGGAATGCTCAGTCGTAATGTCACTGAATATGTCTGAAATTTTGATTTCTAAACGACAAAGCCCCTCGCCATGACAGCGAGGGGCTTTGTGGTACTGGCTACCGCGAGGTTAGTCGCGACGACCTAGCAGCAGGCCTACGACCAAGCCAACACCGGCTGAGATCGCTACGGTTTGCCACGGGTGGCCACCGATATAGTGTTCAGTGGCGTCGACCACCGGCTTGCTGCGTTCGCGCACATTAGTCACGGATTCCAGTGCTTGCTTAAGCTTGATGCCAACTTGAGCGCGCAGGGTTTCGCCCTCTTCGCCAATCAGAGACGCGCTGTCCTTGAGCAGCTTGTCAGATTCGGCGATTAACTCTTGAAGCTCACTGAACGCTTGATCCTTGATCTGATCTTCAGCGGCTTGTACGGCATTTTTTCGAGCCATTGCGGTACTCCTTGCAGGTGAATGGGGTGATGACTAATGGAGTCAACCCAGCGCTAAAAAGTTGCATCGTTTTTTAACGGATTGTGAGGCTGAGGTGTGAGCGTAGTTAAAATCCAGACTGAGACACTTCTTTTGAGGGTGTAAGATGTCGCCTAATTTACGCCGCAGGAAAATCTAATGAGCTTCAACCTTGCCAATAAGCCTCTCGCCGAGCGTGCTGCGCTTGAAGATGAAAAGTCTCGTTTGTACGAGCTATGGCAAAGCAACCTAGGCAAAGCTAAAGCCGACGCTGCGCGCTTATTCGGTGAGCGCGCCAAGCGCAAGGGCAAGTGGTCGCAATGGGTGCGCTCGGAACTGGACGATATGTCGCCGCCGGAATACGCCAACATGGTCCGTAGTGAAGTCAATCGTCTGATGGCAGCCAAGTAACTACTCAGCCTCGCACACCACAAACCTCTGCACTGCGCCGCTCACCGTGATCTGCACCTCATCGCCCACCTGTTTGGCGATCAACACCGCACCCAGCGGCGCCCGAGGTGTAACAACGGTGACGGTCTGCCCCTCATGTTGCAGCTTGAGCCCGGCGCCTTGCGGGGCCAAAAACAACCACTGTTCTTGGCCGTTGTCGGCTTCCAGTTTGACCAGTGTGCCCAGTTGAATGCCTAGGTCCGGGTTAAACGGGGCGAGAGGCATGGTTTGGCAACTTTTTAGCGCCTGACGGATCTCTTCGACTCGACGCGCTTGGCCGGTTGCCAGATAAGACGCTTCAAGGCCAAGGGTGTCGTATTTATTCTCGGCGATGTTTTCTTCGTGGGTCGCGGCTTCATAAGCGGTTTGCGCCGCTCGCTGGAGCACGTCCAAGTCGATGGCGAGTTTTTCCAGCATCTGCTGGTACACGGCGGTCTTGTTCATAAAGGCAGCTTGATAAAAACAAGCGGCGATTGTTGCACGAGAGCCTAGCTGTCGGCGTTGGTTTATGTGGACAATCCGCCCTTTGACTGTCGGAGCCCGGAATGAAAGCCTCCTGGGATATTTTTTGCAGTGTGGTCGATAACTACGGCGACATCGGCGTGACGTGGCGTTTGGCCCGGCAATTGGTGGCCGAGCATCAGGTGCCTGTGCGGTTGTGGGTCGACGATTTAAACGCCTTTGTGCCGCTGTGTCCTGATGCCGATGCCGATGCTGCCCAGCAATGGCGGCAGGGGGTCGAGGTGCGCGTGTGGCCCAAAGACTGGCAGCCTGTAGAGGCGGCGGACGTGGTCATTGAAGCCTTCGCTTGTACCTTGCCAGAGCCTTATCTACACGCCATGAAAGTGCGAGAAACCCCGGCGCTGTGGATCAATCTTGAGTATTTAAGTGCTGAAGACTGGGTCAGTGGTTGCCACGGTTTGGATTCCCTGCGGCCTGACGGCTTAAAACGGACCTTTTTCTTTCCAGGCTTTGAAACCGGAACGGGTGGGTTACTGCGCGAGGCCGACTTGCTGGCCCGGCGCCGAGCCTTTGAGCAAGAGCCGCGTGCCAAACAGGCGTTCTTAGAGGGCTTGGGCGTTTATCCCGCACCCGCAGCGCGGCTGGTCTCACTGTTTGCCTACGAAAATACCGGGCTGGCAAGTTGGTTAGAGGCGATGGCCACAGGTGCTACGGCCATTCACTTGCTGGTACCCCAAGGGCGGATAATGGGTGATTTGCTGCGCTGGCTTGAAGTCGAGGCGTTGGCGCTGGGGCAAGTTGAGCGGCGCGGTGCATTAACGATCCAAGCTTTGCCGTTTGTCCGACAAGAAGATTACGACCGTCTTTTGTGGAGCTGCGATTTCAACGCCGTGCGCGGAGAGGACTCTTTTGTCAGAGCGCAATGGGCAGGGCGGCCGTTTTTGTGGCACATCTATGAACAGGAAGAAGACGCTCATTGGGTCAAACTCAATGCGTTTCTTGAGTTGTACATCAAAGACTTATCGCCTGACGCTGCGCAAGCGCTTACCGGGCTGTGGCATGCCTGGAACGCGGGTTCTGACATGGCCCACGCTTGGAGTAAGGTGCTGGAGCAGTGGTCTGAGCTGACTGAACATAGCGAACGATGGTGTCTGGGACAGTCATTACGGGCTGATCTTGCGCAAGCGCTAGTACTGTTTTATAGAAATTGGATATGATACGCGGCCTAGATTTTTGTAAATCTCAATCCAAATTCGGATACTCGCAATGAAAACTGGTAAAGAGCTTAAACCCGGTACAGTGATTCGTATCGACAACGACCCTTGGCTGGTTCAGAAAGCTGAGTTCACCAAGTCCGGTCGTAACAGCGCAATCATGAAGACCAAGCTGAAGAACCTGCTGACGGGTTACAAAACTGAAACCGTATACAGCGCTGACGACAAGCTGGATGACGTGATCCTGGATCGCAAAGAAGCGACCTTGTCCTTCATCAGCGGCGACACCTACACGTTCATGGACACTACTGACTACACCATGTACGAGCTGAACGCCGAAGACATCGAAGCCGTTCTGCCATTCGTAGAAGAAGGCATGACTGACGTGTGCGAAGCCGTGTTCTTCGAAGAGCGTCTGGTTTCCGTAGAGCTGCCGACCACTATCGTACGTCAGGTTGACTACACCGAAGGTTCTGCTCGTGGCGACACGTCGGGCAAGGTGATGAAGCCTGCCAAACTGAAAAACGGCACCGAGCTGAGCGTTGCTGACTTTATCGAAATCGGCGACATGATCGAGATCGACACCCGTGAAGGTGGCTCCTACAAGGGCCGCGCCAAGTAATTCTGGCGTTAACCGCACGACCAAAAACCCGACGTTAACGTCGGGTTTTTTTATTCATGAAATCAAGCGCAAGGTGCGGTTTAAAGCTTTGCCGTCTGGGAGTGACTGGGTAGCATGGCCGCTCTGATTGAGGGGCAGAAATGTTGATAGATTTTGCAATGTACATAGCCTTGGGCCTGGCCCTAGGTGCGTTGGGCGGACTGTTTGGGATCGGTGGCGGTTTAATCGCGATTCCGGTGTTGGGTTTATGGTTCGGTCTGGATCAACAGATCGCTCAAGGCACGGCGCTGGTCATGGCAGTGCCTAACGTGTTTCTGGCGTTGTATCGCTATAACCAACGCAACAAAATTGATCTGCGCCAAGCGCTGCCGCTGGTGGGAATGAGTTTTTGTTTTGCCTGGTTGGGCGCAATGCTCGCGGTCGGCGTGGAGGGGTATTTGATTCGCTGGGGCTTCGTTGTCTTTTTGCTCTGCGTGACGCTTTACAACCTAATCAAGCTCTACAGCTCGCCCACCCAAGCGGTCAACGCTTCGCGCTATGGCTGGGTGGCGTACGGTGTGCTCGGCGCCGTTGCTGGGACCACTGGCGGGTTATTTGGCGTCGGCGGAGCGGTGGTTGCGGCCCCTGTCTTAACCAGCCTGTTTGGGACAACCCAAGTGATGGCTCAAGGCTTGTCGCTCGCTCTGGCCGCGCCCAGCACGGGCGTTACTTTGTTGACCTATGCGGTGCACGACGAGGTGAATTGGCTGATGGGTGTGCCTTTGGCAATCGGTGGCCTGCTGAGCATTAGCTGGGGCGTCAAAGTGGCCCACGCGTTGCCAGAGCGCATGTTGCGAGGTTTGTACTGCGCGTTCCTGTTGTTGTGTGCAGGGCTGTTGGCGATTAAAGCTTAAAACCTTCAACGATATAGTCGGCAAAGCACTCAATGATCGGCGAGGTGGCGCCGCTGTGTTTACGCAGCAGCACGATACTGGCAGACGGTAGCTCGGGCAGATTTTGCGCCTCGCCAATGATGCGCAAATTCGGGGTCAATAGGCTTTGTAATTGGGCGGTCACGGCCAGCCCGGTGCTGACCACTGCATTAATCGCTGCCAGGCTGGCGCTGGTGTAAGCAACCCGGTATTCGCGTTGCTGGTTATCCAGCGCGTTGCAAGCCCACGTTCGGCAGAAACAATCGGTGTTGAACATCGCCAGCGGCAAAGGTGTTTGTTCGTGTGGTGAGAAACCTTCAGCCACCATCCAGACGAAACGTTCGTGCCGCAGGATCTGGCCCATCTCGCTGCCTGGCATGCGGGTCACGATGGTTAAATCCAAGTCATTACGTTGCAGTAATTGGCTGGAGGGCTCGCAATGCACCTCTACGTCGATCAGCGGATAGTCTTGAGCAAAGCGCGACAAGACGCCTGGCAGAAAACGCATCACGTAATCATCCGGTGAGCCGATTTTGACCGTACCCACCATGTGCGGCTTACGCAGCGTACTGAACACTTCCCCCTGTAACTTCAGAATGCGCCGCGCATAACCCAGCAACAGCAGACCCTCAGTGGTGAGGCTGACACTGCGGCCCTCGCGTTTGAAAAGCGCGCATTGCAACACGTCTTCTTCGAGCCGTTTCATCTGCATGCTCACCGCTGATTGTGTGCGATTAACCACATCAGCTGCGCGCGTGAAACCACCATGATCAGCAATGGCGACGAAAGTACGTAGTAGGTCGGTGTCGATGTTGGGGAAGTCAGCCATTGATCAATCTCAGAGATGCATCACATAAGAAACATTCGTTGGATTGATCTTAAGCCTGGCCCGAGACTTGAGCCATCCCTACGGAGGACTCAAGTGATGAAAGGTCAAACAGGTATCACATGGCTTGCTTGTATTACGCGTTGGTATCAACTTGCGCGGGAGCGTTCGGCGTTACGGCGTATCAGTGATGAGACGCTCAAAGACTTGGGGTTGAGCCGGGCGGATATCGAACTCGAAAGTCATCGCCCGTTTTGGGATGACCCGATGAAGAAGTGAACCTCGTAGCGGTCTGACAGGCAGTCCACTGCGTAGGAGCTGCCGAAGGCTGCGATCTTTTAACGTTGAAGATCAAAAGATCGCAGCCTGTGGCAGTGCCTACACGGGGTTTAGCGCTTAACTTGTTTTAACGTCTCGGCAATCAAGAACGCCAGCTCCAGCGACTGATCCGCGTTCATACGCGGGTCGCAATGGGTGTGGTAGCGGTCTGATAGGCTGTCTTCGGTAATCGGATTCGCGCCGCCTATGCACTCGGTGACGTTTTGTCCGGTCATCTCGATGTGAATCCCGCCCGCGTAGCTGCCTTCGGCCTCATGAACTTGGAAGAACTGTTTCACTTCACCCAGAATCTGCGCAAAGTCGCGGGTCTTGTAGCCGCTGCTGGCTTTGATGGTATTGGCGTGCATCGGATCGCAGCTCCACAACACCTGTTTGCCTTCGCCCTCAACTGCACGGATCAGATGCGGCAGGTGATCGCCGACCTTATTAGCGCCCATGCGCACGATCAAGTTAAGGCGGCCGGGGTCATTGTCGGGGTTGAGGATGTCAATGAGGCGGATCAATTGCTCGGTGTTCATGGTCGGCCCGACTTTAACCCCAATCGGGTTGTTCACGCCGCGTAAAAATTCGACGTGGGCGCCGTCTAACTGGCGGGTACGGTCGCCAATCCAGAGCATGTGCGCTGAGCAGTCGTAGTAGTCGTTGGTTAAGCTGTCGCGCCGCACAAAGGCTTCTTCGTAGTTCAGCAGCAACGCTTCATGAGCAGTGAAGAAGCTCGTTTCGCGCAGTTGCGGCGAGCTGTCCATGCCGCAAGCGCGCATAAACGCCAAGGTTTCGTCGATACGGTCAGCCAGTTGGCTGTACTTTTCAGCCAGCGCCGAGTTAGCGATAAAGTCCAGGTTCCACTTGTGTACCTGATGCAAATCGGCAAAACCGCCTTGGGCAAAGGCGCGCAGCAGGTTCAGGGTCGCGGTGGACTGATGATAGGACTGCAACAAGCGCTCTGGGTCAGGAACGCGGCTTTGTTCGTCGAAGCCGATACCGTTCACAATGTCGCCGCGATAGGCCGGTAGCGTTACACCGTTGATCGTTTCATCGTTGGCCGAGCGGGGTTTGGCGAACTGGCCTGCCATACGCCCGACTTTGACCACCGGGCAGCCCGCCGCAAAGGTCATGACGATGGCCATTTGCAATAAGACCTTGAAGGTGTCACGAATCTTGGCGGCTGAAAACTCGGCAAAACTCTCTGCGCAATCGCCCCCTTGCAATAGAAACGCCCGACCTTGAGTGACCTCAGCAAACTGACGACGCAGTTCGCGGGCTTCACCTGCAAAAACCAAGGGCGGATAACTCGCCAGACTCTGTTCGACCCGCTGCAAATGGGCTGCGTCGGGGTAGTGGGGTTGTTGCTGGATCGGCAGGGCGCGCCAGCTGTCAGGGCTCCAGGGTTGGCTCATTGCAGACTCTAGTGTTGTTGGGGGGTGGCGCATGTTAGCAGCAATTAGTACGTGACCTGTTGCGTTGCTATGGCCGACAATCGCGCCTTTGCGCTCGGCTTCGAGTGGTGGTTTTTAGCGTGCTGTCCGGTGTGTGCCGGGGCGCGGCAAGGAGAGGCAATGTCTGAGGAGCGCGAAGAGCGCCTGCTCGCTGAAGTCCATGATGATTTCGGCATGATTCGAGTACTGGAAGTGGCCGATTACCGCTTCCTCGAATTTGGCGATGCGATCGAGCAAAGTTGTGTGTTTACCAGCGATCCCAGTTGGCTGGAGTACGACTACACTCGAGCCATGTTAATCGGCGCCTTATGCCATGAGGCGCCAGACAGTGCTTTGTTTTTGGGGCTGGGTGCTGGAACGCTGACCCAGGCCTGCCTCAAGTTTTTACCCCTCGATGACGTCGAAGCCATTGAGTTACGGCCGGATGTACCGCGTCTGGCCATTGAATACCTAGGCTTGGACGATGATCCGCGGCTGTACATTCGTATTGGTGATGCATTGGATCTGCTACCCAGCGCCGAGCCTGCTGACCTGATCTTTGTAGACCTGTACAACGATTTGGGCCCAGCACCCGGTCATTTGGCCTGGACGTTCCTCGAAAACTGCCAGAAAAAGCTTTTGCCCAACGGCTGGCTGGTGATCAATCAATGGGCAACCGATGACGGCAAACCGCTGGGTGCCGCTTTATTACGGGGCTTGTACCATCGCCACTATTGGGAACTGCCGGTCAAAGAGGGCAATGTGATCCTGCTGGTGCCCAGTGATCTGCATCAGGACCTTGATAGGGACGCTTTGACAGCTCGCGCCCATGCGTTGGCGTCTCGTTTGGGGTATTCGCTGGAACCCTTGATCAAGGCGATCCGGCCTGCGACCTAAAGCGCCAAGATGAATCGTTTTAGCGCCAGGCCCTTCATAGGCGGGCGGGCGATGATTTCGCGAGGTGCAAATTATCGTCAAAGCCCGGCCTATAGAGGTATACAGACGATTCAGTATTAAAAAAGCGCTTCTTTTTTTTGTGAAATCCGGTATAGTGCGCGCCGGCCTTTAGCCGGGCCACGTTTAGGTGTTGCATTTCCCGAAGTCCACTTCGGCTGCTCGTCCGTTTCGCGGACTACCCTGAACGCTCCATTCATTTAACGTTTTCGCAAATCCCCGACGACAAAGCAGCCAGGGCGACTCTTGAGTCTTACACGGCATGCGCAGCTTTGGAGCATGGGTCTTTGCGGATGCACTTAGAGGCAGACCCATGACCCAGGAAACCGGCGGCTTCGCCGCTTTTAATCTTAATCCGAATATTCTTGCAGCCGTCATCGCGACTGGCTACGAAGAGCCTTCGGCTATTCAGCAGCAATCGATCCCGATCATTTTGGCCGGTCACGACATGATTGGTCAGGCGCAAACCGGTACGGGTAAAACCGCCGCCTTTGCCCTACCTATCCTCAATCGCATCGATCCTGCAAAGCGCGAACCGCAAGCCCTGATCCTAGCGCCAACTCGTGAGTTGGCGCTGCAAGTAGCAACCGCTTTTGAAACCTACGCCAAGCAAATGCCGGGCGTTAACGTTGTGGCCGTTTACGGCGGTGCGCCTATGGGCCCACAACTGAAAGCAATCCGTAATGGCGCGCAAATCGTTGTCGCCACTCCGGGCCGTCTGTGCGACCACCTGCGTCGTGACGAAAAAGTATTGGCGACCGTGAACCACTTGGTTCTCGACGAAGCTGACGAAATGCTCAAGCTGGGCTTCATGGATGACCTTGAAGTGATCTTCAAGGCTTTGCCTGCTACTCGTCAGACCGTATTGTTCTCGGCAACCTTGCCGCAGTCGATTCGTGCCATTGCCGAGCGCCACCTGCGTGACCCGCAACACGTCAAAATTCAGACCAAAACTCAGACCGTTACCGCGATCGAACAGGCTCACCTGTTGGTTCACGCTGACCAGAAGACCTCGGCTGTATTGAGCCTGTTGGAAGTTGAAGACTTCGACGCACTGATCATGTTCGTGCGAACCAAACAAGCGACTTTGGACCTGGCTAGCGCCCTTGAAGCCAAAGGCTACAAAGCTGCTGCGCTGAACGGTGACATTGCCCAGAACCAACGTGAGCGCGTTATCGACTCTCTCAAAGATGGCCGTTTGGACATCGTTGTAGCGACCGACGTAGCTGCTCGTGGCCTTGACGTTCCGCGTATCACTCACGTGTTCAACGTTGACATGCCTTACGATCCAGAGTCCTACGTTCACCGTATCGGCCGTACTGGCCGTGCTGGTCGCGAAGGTCGTGCACTGTTGCTGGTGACGCCACGTGAGCGCCGCATGCTGCAAGTGATCGAGCGTGTAACCGGTCAAAAAGTTGCTGAGGTCCGCCTGCCGGATGCTCAGGCAGTACTTGATGCTCGCATCAAGAAACTGACCAACAGCTTGGCGCCACTGGTTGCTGATGCTGAATCGACCCACGGCGACCTGCTGGATCGTCTGACTGCCGATATCGGTTGCAGCCCGCGTGCGTTGGCCGCTGCTCTGTTGCGCAAAGCCACCAACGGTCAGGCGCTGACCTTGGCAGCTATTGAGCGTGAACGCCCACTGGTGCCGAACAGCGCACCGC
>NZ_LLWH01000047.1 GCF_001411475.1 Pseudomonas endophytica | reverse complement strand
CCCTCCGGATCAACCCGATCCCCTTCCGCCATTGCCACAGCCCAATCCAGAGCCGCGCCCGACAGGTCTTGCGTCTTCACCTCTACGAATTCGGTCATTTCAGAACCCCTCCTTGCCGCGCTGCGATTCCCACTCAAACGCCACACCAATGCAGCCGTTCTCGCGGATGCGGTCGACACAGCGCACGCCCAGGGCATCGTTCAGCTCGGCAGGCGAGAGGTTGCTGACGATGATCATCGGGCGCCCCTGCTCATACCTGCCGTTGATGATGCTGAACAGCGTGGCCAGCTCGAACTCGCTTTGCTTGGTGGCCCCTACTTCGTCCAGTACTAGCAGGTCAGCACCGATCAGCTCACGCATGATGTGGGCTTCGGTTTCGCCAGACTTGTCGCTGTAGGTCGCCTTGATATCGCCGATGACGGAGCCGACAGTGCGGTAGATCGCTTTAACCAGTTGCTCGTTGATCAGTGCGCTCACTGCGGATGTGGCTAGGTGCGTCTTGCCGGTGCCGACCTTGCCAAGGAGCAACATGCAGCGCCCTTGCCGCTTGTGCTTCGAGAAGTTGTCTACGTACTCCATGCAGGCATCCAGAGCGACTTGCTGTGCCGGCGACGAAACCACAAAGCTGGCGAAGGACTTGTCTGTAAAGCGCTTGGGAATCTTGGCGGCGTCGTGCTGCAGCGTCCGGAACTGAAAGCGCTTGCGCTCCAGCTCTTCCATGTCGCGCTTATCGCTGGCACAGATCGGGCAACCAGAAACACCACCAGCCCTGAGCATCACCGCCGAGTATTCGCCGTGCGTGTCACAGCGCGCCGGCTGGCGGCCAATAACGCCAAACTTACGGTCCAGGTGCGGGCCGAGGTCAGAGACGGAACGTGCCATTGGCGTTCTCCTTGGTGCCTGCTTTGTAATCACGGCTCTCGGTCAGGGTGTGCCTTGCAATGGCTTGGGGTTTCGGGAATGGGCGGATATTGCTCGCCCGGTTCTTGTCGTCCTTCACCCATTTGACCAGTAGCGACACCCATTTGGATTGGGTTTGCAGGAGGCCTGTTGTTTCGTGATGAGCGGTGAACGGGGCCACAGCGTACTTGGTGAACAGCTCAGTCGGGACGCCGAAGTGCACGCAATACGTCTTCAGCAGATTGGCGTCAGGCATCCAATCCAGCGTCATCTCGACAGGGGTCTTTGGGTCAACAGGTGGCTCGCCTTCTTCCGGGGGAAGGTCTTCGAGATCATCGAAGCCTTCGAAGCCTGAGCCCGGAATTTCTTCACCCGCGTTGAGAGAGTGGTGTTGATCTTGATTCGGAGAAGCAGTGAATCCGGAATCAGGAATCAGGATTCCACAATCAGGAATCAGGGCGTTATCTAACGATGGGTTAACAGGCTCTAACGGTTGTTTAACGTTAAAATCTTGTTCTCCTACAATAACCTTCCGTTGAGAGCCTGCTACAACAACGTTCTTTTTCCGTTCGTAAACAGTGAGATACCCGTTAATGTCGGGGAGAACGCTGTCTTTTTCAGATCCGTGCGGGCTCTGATGCTTTTGGAAGTTGACGATCTCGATGACAGAGAAGCCAGCCACCTGATATCGAGAAATGAACCCAGCAGCAGCTAGGCGATTAAGGCCTGCGTCAACGTCGTAGTCGTCGCAAGGGAACAGCTCAATCTTGATTCGCTTGACGCGATCTTCAAGGCGCCCTTCCCGGTCGGCCAAGCACCAAAGGCCAATGAAGGCCAGGCGGTCAAATGCTGGAAGCTCGACGAGCAGTTCATTACTGAACAGCCCGGGCTTGATGTTGCGTGCGCGAGCCATTACTCAGTCCTCACTGCTTTATCATGGGTATGCAGACCGTCCCATGTCTTTTTCATGGGCAATTCCCCAGCCAGATACAGGTCATAAAGCCGAATCGCACCCTTTTTGAGCAGAACAGGCGTGTACGAAATGAATGGCTCTTTGCCGTGTGGGGTGACTTCGTGCTGGTGCTCGGTCATGTACTTGTCGCGGGCGTAGCACGCCACTCGCAGGCGCAGACCGGACTTGCTCTCGTTGTAGAGCCAACTTCGGGTTTCAAGATACTTGCCCACCTGCATGACGTTGACGCCATTGAGTCCCTTGCAAAACTGGGTGTGGGTCATGCCTTCTCTGAACAGATTTTCCAAGGAGTGAATTTTGGTGGCTTGAGCCTGAACCTCGACGCTAAGCAGCAGTTGAGCCTTTTCGGCGGCCTGTTTCTTCTCAACCTCGTCAGCCCATGCGCGGGCAGCGGCAGCAGGGTTCGAAAAGTCAGGTAGCGAGGCGATAACACGACCGCCTTCCAGCTCTCGCCAGCGTTTTATCACCGCCATGCGCATTGCCGAGCTGTAACCGGTGAGAAGACAGTCTGTATGCTCGCGATCAAGCAAATACTCTGTCTGCTGGCGGTTCATGCTGTCCAAATAGATGCGTCCAAAACTGGACGTATCTTCTTTAAGTTCAGCCAGCATCTTTTCCACATCACGCTTGACGTGCTGATGCTGCTTTCCGGTCAGTTCAGCGATTTCTCGCGATGACATAGTCCGCGCCACGTTTTCAGATTGCGAAAAACGTGGCGCGAGATTGTTGGGGCTATTGATATGTGGCTGGGTTTGCATATAATCGGCCTCACAGTGTTTTAATGAATCAGCCGACCTCGACCGTCGGCTTTTTTGTGCCTGAAATTCGGCGATTAAGCTTCACCCTTCCCGCTTAATCCAACCGAAGATCAACTGGTTAAAACTCCAGTGACCTCAGGTTTCTTTCTGTGCAGATCAACAAAGCTGATACTGGCTACATGGATTGGTGGCAGAGGTGTCAAGCAGCGCCGCGCAGGACTTTGTGCGCCAAATCAAGAAGGTCTGGGCGAAGGCCTGCAATGGTGATCTCGCCACCAGAAGCGTCTTGTAGGCGATCGGCAAGCTCAGCGGATGCCTTGCGGTGACCGCCCGCCAATTGCCAAAGGTGGCCGACTGTGGTCTTTGCGGCGTCCGCGACAGCTTTGCGTCGGTCATTTGGAGCGCTGGCTAGCCAGTCGCGCAGATGCTCATTCATGGGATTCTCCTTACAGATAAGCGAAATTTAGCTCATGGCTAACATCGCAGCAAGGAATATTTAGCTTTGAGTACATTTAGCATTGAGCTAAACGCTGGCATTCTTGCTCGCATGGATATCTATGCGATTCGCAAGCAGCAACTAATCAGCCTGATCGGCAACCAGAAGAAAGGCGCATGCGCTGAACGCTGGGGAATGGCTCCTGCGCATCTAAGTCAGATCCTGTCGGACAAGACCGCTAAAAATTTAGGGGATGATGTAGCACGTCGAATCGAAGCCGTTGAAGGACTCCCGCGTGGCTGGTTTGATTCGTTGCCGCATGGTGACTCGAGCACCTACATCTACCCTTCTTTAGAAGAGGCTGACAACGGATCGGTAATTAAGGAACCGTCACCTACACTGAGTGCTGCTGACCAGGTCAAGCAAATGCTTGCCAGGGTTAAAGGGCTTTCAGGAGAGGTTCGAGACAAAATCGTTGCAGTTGCTGATGGGACAAGCGATGTCCTCAGTGCTGACCACTTCAAGCCGGGCCAAGTAGGCGATGAAGTATGGATCGCCCACTACGATGTCCGTGGCGCGATGGGCGGTGGCGAGGTTCCTCATGACTATCCTGAAATGTTGCAGGACGTACGGGTAAGCCCCCAACACCTTCGCGAAATGGGTGTTGAGTTCAAAGAGCATTTTCATTTAAAGGTCGTGACGGGCTGGGGCCAGTCCATGGCGCCTACGATTAAGCATCGCGATCCGCTACTTGTAGACGTGACCATCCGCGAGTTCACAGGGGATGGCATTTACCTGTTTTCTTGGCAAGGACACCAGTACATAAAGCGCCTGCAAATTGTCGATGAAGAACATTTTGAAATGATCTCCGACAACGAACTGCACCGCGCGCGCCAAATTCGGAAAGACGACACGTACATCCAAGCGCGGGTGCTTCTGGTGTGGAACGCCAATCTGGTTTAGCTAAGCGCCTACATGAAGTTCGTCAATGAGATAAGCGAGATGCCTACCCATGCAAAAGCCTTCCAGAGACGAAGCCATAGCCAAGTCATACGAAAAGATTTATGACCACGGGCACAGGGTGCGGGTTAAAGCGTGGAGCCAGATTCAGGCGGGCAACCTCGATGAAGCAAATAAGCTGCTGCTCATAGCTGATATGTGTGATCGGACGCTGGTGAAGGTGCTTGCGCGGAACCATTCGGTTTGGAAGCGCGAGTGAGCTGGGAGGGTAATGCGGACGAGGTGAAGGCGTGAAGGATTGCCCGGGGGAAGACTTGGTAACCGATGACTGGCTATACGTAATGAGCGCTGAAAGATACTCACTGGCTGACACCAATAAAATCAAGATCAAAAACAGAATTGCTGCGTAGAAAGGCAAATAGGGAATAGTAATGGAGTACAAAAAGCTAACTTTTGACTTGTATCGCTTCCAGCTTCTTCCAATAAGCAGAAACATTCATGATGACCTCTATATAGAGAATCTTTCGATTGAGAAGCTGAAAGAAGAAAAGAATAATATATTTGGCGAGATTGTTGACAAGCTAATAACAATAAACCATCGAACGTTTGACATCATACAGAAAAAGATCCCAGTAGGTGGTCCATGGATTGCATTTAAGCTCGGCGCAAAGAAACACGTAGAAATTGGCACTACCGACCTTAAGAAGTCAACGATAGACAGTTGGCCTCACATAACCGTCATTATAAATAATGATCCAGCCGTACAATCAATAGCCATTTCACGAAACATAAAAGCCTTTTCTAGTACGCGAGCAGTCACAAAGCTGCTACAGAAAAATCTTGAGCACGGACTTCGCACCAGACAGCTCACCCTGCATATTGAACCACGTTTCGATAAGCGTGATTTTTGGGAAATCGTAAACAAGCACGTAGATGAAGTATCATCTGTAAAGTTTGAACTCATATCGCCAAATATGTCCAACATATCAAAATCCCTCACAATTGACTTAAAGTCAATAAATGAGGAGACCAATTCACACAGGACAAATGTCGAGCTAAATGCCGATCAAGGGGCCGCCCTAGAGCTGAATGAATCCAACGGAATAGTGGCCGGCCTGGTTGAGTATGCA
This sequence comes from Pseudomonas endophytica, assembly GCF_001411475.1. Lineage (GTDB taxonomy): Bacteria > Pseudomonadota > Gammaproteobacteria > Pseudomonadales > Pseudomonadaceae > Aquipseudomonas > Aquipseudomonas endophytica. The sequence goes on along the minus strand of NZ_LLWH01000047.1, from coordinate 4,821 downwards.
TCGCAGGGCGGCGGAAACATAAGCGTGAAAATCAATGGCATAAGACAGAAGATACAAACAAATACGGAAATTAAAACACTTGAGATTGATGAGTTTACGGTAGATAATCTGACTCAAGATGGACTATACCTGCTGCTAGAGAGGTTCAATCAGTGATTGACACAATCAAGACATTTTCAATGATGATACTGATGGGGGCAGCAGTCAGACTTGTTTCTGACTGGATTGACTCGCATTACATCATGAGATTTCTTGATAGCAACTTGATAAATCTACAAATTGCACTGCTCGCAATAAACACGACAACTGCAGGGGTTGTGCTGAGCAGAATGAGGGAGCTGATTGACAAGACTGGCGCAAACTTTAATTTGACAATAAGTGCTTTTAGGAAATCCACATGCGAGCAAATATTTCTCATATTCAGCTCAATCACACTCCTTACCTTGATAAATTCAACTATTTTCACCGCCAATGTACCTCATTCAAAAACAGCACTAGAATGCCTGCTTATATCAGTATTTCTGACTAGCCTTTACAATCTATATGACAATGCTAAATCGATATTTATAATAATAGGCTACCGTGGATAGTCTTCCCGATAAATCCATAAGACTCTTGTTTTGTTCCAAGCCCGGCCCAGCGCCGGGCTTCTTGTATCTGGCCTCCTGCTACGCTGAAGGCATTTCCTCTGGAGTCAGTCCTATGCCTACGCCCCACTCCCTCCCAGATGTCCTTGAACGGATCTACGAAAACCAACTCGCCCTTGAGGCTGCTATCATGGAGCTATCTCTTTGGGTCGCAGAACAGGGCGGTACGCAAGCGGACGAAAATGTACGCGGCTCACTTGAGACTATCGGTGAGAACGCGGGTTATATCCAACAGAGCCTGGCACGACTTAAGGCTCCAGGCTCAAATTGAAGCCCTTGCCGCTCCCGATTAGCCTGGCGCGAAGAAAAGGCAGACGCCGTCGAGGTGCTTAAGCAGATCAGGGCTAACCATTCCATTTTCGGCGAACTGACCTACAAAGACTGATTTAGCTAAAGCGCACATCTCAAATTCAGCCCGCCCCGAGCGGGCTTTATTGTGTCTGCACCCCCGTCAATAGTGACTCAAAGCCGCAAATGGTAAAGTTCAGACCTGTTTAGGGAGGAATCCAATGAAAGAGAAAACCACCATCGGGGCAATAATTTTTTTTCTCGGGCTTATGACTGTTGCGAGCCCGGCAAGCGCCGATCCAAGCTTTATTGAGCGCATGGAAGGATTGGTGGCTGCATGTCGGGTCGATAGCACAGGAGCCCACACCGAAGCTTTCCTAGTTGGTAGAGATAGCGGTCAAGCAAGCGCTAAATATAAAGCTGCTGTGAAATCCTCGTTTAAAACCGCCCAGGCTTGCGTAGACGAGAACAAGCCCAAGGGGCGCGGATACCTCAGAGACGAGATTCGGGCTCAACCAGACCTCAAGCCAATAATCACCCCGTACTACGCATCATGGCTTGGATATATGGATTGGCTCAGCACTCCGCGCGATCTACTTGAGGAAAGCGCCGAAAAAACCGTCTACGAGGCATCACTTAATCGTTTAATTGCGGAAATGGACGCCCAATAGCAGCTCTAAGACCTACACACAGAACAAAGGAAGCCCGCCTGTAGCGGGCTTTTTTATGTCCGCTAGAAAGGCGCAGGCTCTTCCTCGGCTTCGAATTCGTCAGATTCGATCTGGCGATCCTCATCAGCAATCATTTCCCACTTCAGAGTAATCGTGCCGTCATCGTTGATGGTCATGTCCAGCTCATTGGTTTCTGACAGTACCCCCATCACCTCCTCCCATTCGCGCTCCCCGTCTGTGTCCAGCTTGTGAATCATCACCGAACGCCGAAGTTGCGCGATCGGGTGATTGATCATCTCGGAAACTCGCAGGCTTAACCTCTCCATGCCAGACATGGACGCGCCCGCTTCCCTATTTCTTACCTGCTGAACACTCATACTCCACCTCATTGAATCAACTGTTTATCCATACAGCATTCCAAAATAATAGCTCAGTGCTAAGTCTCACGTAAAGACGCTCGAAAGACTGCTTAGAGTCGACCTGCTTCTTACGGGAAGCAAAACGCATTTACCCTAAAGCTAAAATATTTAGCTTGAAGCTATTGACGTGGTTTTAGCTCAGCGCTAAATTAACCTCATCGCAGCAAGCAATACGCCGCGACGGGGCCAAGAGCCCAACCGCTCTTTAACAGTTAGCGCAACACAAGAAACATCAACAGACCGCATTGCCTCTACCGGCGACCGGCGATCAGACGGGTCAGATAGCCCGCCCACGACAGGAGAACCCTGTACGGCTGATCGAGAGCGAAACGCTCGAACCGTGAGAATGACCCGGCAAGCAATACGCCCCGCGAATCCCAGCGGCAGAAGGGAGAGATACCGAACTGAATTAGCGATCCCGATAGCCTCGGCTGGGAACGCCGGACCTCATGCACCCTGCCCCAATCAGCCAGGGCATTCAGAGCTGTAGCGTGCATGTTGTAAGGACCTGTGATCCACGGCGAACAAATGCTGTTTGACGCCGTGAGTAGGAAGCTCGAAGCCCACACCGAAGACGATCGGCCAGCCCTGCAATCAGCAGCGGGCAACGGGCCAAACATCGCTGACGCAACAACCCCGGTCTGCCGCCAGTAGCGAGTCCGGGGGTTTCACCGATAGGCCTTGAAAGCAGGGCCTGACGGGAAACCAACCGGAGGGTAATCAGGTGCGCAACCAAAACCAGCTTCGCGCCGAAGGCGAATCCATGGGGCAATTCAAAGCCCGTCGGGCTCGCGGTGTAGCAACCAACATCATGGGCTTCATGGCTGAGTGACGAGAAGGGGCAGGCTGGCCCCCTGCAAAGACTGAAATGATCCAGTGGTTCCACCATCACCGCGCCCGCTTGCATGAGCGCCTGGCGTTGGCTGCTCGGCTTCCATGAAGTTTTCACTGATGCAGCTTGGCAACAGGCTGCATTGGGAAAACCACCGGGAGGGATGACAGATGCAAGTACAGGTGCCGTACACAGCAATCGAATTTCACTACTTCAAATCAGGCGTATCTCTGCGCTACTGCGCAGAGATGGGAGTTTACGAGGAGCACGACAACTTCGTGATCACTGTTAGGCCTCTCGGGCAGCTCTTCACGCTGATCGATGAGCCTGCTGTAGGCCCGGGGTTTGATGAGGATGACTTTTTCTACGATTGATTTCACTGGCAGGCCTTCCCAAGAGGGCCTGACGGGAAACCAACCAGGAGCCAACACAATGGAATCAACAATCACAAACGGCGGATGGAAAGGCCACTTAGGGCGTGGGTTGGCGCCAAGAGAGCTTGAATTTCTGCTTTGGATTGCTCAGGGCTTCACCTCGAAAGAGATCGCCCGAGAGGCCGGGATTGAGTACGGCAGCGTAAAGAATCGCCTCACCAGCGCCATGTTCAAGATGGGCGTGACCAAGCGTACAGCGCTGGTTGCTGAGGCTATGAAGCGCCAGATCATCACCCCGCTCTGCTTTGTGCTAGCCGCCTTACTAGCGATGCATTCAATGCTTGGTGACAGCCCTTTGCAACGAGACAGGCGAGTACCTGAACGGCGAATAGCTCATGTGCGAATAGTTCGTCGGGCTGAATGCTGCGAATTGACTGTATGAGTTGATTGGGGATTTTCACTCCTGCACCTGATAGCCGGGTGCAGCGGGAAAACCACCAACAAGGAGAAGGACCATGTTGATACTCACCCGCCGCGTAGGCGAAACCATCCGCATTAACGACGACATTAGCGTGCAGGTACTGAGCGTTACTGGTCAGCAAGTGAAGCTCGGAATTGTCGCCCCGGAATCTGTCGCGGTACACCGGGAAGAGATTTACCAGCGTATTCAGGCAGAGCGTAGGACTGATAGCGCCGATACCTTTTCTAACGCCTAGTCGAACGAACGAATAATTAGGATTGACGATAAAAAGTCAGAGCAATGATCTAATACGAAAATTTGACCCGAAATCAGACTACATTCGAAGGCTACTTAAATTTAAAAAGTCCATAAACGACCACATCCTGCAAATTACAATTCAATACAATTTGGAAAACTTCAATATCGGTAATTATTGATTTCGGCTGCTATGCATGAAATATTGATTTCTCTGCTAAACACTAAAATCAATAAACATGCATGCATTGTAGGAGTAGACCCATGCTAACGCTAACCCGCTGCATCGGTGAATCGGTGAATCGGTGAATCAATAAGAATTGGTGATGACATCAGCATAAAAATCAAAGGAATCAGTGGTGACAAGGCAATTCTTTGCGTTGGGGCTCCCAAGCAAATAATGATTCACAGAGAAGAGCTTTATCATAGATTTAAGTCTTGCAATCCCTCAACAATATCACCCTTACAGAATTCGGAACTTTACGGCTCAGTTAAGTAGATATTAGTCTACATAGCTAGTCCTAGTCACAAGTCAGCGTTATCATAACTTAACTCTGAAAACTTCATGTTCAACAGCAAGTTAGCCCAGCTTAGCCTGGGCTTTTCTATGTCCATTTTTTATAAAAAGTCAAAGCTTGCACGCAAACGATTACCCCTCCCCCTATCACTATCTGCCGTCTTGGAGGCGATCATGTCAGCACTACGCAAGGCTCAGTTTGAGCATGACCAACAACTGCCGCCTCCGGTAAGCGAAAACCCTCTGGAATTTGCACGCGCTGAGTGGCTTTACAACGCAGTAGAGCAGCTTGTCCAGTTTGGCTGCGACGTAAAGTTTCAACGCCTAATGCGCAAGCCGCCGGGCGCTTCTCTAGCAG
>NZ_LLWH01000046.1 GCF_001411475.1 Pseudomonas endophytica | reverse complement strand
TGAATACATCCACTATTACAACCATCACCGCATCAAACTGACGCTCAACAACCTAAGCCCTGTGGAGTACAGGACCCGGGCTGCGCAGATTGCTAGCTAACCTGTCCAACTTTTGGGGGGCAGTCCAAAAAACAGGTCTGTGCGCTTAAGGGAAAATCAACAAATCAAACACTTGCTAAAGGAGTCACTGTAGGAGCTGCCGAAGGCTGCGATCTTTTGATGTTGCTGTAGAAAATCAAAATATCGCAGGCTGCGCCAGCTCCTACGAAAATAGAGATGCACCCAAACACCGTGCGCGACAGCGCGGCGTCTGGACGACAGGGAACCTCCTACGGTTTTTGGGTGTTTCTGGCGTTATTTACGCGCCTTGAGAATCACAAACTTGGGTGTGGCGGCCACTTGCTCGACACCCCGGAACAGCTTGGCCAATTTACTGTGGTAGCCCAAGTGGCGATTACCCACGATGTACAGCGCACCTCCGACCACCAGCGCTTCTCGGGCTTGCTGGAACATGCGCCAGGCCAAAAAGTCGCCGACCACTTGTTGTTGGTGGAACGGCGGATTACACAACACCACATCTAATGAGTCCGGCGCCTGCCCGGCTAAACCATCACCCGCATCAATAGCCACCTCGCGATTACCCAGCGCGGCCTGCCAGTTCTCACGCGCAGACTGCACCGCCATAAATGACTCATCCACCAACGTGTACTGCGCGTGTGGGTTGTTCAGGGCACTGGCGATGGCCAACACGCCATTTCCGCACCCTAGATCGGCTACACGGGCAGAGCCCAGGTTACTCGGCAGGTGCGGCATAAAGGCGCGGGTGCCAATATCCAGCCCTTCGCGGCAAAACACATTGGCATGGTTGAGTAGCTCAATCGCGGGCTTATCTAGCGAATAACGCGAAGGATAGGGCGAGGTAAACGGCCCTAAATTTTGTGGGGTGGCGGTCAGCAAGCGAGCTTTTTTTACCGCTAGCGAGGCTTGTACAGGGCCGACATAGCGTTCCAGTAAGTCGCCTGCTGCGCGCGGCAAGTGCTTGATCATCGCTCCGGCAATGACCTGTGCACCTGGCGCCAATTGGCCTTGCAGGCGAATCAATTGCTCCTCAAGCAATGCCAGTGTTTTTGGCACCCGCACCAGCACACAGTCAAATGGGCCGACTGGCGGTTGGCTGGCGGCAATGATTGAGACGGCATCATAGGCCTGACCATTACGCACCAGATTCTTCTCCAAGGCTTTAACTGCGAGGAATGAGTCAGTGCTACTGGTGACCTGCATCGTACTGGCCAAGCTGACGGCCAAAGCGCCAAAACTATCGTTAAGCACCAGAACCCGGCTGTTAACGGGCAGTGCCAATTCGGCCACGTGGTTAAGTAAATACTCATCCGCAGCGTCAAAGGCCTGGAGCGGCTCGTTCTGTTGTTCAGGTTGGCGGATCAGGTGCAGGTGTGCGAAAGGGCTTTCGAGCGCAGGCATTTATACAAACTCTGGGGAATCGACGGCTGCTTGATAGGTACGCAGATACATTTAGGCAGCCATGGAGGCCGTGGCATTTTCAGGTGGCGGTGATTTTACTTTTTTTTACTTAAGAAAGCCCGACGCTTTTGTTCGGGTTGGCCGCTGTACCGGGTTGATCCCAGCTTAGATAAGGCCGCATTTGGCAGCGAGCACCACCGCCGATGTCTTGTTGGTAGCGCCCATTTTGCGCATTGAACTGCTGATATGGAAGTTTACCGTGCGGGTCGTCAGGCTCAGGATCATGCCAATGTCAGAGGCAGTTTTGCCTTGAGCCGTCCATTTCAGAATCTCTAACTCGCGAACGGATAAGCGGTTGTTAGCCTCAATAACCTTAGTACTCACTGCGAGTGTTTCGCTCATTGCGGTGTGCAACTGATGGCATAGCCACAACAAATCGCCGATCTTGTTACTGAACTCCTGCGGCGAAACCGGCGCACTGCTACGTGACAGGCTCAGAATGCTGATCGTCCCTTTGGCGTCGTGAGCGGACAGCGACCAGCCATAATTGAGGCCGTATGAGTGTGATGCTTCTTGGAGTCCGGGTGTTTCGCTGAACAACTGCTGATCCCATAACAGCGGAGCAATAGAGCTTTTAAAGTGGTTCTCGATTGGGTTCTTATGGGTCAGGCAACTGGCGTCGAATGCCTTTATAAACTCAATAGGATAGTTTGTTAATGTTCTACTATCTTTTTGAATGTTTCCATATCGCGGGGCAATTCTAAAAAAGTAACTCTCAAAGCCGAAGAGTTCAATTCGATTGCGTGTATGTGTAGACAAATTATATTCGCCTAACTGAACAAGCTCTTGTTTTTGAGGTGAATAATTTGCAGTGCCCATGACTGTGGCGATGCCCCGCGGGTGGATCCAAAATGAAATTTAAGGATAGTTCATAAGTCCTCAAAGTATGTAGGAATTTTCTACAGGTATTTGTGAGTGATTACTCTAGTTTTTAAAGTTCTGGAAGCCGTACAACTTTAGTTGTAGGTAATGGGGGAGCTGTTTTTTTGACGCCAGTTATTGGGTGGCTTTCAGTTTTTCTAATGCTGTTTTTTGGAAGTAAATACCGTAATACATTGGGGCCTTTCTTTATCTGTCTTGAAGGTGGTTTTTATGACAAGTGCAATACCATCACAAACCGTCGGTGTTCCTCTTGGGCTGTTTGCGCGACACTAGGGAGCATTAGCCCAATGGAGCGCCCCATGACCGACAGCGCCGAAAAATTCACCCGCCAAACGCTTCTCGATGTTAAGCCCCTGTCCCCTAACCTGTTTACCTTGCGTACCACCCGCGACCAAGGTTTTCGCTTTCGCGCTGGGCAGTTCGCTAGGCTCGGTGTGACCAAGGCCGATGGCAGTACAGTGTGGCGTGCCTACTCCATGGTGTCCTCACCGCACGACGAGTTTCTGGAGTTCTTTTCCATTGTGGTGCCGGGAGGGGAGTTCACCAGCGAGCTGAGCCGGTTACAAGTGGGCGATACCTTGCTGGTTGACCGTCAAGCTTTTGGCTATTTGACCCTGGATCGCTTTGTCGATGGCCGTGATCTGTGGCTACTCGCGACGGGGACCGGGATTGCACCGTTTGTCTCGATCCTGCAGGACTTTGAAGTGTGGGAGAAGTTTGAACGTATCGTTTTGGTCTATAGCGCACGAGAAGCCCGTGAGTTGGCTTATCAAAAGTTGATTGCCGAACTGGGGCAGCGCGACTATCTCGTCGAGCATGCGCACAAGCTGACCTATATTCCGATTGTTACCCGCGAGCAACTACCCGGCGTATTAAATGGGCGTATTACCACGTTAATCGAGAACGGTGAATTAGAGCGTGCGGCGAGGGTTGAGTTATCGCCAGAGCACTCGCGCATTATGTTGTGCGGTAACCCGCAAATGATTGACGACACGCGTAAGTTATTGAAAGAGCGAGACCTGCAGCTGAATTTGACGCGTCGCCCTGGCCAAGTCGCTGTAGAGAACTACTGGTGATTACAGTAAGCGTGTTTATTAATTAATAACGGCGCCCTAGGGCGCCGTTATTTTAACTTGGCGCATTAGGGCTGTTTATTTTGCGCTTTAAGCAGGTCGCGAATCTCACCCAGTAGTTGCTCTTCTTTAGAAGGCAACGGGGGAGTGCTGGGTGCCACCGCTTCTTCACGGCGCAGGCGGTTAATCGCCTTAACGCCTAAAAAGATCGCAAACGCCACAATCACGAAGTCGATCACGGTCTGAATGAATTTACCGTACGCCAGCACGACTGCCGGTGCATCTCCGACCGCCGCTTTGAGCGTAACGGCCAGATCAGTGAAGTCCACTCCTCCGATCAACAGACCCAAAGGAGGCATGACCACATCGCCGACGAAGGACGAAACGATTTTGCCGAATGCTGCGCCGATGATGATACCCACGGCCATATCGACCACGTTTCCTTTGACCGCGAAGGCCTTGAACTCACTTAACACGCTCATTGGTTATTCCTTGTTACAGATGAGGTTGGTGGTTGCAGTGTAAATCAGCCTTGCAAATCTCGCTTGCCAGCCCGCACACGGGTTGACCCGTCTAGGGCGCATAAGTTTAGCGCCCGATGGTTTTTTGCCACCCTGGTCTGGACACCGCTACAACGGGATCCATGCAAGGCTGTGGTACTGATAGCCATCGGGTGGGCTATCATCGGTCTTTTTGTAGGGAGTTCAGATGGCCAAGGCTAAGCGCATATTTGGCTGCACTGAGTGCGGTGCAACCTTCCCCAAGTGGGCCGGGCAGTGCGCAGAATGCGGCGTCTGGAACACCTTGGTTGAAACAGTCGTAGAAAGCGGTTCGGCTGCGCCACCCAGCGGCCGCACGGGCTGGACCGGACAGCAAGCTCAAATCAAGACCCTAGCTGAAGTCAGTATCGAAGAGATTCCGCGCTTTTCAACCGCATCTGGTGAGCTGGATCGGGTGCTCGGTGGCGGTCTGGTTGACGGCTCTGTGGTGTTGATCGGTGGCGACCCTGGCATTGGTAAATCCACCATCTTGCTGCAAACCCTGTGTCAGATGGCCGTGCGCATGCCGGCGCTGTACGTCACCGGTGAGGAATCCCAGCAACAAGTGGCCATGCGCGCCCGGCGTCTAGGCTTGCCTCAAGACCAGCTCAAGGTGATGACCGAAACCTGCATCGAAAACATCATCGCCACTGCCAAGCTTGAAAAGCCCAAGGTCATGGTGATCGACTCGATCCAGACCATTTTCACCGAGCAACTGCAATCTGCTCCAGGCGGTGTATCCCAAGTGCGCGAGAGCGCGGCGTTGTTGGTGCGTTATGCCAAATCCAGCGGCACGGCGATTTTTCTGGTTGGCCACGTCACCAAAGAAGGCGCCCTCGCTGGGCCTCGCGTGCTGGAGCACATGGTGGACACTGTTTTGTACTTCGAGGGCGAGTCCGACGGGCGGTTGCGCTTGCTGCGCGCGGTTAAAAACCGTTTTGGCGCCGTCAACGAACTGGGCGTTTTCGGAATGACCGACAAAGGCTTGAAAGAAGTCTCCAATCCTTCTGCGATCTTTCTGACGCGTGCCCAGGAAGAAGTCCCTGGCAGCGTCGTAATGGCAACTTGGGAAGGGACGCGGCCCATGTTGGTGGAAGTGCAGGCGCTAGTTGACGACAGTCATATGTCCAACCCGCGCCGCGTGACCCTGGGCTTGGATCAAAACCGGCTGGCCATGCTACTGGCTGTTCTGCATCGCCATGGTGGTATCCCGACTCACGACCAAGACGTATTTCTTAACGTTGTAGGCGGGGTCAAAGTGCTTGAAACCGCCTCCGATTTGGCTTTGATGGCTGCCGTCATGTCCAGTTTGCGCAACCGGCCGCTGCCTCACGACTTACTGGTGTTTGGCGAAGTCGGCTTGTCCGGTGAAGTGCGCCCGGTGCCGAGTGGCCAAGAGCGTTTGAAAGAAGCGGCCAAACACGGCTTTAAACGCGCCATCGTGCCTAAAGGCAACGCGCCCAAAGAATCCCCGCCGGGCTTAAAGGTGATCGGTGTGACCCGACTGGAGCAAGCGCTGGACGCGCTGTTTGAATAGGGTTTTGAATCTGTAAAATAATCTGCAATAGGCGAGTTATGTTTTGTCGGATAACGTCGGATTTGACTCGTGTTTAAAGGGTTTTCCCTAAAACAATTTGTGCAAATAAATGTGCAAAAGAGTCGAGCAATCACAGGCGTTTACAACGCAATAGGCTAGCTTGAGCCGCTACTGTTTGATCCGATCACTGTCGACAGGGTTGCGATGGGGGATCAGATGCTTACACCCAAGGTGCTGTATCGCGCAAAGACTTCAATGTGTTTATGGGGTTAGATGAGCGAACGGCCATCTACCAGTTAAAGCAACTGGTGCAGTTGGGCGTGGTAGACAGTCCGTCGCCCAAGTCTCGGCTGTTACATCCGGGTTTTCCTGTGTGGTTTGCTCAGTTGATTTTTCCTGACTTACATCGGCGTTTTATTTAAACCTCCGCCAAGCAGAAATCTGCAAAAGAAGGCTCTAGACCAAGGTAAGGGGGTGGCCTTTGGACACAGGAGCGCTACACTGCGAAGGCAGTCCTTCTTGTCCAACTGGCCGGAATTCAAACATGAATAATAAAAATAGCCTGCTACGCCACCTTCCGTGGCTGCTGCTGGCAATTGTAGGAGCGTGCGCCCTTGGCGTAGTGGCATTACGCCGGGGTGAGGCGATCAACGCGCTGTGGATTGTTGTCGCAGCGGTGGCGATCTATCTCGTTGCTTACCGTTATTACAGCCTGTTTATTGCAACGCGAGTGATGCAACTGGATCCGCGTCGTGCAACCCCCGCGGTGCTCAATAACGATGGTCTGGACTACGTACCAACCAATAAACATATTCTTTTCGGACACCACTTTGCCGCCATCGCAGGTGCTGGCCCCTTGGTCGGCCCGGTACTGGCTGCGCAAATGGGCTACCTGCCTGGCACGCTGTGGCTGATTGCCGGTGTGGTACTGGCGGGCGCGGTTCAAGACTTTATGGTCTTGTTCTTGTCCACACGTCGCAACGGTCGCTCCTTGGGTGACATGGTGCGCGAAGAAATGGGCAAGGTGCCCGGCACCATCGCGCTGTTTGGCTGCTTCCTGATCATGATCATCATCCTCGCGGTGTTGGCGTTGATCGTGGTTAAAGCCTTGGCCGAAAGCCCATGGGGCATGTTCACGGTGATGGCAACCATCCCGATTGCGATGTTTATGGGCATTTACATGCGCTACATCCGCCCGGGCCGCATCGGTGAAATTTCGCTTATCGGTGTGCTGTTGTTGCTCGGCTCGATCTGGCTGGGTGGTCAAATTGGGGCAAGCCCAGAGTGGGCTCCGGTGTTCACCTTCACCGGTGTGCAAATCACTTGGATGTTGATCGGTTATGGCTTTGTGGCGGCGGTTTTGCCGGTGTGGCTGGTGCTTGCGCCGCGTGACTACCTTTCCACGTTCCTGAAAATCGGCACCATCATTGCGCTGGCTATCGGCATTCTGGTCACCATGCCCGAGCTGAAAATGCCGGCCGTGACTCAGTTCATCGACGGCAACGGCCCAGTTTGGAAGGGCGGTCTATTCCCGTTCCTGTTCATCACCATTGCCTGCGGCGCGGTGTCGGGTTTCCACGCACTGATCTCTTCAGGTACTACGCCTAAACTGCTGGATAACGAAGCCAACGCCCGTTACATCGGCTACGGCGGCATGCTCATGGAGTCCTTCGTGGCCATCATGGCAATGGTTGCCGCTTCGGTGATCGAGCCGGGTGTGTACTTCGCTATGAACAGCCCGGCCGCCATTGTTGGTGGTGATGTGGTGACTGTGGCGCAAACCGTGACCAGCTGGGGCTTTGCGATTACCCCGGATCAACTGACCGCATTGGCCAAAGACATCGGTGAAACCACCGTTCTGGCCCGTGCTGGCGGCGCGCCGACACTGGCTGTTGGTATTGCGCAGATCCTGCACCACGTGCTGCCGGGCGAAAACACAATGGCGTTCTGGTATCACTTCGCCATTCTGTTTGAAGCCTTGTTCATTTTGACCGCTGTTGATGCCGGTACCCGTGCGGGCCGCTTCATGCTGCAAGACCTGCTGGGTAGCTTCGTGCCAGCACTCAAGCGCACTGAATCTTGGACCGCTAACCTGATCGCGACCGCAGGTTGCGTAGCGATGTGGGGTTACTTGCTGTACCAAGGCGTGATTGACCCACTGGGCGGTATCAATACCTTGTGGCCGCTGTTCGGTATCTCTAACCAGATGCTGGCAGGTATCGCGCTGATGCTGGCAACGGTTGTGCTGATCAAAATGAAGCGTCAACGCTACATTTGGGTCACGATGCTGCCCGCTGTGTGGCTGCTGATCTGCACCACCACTGCAGGCTTCATCAAGCTGTTCGACGCTAACCCGGCGATTGGCTTCCTGTCGCTGGCGAAAAAATACAGCACGGCGCTGGATGCAGGCCAAGTGATTGCACCGGCGAAAAACATCGACCAGATGCAGCACGTGATCATCAACGCGTACACCAATGCGGGTCTGACCGTATTGTTCCTGTTCGTGGTATTCAGCATCTTGTTCTACGCGCTCAAAGTCGGCATCGCCGCTTGGGGCAACAAAGAGCGTACGGACAAAGAAACACCTTTCCAGGCTATGCCGGATGCACGATAGAGGATTGCAATTATGTTCAATGACCTGAGTCGCCTCGGTAAATACCTCGGTCAGGCTGCACGCCTGATGGTCGGCATGCCCGACTACGACAATTACGTCGAGCATATGCAAACCAAGCACCCGGACAAGCCGGTGATGAGCTACGAGGCGTTCTTCAGGGAACGCCAAGAAGCCCGTTACGGAGGCAAGGGCGGGCCTAAGTGCTGTTAATTAGCTAGACCTTCTGTGGGAGCGAGCTTGTTTGCGATCGTTTAAGTGATCGTGAGGCAAGCTCGTTCCTACAGTCGTTTTTTGGCTCCCATTTTTGGAGACTTGCGTATGTCATCTCCCATCCCCGTCACCATCCTGAGCGGGTTTCTTGGCGCCGGTAAAACTACGTTGCTGCGTTATCTGCTCAAAGCCGAACACGGGCTCAAAATTGCCGTGATCGAAAACGAATTCAGCGACGCTGGTATCGACACCCAACTGCTGGGCGACGAGCCGGTGCAAGTCATGACCCTGGCCAATGGTTGCGTGTGCTGCACCATTCACACCGACCTAACCAAAGCGCTGTACCTGCTGCTTGAACGGCTGGACAGCGGCGAAATTGCCTTTGATCGTTTAGTGATCGAATGCACGGGGTTAGCCGACCCAGCACCAGTGGCGCAAACCTTTTTCATTGATGAAGAGTTGCGCGAGCGCTATCTGCTGGACGGCATCATCACTTTGGTCGATGCCGCCCATGCCGACGTTCACCTGAGCCAAACCATCGCTCAGGCACAGATCGGTTTTGCCGATCGACTGTTAGTGAGCAAGCGTGATTTAGTCGACGACACCACGTTTGATGCCTTATGTGAGCGGCTGACGCGGATCAACCGTCGCGCACCGATTCGCGTGGTCGAGCACGGCAAAATAGACCTCACAGAGCTGCTAGATGTGCGCGGGTTTAACCTCAATGCCGACTTGGGTGGCAGTGTGAGCTTGCGCCCGGTACAGCCTGCGGCCTCGGTTGACCGTATCTCCAGCGTGGTATTGCGCACTGAAAAACCGCTGGATATCGACAGCCTGAGCGCGTTTATGAACGACCTGCTCGAAGAACACGGCAAGCAACTGCTGCGTTACAAAGGTGTATTGAATATCGCTGGCGAAGACCGGCGGCTGGTGTTCCAGGGCGTACTGAAACTGTACGGCTTTGATTGGGATACCGAATGGGCTGACGGTGAAACGCGCGAAAGCGTGATGGTCTTTATTGCCGATGATCTACCTGAGGCCAAGATTCGCGAAGGCTTTGCGCAACTGACCCTCTGATCTGTTGCGGCTATAAACCCTTGCGCCTCCTAGCCGCTCACTCTGGCGTGAGGCCATCAAGGTATTGACTCAACAAGGCAACGGCGGTGGCCTCATCGTGTTTTTCCACAGCGTTGAGCATCGCAACGTGTTGTTGCCACACCTGCGGCAGTTGTGAGCAGCGTGCAAGGGCCAGAGAGGTCATCGGCATCAGATTGGCAAGGAACTGCGCCAGAGGGGCGTTCCCGGCCATCTGTGCTAAATGCAGATGAAATGCCCCTGCTAGACGAATAGCGAGGCCACGCTGATGACTAACGTGAGCCTGACGCTGGCGTTCAATCAAGTGCTGCAGGTGGTCTACGTCGTGCTTTTGTGCCTGCCGACAAGCCATTGGTATTAAGGCCAGTTCTGTCAGGCGTCGGGCATGCAGGGCTTCTCGCACTTGCTCGTCAGACGGTACGGCAATCCGCGCGCCTACGTTGGCCTGCAACGTGATGACTTGCTGATAAGTCAGTAACGAAAGCACGCGACGAATCTGCAAGCGACTGGCTCCAAATTCGCGGCCTAAGCGCTCTTCGCTTAGGCGGCTATCGGGTGGTAAGCGTTGTTCAACAATAGCGTCCAGCACGCGGGCGTAAACCTCATCGACACAGGACCTAGCAGCCACGGGTCGAGCATTGGTTCTTGAAGAGATGAACGGCAACACCGCATAAGCACTCATGGCCAATCTCCTGTCTGAAAGGTGTTCAATTGCCGGGATTTTCGTCAGGAACATTCAGTTCAATGCCCACGCGCTGACCTTCTCGAAGAATATGGCGACGCATCTCGGCACCCGCCAATGCACTGTTTTTGGCACGAATGGCGCGCACCACGGCCTCGTTTTCTTCAAGTCGCTCTGCCATATGCTCAGGTGAATTACGCAGCACCTGAGCACTCTGTTTGAGGGCGTTGCTGGTTTGTTGCACAACGCTCTGAAAGATGGGGTTAGAGGTCAGGTTGAATAGTTCTTCGTGAAACGCGATATAGGCGCTAACGCCCGCCTCGCAGTCATTGGCTTCCAGCGCTTCGCGCATGTCCATCAGCGTCAGTCGTAACTGGCCGACCTCCTTGCTTCTAATCGACTGCGCGACCAGCCCAACGATAAACGGCTCAAGGGTGTAACGCAGTTGCAGCACATCTTCCATGCTGACTTGAGCGGCCGCGCTCTCCTGTACAGCAGGCTCAAGGGCGTTGGCCTCCAACACCACCACGCCCTTGCTGGGGAGGGTGCGAACCAGCCCCAGTGTTTCCAGAACGATGATCGCTTCCCTTAGGCTAGGGCGGCTGATGCCAAGTTTTTCAGCCAAATCTCTTTGCCCAGGCAGCATTTCCCCAGAGCGCCATTCCCCTCGAGCCAAGGCCGCTCTGAGTTTTTCTACCACCGAATTTACAACCGTTGACGAGGTGATCACTTTTCGCTCCATGAGCAATAAAAGAGGTTAAAAGAGTTTAGAAATCTCGCGGCGCGGCCATGACTTCAGTTTTAAGGGGGCGAAAGGTATAGCCTGGCTGGCCTGCGAGTACTTTATTGGCACGTTGTACGTCGATGTCTTTTTCCCACTGAGCAATCGCGACGGTCGCCACGCAGTTACCGATCAGGTTCGTCAGCGCGCGCCCAATGCCCATAAACCAGTCCACCGCCAACACCAATACTAGCCCTGCCACTGGGATCGCCGGGATGGCGGTCAACGTTGCAGCAAGAATCACCAAGGCTGAGCCTGGAATGCCGTGAGCGCCTTTTGAGGTGATTAAGGACACCAGCAAAATAGTCAGCAAATCGGTCATGGCCAAGGGCGTTCCCGTCGCGTTGGCGATAAACACGATGGCCAGCGTCAGGTAAATCGAGAAACCATCGAGGTTAAATGAGTAACCTGTGGGAATCACCAACCCTACGGTAGAACTGCCGATGCCTAAATGTTCCAGCTTGCGCATGATTTGTGGCAATACGGCGTCGGACGAGGCGGTGCCCAATACAATCGTCAGTTCTTCACGCAGGTACTTGAGCAGCGGCCAGAGACGCAGACCTGACGCACGCATCACCACGCCCAGAATCACCGAGACAAACCCGATGCAGGTCAAATAAAACAAAGCCACTAAGCTACCTAGATGTTGCAGTGAGTCTAAGCCGTAGGTGCTGGTCGTGAAGGCGATGGCACCAAAAACTCCAATGGGCGCCAAGCGCACAATCATACCCATGATGCGGAAAATCACATGGCTTAACTCGTCAATGAGTCGTGCGATACCTGACGCGGCCTCACCGACCAAATTGAGCGCGCTGCCAAACAGCACAGAAAACAACAGCACTTGCAGAATGTTGTTGTCTGCAAAGGCGCCTACCACTGAGGTCGGGATCAGATCCATTAAAAACTGAGCCGTGGTGTGCATATGTTCACTGCGCTGGGCGATGTCGCTGACGCCGGAATTAGGCAGTTGATCTAGATGAATATTGGCGCCTGTACCGATCCCCGTGCTGAATGCGAATATCAGCCCCACGACCAACGCAATAGTGGTCAATATTTCAAAGTAAATCACCGACTTAAGACCGATCCTCCCGACCTTCTTCAAGTCGCCTGCACCGCTGATGCCACTGACGACTACACAGAACACAATCAAACCGATCAACATTTTGATCAACTTGATAAAGCCGTCGCCCAAAGGTTTGAGGTGTGCAGAGTATTCGGGGAGCATTAGGCCGCAAGCGGCGCCTAAAAGAAGGCCGAGAACGACCTGGAAGAAGATTGACCGCGAGCACCATCTGATCATGGGAGGAATCCTGGTAGTGTCCTGGCAGGCGTACGCTGAGCGAATCGACTTCAGGACTTAATTATTGTGGTCTTACCGGTATGTCCAGTTCGCGTGCAGTTTAGGAGGCTTTTTTCGAGATAATCAAGTAAATATTATGGCTTTCAGTCGTCCGGTCTTACCGGTTGAGCGCAACCGTGCGGGCTAAAGCCTTTCTCGAATATTGGCTGGCGCTTACAGCCGGCCTGACCTCAGGCCAAATCCGCGCCAGCATCAGCAAGATGAGCTGTAGGAGCTGCCGCAGGCTGCGATCTTTGTTTTTAACGATCAAAAGATCGCAGCCTGCGGCAGCTCCTACCAAAAACAGAAGCAGCGCCGGTTGTAGCGCAGCAATGCAGGTGACACAAAAGAGATCAAAAGATCGCGAGCAAGCTCGCTCCTACATCGGGTGTGTGCGCTCACAAAATTGCGAGATGTTTCGTACAGCTTTGCTAATTGCTGCGGTTGTGGCCCGGCGCCTATAGTCAGCGCTCGCCCAAATGGGTGACCGGGTTTGGCGACTTGGCTTAATAATTTTTGCAGCAAGGTTGTTGTATTTGGCTAAGCGTGTATTTTGCTCGCTGTGCTTTATGGCAGCTGTGCGTGGGAGATCTTCGGGTCTGCCGGGTTTTGCTTAAATTTACCGGTTCGCCAACCCGCGTACAGCGGCCACCTGTTTTTGTTTGGCGACGAAAATGGGTGGCTTAAATCGTGAAATTTAAGAGATTCATTTATGACTCATTCACCGTAGATCCCGCTCACTGCCATCGACTGCACCATCCCCGCCTTACTCATCGACCGCAACGCCCCACTCGACGTCTTGCACGCCAACGCCACGGCTCGCGTACTGGCGGTGACGCAACTGATGGAAACCTTCTCCAGCCGCGACGTCCAGGACGCCGATGCTGTCGACCTCAAACAACTCGCGACCACCGCCATGATCTTGCTGCGTGACGGCTGCGATTTGCTCAACGTCTTGGGCTGGCGCTTACAGCCAACCTAACCCGGACTTATCACTATTTTTAGGAGCGAGCTTGCTCGCGAGCTTTTAAAATCAAAAGATCGCGAGCAAGCTCGCTCCTAAAATGGAACATCACCCACAAAAAAGCCCGACTCAAGAGCCGGGCTTTTTGTTCAACTATTTACTCTCAGTTGCCGTAAACAGGCAGCTTTTTGCAGATGGCTTTTACTTTTTCACGAACGGCATCAATCACAGCTTCGTTGTTGATGTCGTCCAGGATGTCGCAGATCCAGCCAGCCAGTTCACGGCATTCTTCAACTTTGAAGCCGCGGGTGGTCACAGCCGGAGTACCGAAACGCAGGCCCGAAGTGACGAACGGGGAGCGTGGGTCGTTAGGCACGGAGTTTTTGTTCACGGTGATGAACGCTTTGCCCAGTGCGGCGTCAGCGTCTTTACCAGAGATGTCTTGCTTGATCAGTGACAGCAGGAACAGGTGGTTTTCAGTACCGCCCGAAACCACGTCATAGCCACGCTCGATGAATACCGATGCCATGGCTTGGGCGTTTTTCACGACTTGCTGCTGGTAAACCTTGAACTCGGGTTGCAGTGCTTCTTTGAAGCACACAGCTTTACCCGCGATGACGTGTTCCAGCGGGCCGCCTTGACCACCCGGGAATACAGCCGAGTTCAGCTTTTTCTCGATCTCTGGGTTGGCTTTGGCCAAGATCAGGCCGCCACGTGGGCCGCGAAGGGTTTTGTGAGTGGTGGTGGTGACCACGTCAGCGAAAGGGACTGGGTTCGGGTATACACCCGCAGCCACCAGACCGGCGACGTGAGCCATGTCGACGAACAGGTAAGCGCCGACTTTGTCAGCAATAGCGCGGAAACGTGGGAAGTCTAGGATCTGCGAATAAGCAGAGAAGCCCGCCACGATCATTTTTGGCTTGTGCTCAACGGCCAGACGCTCAACTTCGTCGTAGTCGATCAAGCCGTTAGCGTCGATACCGTACTGAACGGCGTTATACAGTTTGCCCGAGGACGAAACGCTGGCACCGTGAGTCAGGTGGCCACCGTGAGCCAAGCTCATACCCAAGATGGTGTCGCCAGCCGACAGCAGAGCCAAGTAAACAGCGCTGTTGGCTTGGGAACCGGCGTGCGGTTGAACGTTGGCGTAATCGGCGCCGAACAGTTCTTTTGCACGGTCGATAGCCAATTGCTCAACCACATCGACGTATTCACAGCCGCCGTAGTAACGCTTGCCTGGGTAGCCTTCAGCGTATTTGTTGGTCAAGACCGAGCCTTGAGCTTCCATCACCGCTGGGCTGGTGTAGTTTTCCGAAGCGATCAGCTCAATGTGTTCTTCTTGGCGCTGAGCTTCTTGCTCCATAGCGGCAAAAAGGTCGGCGTCGAACTTGGCAAGTGTCAAATCACGGCTGAACATGGCGGTCCTCAAGGAGCGGGGGGCAGAAAAGGAGGGCATTCTAACCCAATGGGTATTAACTGGCATATGAAAGCGATTCACGGTGTCCGTGATTAGGTTGCAAGCTTGAAGCCGTACGCCTGCAATTGCTTGACCAGCAGGTGCGCGGGCATGGGGCGACCAAACAGGTAGCCCTGTACTTCATCGCAACCGTGCTCGCGCAGGAATTCAAGTTGATCTTGCGTTTCAACGCCTTCTGCGATGACCGCCAGATTCAGGCTGTGGGCCATTGCGATAATTGCACGGGCAATTTGCGCATCTTGCTCGCCAGAGGGTAGGCCGTCGACAAAAGTACGGTCGATTTTGAGCACGTCGATCGGGAACTGTTTGAGGTAGTTGAGCGACGAGTAGCCGGTGCCAAAGTCGTCAACAGCAATGCTCAATCCGAGGTTTTTAAGGCTGGCGAGAATTTGCAGCGCTTCGCTGACTTCGCGCATTAGGATGCTTTCAGTCAGCTCCAGTTCGAGGCACGCCGGTGATACCCCTGTTTCTTTGAGGATGCTGGCGATGCGGGTGCCAAGCTGGCCGTCCGAGAACTGCCGCGCCGAGATGTTGACTGAGATTTTAGGCACGCGCACTCGGTCTTGATGCCAACGCTTGAGCTGACGGCAAGACTCCGCCAGCACCCAATCGCCGACATCCACCACTAACCCCAACTCTTCCAGTACCGGAATGAAGTCGCCTGGCGGCACCAATCCGCGACGTGGATGGTTCCAACGCAGTAGCGCTTCAACCCCGGTCAGGCGTTTACCATCGCCACTGAATTGCGGTTGGTAATAAAGGATAAATTCTTGCTGCTCTAAGGCGTGACGCAGGTCGCTTTCTAGCTCCAAACGTTCCAAGGCGCTGGCGTTCATGTCGGCTTGGTAGAACTGGAAGTTGTTTTTGCCGCGCTCTTTGGCGTGGTACATCGCGGTATCAGCGTTTTTCATCAGTTGGCTGAGTTCATTGCCGTCCTGCGGGCTCAGTGCGATGCCGATACTGGCGGTGACGAAAAACTCGCGGCTTTCGAGGACGAACGGTTGCACCAAGCTGGCGAGTATCTGCTCAGCGACACCGACCGCACGGTTCAGCGCCATGACGCGGGTCGCGCGTGGTTGTAAGAGCAAGGTGAATTCGTCGCCCCCCATGCGCGCTACGGTGTCGTCTTCATCCACACAGCCTAATAGGCGCGTGGCCATGTCTTTGAGCATGCGATCGCCCGCCGCGTGGCCCAGCGAGTCGTTAATCGGTTTGAAGCGATCGAGGTCAAGGAACATCAGCACCACCCACGATTTGTTCCGCTCGGCCTGTTGCAGTGCAGTGTGCAGACGGTCTTGGAACAATGTGCGGTTGGGTAAGTGGGTCAGGGCGTCATAGTAGGCCAGCCGGTGGATACGCTGCTCGCTGGCCTTGCGCTCGCTGATGTCGCTGAAGAAGCACACGTAGCTGGCCAAGTCGCCATCATCGTCAAACACCGCCGTAATCCCGACCCACGCAGGGTAATGCTCGCCGTTACGACGTTTGAGCCACACTTCACCTTCCCACGTGTTGTGCTGGTTCAATTGTTTAATCACGTATTTCAAGTGCGCTTGTTGCTGTTCATCGACGGTCAGCAGATTGGGCAGTTGGTCGAGTACCTGCGACACCGAGTATCCACTGACCCGACTAAAGGCTTCGTTGGCTTGCACGATATAGCCAGCCGGGTCGGTGATTAGAATCGCGGAGGTTGAGTGCTCGAATACGGTCGCCGCCATGCGTAGGTCTTTTTCAGCACTGCGTTGCTGACTGATGTCACGGGCCACACCGAGAATACCTTCGAATTTATCGTGTTCGTTCCATACCAAGACCAAGCGCAACTCAATCGGAATTTTGCGACCGTCAGAGCGTTCACAGTCAAAGGTGAATAACTGGGTGGGTACTTGAGTGCGCAGGGCGGCCAACTGCTGAGGCTTGTCGAGTGCAGCTTTTATACGTTTTATCAGGTTGTAAACACCTGTTAGTTGTTGCGGGTTGGCAAGCGTGGTTTGCCAGCCATTGTTAAGGATCCAAGAGGGGTCATACCCCAGTACGGTTTCTATCGAAGGGCTCACGTAGTTAAGTTTGAGCACGCTGTTGGTGGAGAAAATCACGTCACTGATGCTTTCGGCCAGCATTCGGTAGCGGTGCTCACTGTCTCGCAGGGATTCGCTGGCTTCGATTTGTTGGGTGATGTCTTTGGCGACCCCCACAATGCGTTTGACTTGATCCCCCGTGCCAAGGGCCAAAGCCTGTTCGCGTATATCAAAGCAGCGCCATACGCCGCTCTGATGACGAAAGCGCAGTTGGCACTCCAACCGCTGTACATAACCGCCGTCACGCTGTTGCGGGCGCAGGCGCTGATAGTGGAGGGCGTCTTCGGGATGCAGCACCAGTTCCCAGAAGTAAGACCCCATTTGTTGCAGCTCGGAGCTGTTGTAGCCCAGGGTTTGCCCCAGATTATGGTTGCTGAAGATCATCCGTTGATTGATGACATCCTGCACATAGAGATGGTCGGGCACAGTACGAACGACGTCTGACCAAAAGCTTTCACGCTCTTGAAGCGATAATTCGATCAGTTTGCGACTCGTGATGTCGCTGATGCTCAGAATGACCGCGTGATAATCCTGCTGGTTCTCAGGCATTCGCAGCACCAGCCAAAAGTGCTGAGCGTTACCCTGCGCGTCAGTCAGTGTTATTTCCAGTTCAAGCTGTTGCAGTTTGAGGATCAGGGCTTTCACGACTTGATAGCCAATGGCCGAGCTATTATTCGGGCAGCTCCCGATCAGCTTCTGCCACGCCTCATTGCCGGATCTGATAGCCAGTAGCTGTAACGCCACTTGGTTCACTTCAGTGATGCGCAGATGTTCAAGTAATGCGCATTGGCGCTCGCCGTCGTTGTGCAGCCAATGTTTAAGTGCGTCGATGCGGTGTAGTTTTTCGCGTTCCAGAAAACCCGGCAAGCTGGACAGATCGAGCACGCACAAGGCTACGCCTGTGCCTTCGAAAATATCCTGGTAACGACGGCGACCTTCATGCAGTTGGCGTTGGCGGCGGCGCATATTGATTAGCGCCAGAATCGGCAGCGAGGAGAACAACAAGCCCAGCAAGCATTTGGCGATTAACCCCGGTAACAGGCTTGCAATAGCCTTATTACGATCAAACAGGCCGCGCAACTGCCAGCCGCTATGGCTTAGGGGCACTAGCAGTACCGTACAGTCTTGGTCTTCAGGGCTGAGGGTAGGGGACGATGAGCGGGTATCCATACGGCGCAGGACCGTGTCCGTTTGGCTGTTTTCGATCAGCCATTGCGCACGGTTCTTCTCAGCGGTTCGCCGCGTCAACTTTTGCAAGACGTCGGGGCTCAGGCGCAGCAGCCAATAACCAGTGTGAGTCCCTTGGGGTGGGCGCAACCGCAGGTATATAACGCTGGCATCACTGTTGTTGCCGTAGCGGTAGGGGGCGGATTGATCGTGCAGCGGATTGCTTAGAACCCAGTCTTTCAAGAAGGCTGCGTCAGGGCTGGCGCCGGTGCTGTCGAGCAAAATATCGCCCGCAGGGCTCAGCAAGGCCAAGCTTTGTAACGCTGGCAGGGTTGTGCGCAGTTGATTAGCCAACGCTTGTTGCTGGCTTTGATTACGCGGGAGTGGGTTGCTTTGCAGTTGATTGAGGGCTGTTTCGGCCTTCAACGCCAGACTCAAACTCAAGTAGTCGGCTAGATCAGCACTGTAATGAATGCTGGTTAAGCGTTCATGCTCAAGGGTTTCTTGAAACTGCTCGATAAGTAACCAAAACAGCAACCCGAGCAATAACAACACCAGCGACGCCAATGCACCTTTTAACGTTCCGCGCACGGGTGAACCAAGGGTTTGGCCTGGTACATGAGCAGGAGGGGGCGGGGCTGCGTAGGACAAGCTGTGATCCTGGGGTTGGCGGCGAGTATGCGGTGCCTATTATCAGCTGGACGGCTGTAGATCGGCTAGCATGCCTTGGGTCGTGGCAAAGTGCCAGTGTTGTGATGTGCGCTGGTTTGCCCTGTTACGCGCATTCAGGTAGCTTTGCCGGTTACGCGAGGGCATTTTAGCCCCTACACTCAGGCTTTTTCTGCGAGCAGGCATTGATTCGGTCAATTTCTGTCTTTGTGCTATGGCCTGATCCGGGCAACGCTCGCGCCTTATTCATCAGTCACTGACGCTAGGTTATCCATGGCTCAATACGTTTTCACCATGCATCGGCTGAGTAAGGTTGTTCCGCCGAAGCGGGAAATCCTGAAAAACATCTCCTTGTCGTTCTTCCCAGGCGCCAAAATTGGCGTGCTCGGCCTGAACGGTTCGGGTAAATCTACTCTGTTGAAAATCATGGCTGGCGTCGACACCGAGTTCGACGGTGAAGCCCGTCCAATGCCAGAGCTCAATGTTGGCTACTTGCCACAAGAGCCGCAACTGGACCCAAGCAAAACCGTTCGTGAAGTGGTCGAAGAAGCCGTGAGCGTGATCAAGGATGCGCAAGCGCGTCTGGATCAGGTTTACGCTGAATACGCCGACCCTGATGCTGACTTCGACAAGCTGGCCGCAGAACAAGCCAAGCTCGAAGCCATCTTGCAAGCTTCTGACGGCCACAACCTTGAGCGCCAGCTCGAAGTTGCAGCCGATGCCCTGCGCCTGCCTGCATGGGATGCCAAAATCGAACACCTGTCGGGTGGTGAAAAACGTCGTGTGGCTTTGTGCCGCCTGCTGCTGTCGGCTCCCGACATGCTGCTGCTCGACGAACCCACCAACCACTTGGACGCCGACTCGGTGGCCTGGCTGGAGCACTTCCTGCACGATTTCCCAGGGACCGTGGTGGCGATTACGCACGACCGTTACTTCTTGGATAACGTTGCTGGCTGGATTCTGGAACTCGACCGCGGCGCCGGAATTCCTTACGAGGGCAACTACTCGGGTTGGCTTGAGGCCAAGTCCGACCGTCTGGCCCAGGAATCCAAACAGCAGTCGGCCCATGAAAAGGCCATGAAAGACGAGCTGGAATGGGTTCGTAAAGGGGCCAAGGCGCGTCAGTCCAAGTCCAAGGCGCGTCTGCAACGCTTCGAAGAACTGCAATCGCAGGAGTTCCAAAAGCGTAGCGAAACGAACGAAATCTACATCCCGGCCGGTCCGCGCCTAGGTGACAAGGTTATCGAGTTCAAAAACGTGTCCAAAGGTTATGGCGATCGCGTGCTGATCGACAACCTGTCGTTCGCCATGCCTAAAGGCGCCATTGTGGGCGTGATTGGCGGTAACGGTGCCGGTAAGTCGACCTTGTTCCGCATGTTGATGGGCAAAGAGCAGCCGGATTCGGGGACCATCGAGGTCGGTGAAACCGTGCAGTTGGCGTGTGTTGATCAGAGCCGTGACGATCTGGATGGCAGCAAAACTGTATTCCAGGCCATTTCTGACGGTTCCGATGTTATCCGCATTGGTAACTATGAGATCCCATCGCGTACCTACGTAGGTCGTTTTAACTTCAAGGGCGGCGATCAACAGAAGTTCGTTAAGGATTTGTCCGGTGGTGAGCGTGGTCGCTTGCACTTGGCTCTGACCTTGAAAGAGGGCGCTAACGTACTGCTACTCGACGAACCGTCCAACGACCTTGACGTTGAGACTTTACGTTCCCTTGAAGAAGCGCTGCTGGACTTCCCGGGCGCTGCCATTGTGATCTCTCACGATCGGTGGTTCCTTGACCGCGTCGCGACTCACATCTTGGCGTACGAAGATGACTCGCAAGCGATCTTCTTTGAAGGTAACTATACCGAGTACGAAGCTGACCGTAAGAAGCGCCTCGGCGAAGCGGCCACCCAGCCGCACCGTGTGCGTCACAAAAAACTGGCCCAGTAAGGCTGGTGCTACAAAAAACGGAGCCCTCAGTGGCTCCGTTTTTTTTTGCTCGCCAAACACCACTCCCTCTGTGAGAGCGAGCTTGGCTCGCGGTCTTTTGATTGTTTAAAAGATCGCGAGCAAGCTCGCTCCTACAGGTTATGTTTGTGATTTTTTTTGTGTCATGGCGGCCTAGCGCGGCGCTGCTTCTGCTTTGGAGCTGCCGTGGGCTGCGATCTTTTGATTGTTTAAAAGATCGCGAGCAAGCTCGCTTCTACAGGTCATATTTGTGATTTTTTTTGTGTCATGGCGGCCTAACGCGGCGCTGCTTCTGCTTTGGTAGGAGCTGCCGTAGGCTGCGATCTTTTGATCGTTTAAAAGATCGCGAGCAAGCTCGCTCCTACAGGTTATGTTTGTGATTTTTTTGTGTCATGGCGGCCTAACGCGGCGCTGCTTCTGCTTTGGTAGGAGCTGCCGCAGGCTGCGATCTTTTGATTGTTTAAAAGATCGCTCGCTACAGTTAATGGATGTGTTGGTGGTGCAAGCGTGGACACAAGAATCACTTTTTTGGTGCGCAAAAACCCCTGAAAATCAGGTCTATTTATATAAAAGCACCATTTAAATTCATAACTGCGACATTTTGCGCTGTTGCGGTGCGCAATGAATTGATAGAGTTCCGGCCAATCTCCGTTTAACGACAACAAATTTGCCGAGACTTTTCTATGATCGAATCCGTCGACCACTTCCTTGCCCGCCTGAAAAAACGCGATCCTGACCAGCCAGAATTCCATCAAGCTGTAGAGGAAGTCCTGCGCAGTCTGTGGCCGTTTCTTGAAGCCAATCCGCACTATTTAACCTCGGGCATTCTTGAGCGCATCTGTGAACCTGAGCGCGCCATTGTGTTCCGTGTGTCGTGGGTCGACGACGAAGGTAAAGTGCGCGTTAACCGTGGTTTCCGCATCCAGATGAACAGCGCGATCGGCCCATACAAGGGCGGTCTGCGCTTCCATCCTTCGGTGAATCTGGGGGTTCTGAAGTTCTTGGCGTTTGAGCAGACCTTCAAAAACTCCCTGACCTCGTTGCCGATGGGCGGTGGTAAAGGCGGTTCGGACTTCAACCCTAAGGGCAAGAGCGATGCCGAAGTCATGCGTTTCTGCCAAGCCTTTATGAGCGAGCTGTATCGCCATATCGGTTCGGACGTGGACGTACCGGCTGGCGATATCGGCGTAGGTGCGCGCGAAATCGGCTTTATGTTTGGTCAGTACAAACGCCTTAGCAACCAGTTCACGTCGGTGTTGACCGGTAAAGGCATGAGCTACGGCGGCAGCCTGATTCGCCCGGAAGCCACCGGTTTTGGCTGCGTGTATTTTGCTCAAGAAATGCTCAAGCGCAGCGGTCAGCGCATTGATGGCAAGCGTGTGGCCATCTCCGGTTCAGGCAACGTGGCGCAGTATGCGGCGCGCAAGGTCATGGACCTGGGCGGTAAGGTGATCTCGCTGTCCGACTCCGAAGGCACGCTGTACTGCGAAGCGGGTATGGACGAGGCGCAGTGGGAAGCGCTTATGGAGCTCAAAAACGTCAAGCGTGGGCGTATCAGTGAACTGGCCAGCCAATTTGGTCTGGAGTTTCTGGCCGATCAGCACCCGTGGGGCTTGGCTTGCGATATCGCCTTGCCATGCGCCACCCAAAACGAACTGGACGCTGACGCGGCCCGTACGCTGCTGAGCAATGGCTGCGTGTGCGTAGCTGAAGGGGCGAACATGCCGACCACCCTTGAGGCGGTTGATCTGTTCATCGACGCCGGCATTTTGTTTGCGCCGGGCAAGGCTTCGAACGCGGGCGGTGTGGCCGTAAGCGGCCTTGAGATGTCGCAAAATGCTATGCGTCTGTTATGGACGGCGGGTGAAGTAGACAACAAATTGCACAACATCATGCAGTCGATCCACCATGCATGCGTGCACTACGGCGAAGAAAACGGTCGTATCAACTACGTCAAAGGCGCCAACATTGCAGGCTTCGTCAAAGTCGCTGACGCCATGCTGGCTCAGGGCGTGGTGTAAGCCGATTCAATGCTGAGGATCTCGATCTGCAGGTCACCTGCGGGTCGGATCCACAGCACGTCATCACCCCGTTGCGCCCCCAACAGCGCGCGACCCAGTGGTGAGCCCCAATTAATCAAGCCCTGCGCCGCATCGGCCTGATCCTCGCCCACCAATTGCACACGTTTTTGCGTATTGTGCTCATCGACGTACGTCACCCAACTTCCAATCTGTACCTTCTGCGTTGAGGTTGCGGGCGCTACCACGTGCGCGCTTTGCAGGCGCTGATTGAAGTAGCGCAAGTCGCGCTCTATATCGGCCAAATGCTGCGGGTCGGCGGAGTCTTTGCGCGCGGCTTCTTCACTGTGCTGGCGTTGCAACTCACTGACTTTGGCGTGTAGTTGCTCAAAGCCCGCCGCGGTCACGTAATTGGGTTGTTCGCTAACGTGGCGCTCAATTGTCGCAGTGGCCTGATTAGCGGCACTGTCTTCGTTTACAAACGCACGGCTCATGGTTGTTACCCCCAGTGATCGACAGGCGTTGGAGTCCTCGCAAGGATGAGGGTTCACTCCTCAGGTAGCAGTTGCGGCGGCCCGCAAGGCTAAGCTCGATGGCGCTGCAACATAAGTGCTGTGTGCCTGCCTTATCTGGAAAGCCATACAGTCGATTCGGACTATCGGGTAAGCGCCGAATGCTCAGCCAGTTCTTGTTGAATAAACCCAGCTATCATTGCGCGGTATACCGCTTCGGCGACCTCCGGGTTTGCCCCCAGTTCGTCTGCCAAGCCTCTCACTTTGTTGATTACTTGCTCAACCCGCTGCGGTGCCCGCACCGCGTTGCTGTCTTTTTTGAAGCGCGCTGCTTGTGAAACGTATACACCGCGCTCGGCTAACAGGCTGATGATTTGTCGGTCTAGACCGTCGATTTGCTCGCGTACGTGCTCAAGAGACTCACAGTTAACAGCCATGTTTTAAAACTCCATTCAGTACTGATACCACTTAAGTTCGAGCATCACTTCGTTGACCGGCGAACTTAGATGGCTGAACTCACGTTGAGCGGTTAATCGCAGGCCCAGATTACGCGAGATTTCCCATTGCTGGTTCAGGCTCAGGCTACGACGGACTTCTCCGTTGGTGAAGTAATCCGCCTTGGTTTCGAGGCTCAGGTTGCCTACCGGGTTACGCCAAAGTACGCCGGTGTTATAGCCTGCGGCGGGCGATACAAATGCAGCAAAGTCGTTGTTGTGCTCGACCCGCACGGTGCCTAATGCAAAGCCCAGTAGGTTGTCGCCTAACTGCCAAGTGCCACCTGCGCCGCCGTTGACGTGGGTCACCAGTCGCTCGTTACCATGTTTACCCAGTACTCGCTCAAGCCCGCCACCTACTTGCCATGACCACGGTTTTAGCAGTGCATTACGCGGGGTCAGGGAGCGGATGTTGGCCAAGTCCAGTTGTTGGACCTGCCATTTATTGCCCTCGTATTGGCGCAGCTTGAGTTGCAAGATTTCAATTTGTGCGCCCAGCGGGAAGCCCGGGGCGTTGTCGTTCAAGTCGTGATAAGCCATGCGCAGGCCATATTCGGCAAAGGCTTTGTCATCCCGGCTGCCGGCACCCAGTTGCCAAGTACGAGATTCGTGGCCGTTTTCTGGCAGTTCGGGGGTGTCGATTTGCAAGGTTGGCGCCGGGTTTTGGTTGATGGCACGCAGCAGTTCAAAGCTACGTTGCGAACGTCCGGTATCGCGCTCTAAGCCATTGGCGCGGTAGCGTTCCAAGCGATAGGCCGCGTCGATAATCAGGGCTTGACGCTCTTTTGGCAGTGCCTTGAAGGCTGGTTTTTGCAACTGGGTTTGATCAGCACTGACTTGAAGTACCCATTGCTGTTCTTCGGGGTCTAGAACTTTGGCGCGGTCTAGCAACTCACGTTCACGAGACGGGCGGTATTCGATACTCTCGACCAAGCCAGCTTCTTTGACCGCTTTCACGGTGTCAGTGGGGATCGCGGTCAGCGGGAATTGGGTGGTCAATTGTAAGCCGGGGCGTGCCACTTGCAGCAGTTCAAGCAGGCGATACGAGCAGTTTTCATCGAAGAAAAAGTAGTCAAACTGGATTTGTTTCAACTCCCACACATGTTCGACCATGCGCTGGGTTTCTTCAGGAGTTAGATTGAGTCGGTATTCCCACAGGTCACGGTTCTCAAGACTGCGGTACTCCGAGAGTTTTTCTTGGTAGGGCACCAAGGCGAATAAACCGGGGTAGCCACCGGCCAAGCCTTTCCAAGCATACAGAATGCTGTTGTCTGAACCTTCAATATAGGCGCCAAAGTTGATCGCATAGCTGAGCAACGAGGTTTTGTTGCTCTGTACATCGGCCTGGTCAATGCGCAACAAGGTGTGGCCAAACATTGATGACGGGCTATTGAGGTACGCGGCCGGAAAGATCATCACCGTGCTGTGCGGCGCAACGTCTGTGAACCATTGAGTGAACTCGGCGCACTCAACCTTGGGCAGATCGTTCAGGTTCAGTTGGGCTTTAAGCCAGCGGGTGCGGGCCGGGTACGCGCATTGCGGGTGTTTGTCGCCCAAGTTAGCTGGGGCGTACAGCGCCTGGACGGTGGCGCGCAGTTCGGCGTCGGGGTGCTGTGCACCGTCAGGGGCTAGAAAAAACTTATCGTCGCTGACATAGCTTCGCCAGCCACCTAGCTTGCGGGCTTCGTAATGCCCCAAAGAGATCCAGAATGGATCGTTGGCTAACTGCTGAACACGTTGATTATCAATATTGGGCGCGGCGTACAACGGGGCGCAGGCACAGAGCGCCAGATAGGCAAGGCGTTTGAGCATGGTGGGCAACTGTTGTCAGACGAAGAAAGATGAAACGCAAGCATACCCGCTCCGAGCGGAGCGGGCATGTCTCATGGGTTACGCAGCAGTCGCGTACTTGGACAGGCGTGCATCACTTTTCAGAACAGCCAGTGTGTTGGTGTGCACATCTTCAGCGGTTACGTCAGCTTTGCTGAAGATTTGCTGGAAGTGCTCGTGAGTGACGGCAGCGAAATGCTCGCGGTCTTCAGGGGCGACGCCGAGTACCACGGCATAGGTGGTCAGTGCTTCACCGTTACCTTTAGCCATGTCTTCAGACAGCTCGTTCATCATGCCATTCATGGCAATCCACGATTTGCCGCCGTAAGTCAGGGAGTCTTTAGTTGTACAGCCGTTGGTGCCGGAGGTCATACCGAACGTGGCATTACCCGAGGTGCCGTTGGTGGTTGAGGCCAGGAAGTGAGCCGGTGTTCCGCGCTGGCCTTCAAACAACATGTTGCCCCAACCGCAGTTTGGGCCGCCCGGTGCTTGTGCCATTGCATTGAGGGAAACAACTGTGAAGAGAGTACCAAGAAGAATCCGTTTCATAATCATTGTTCTCTTTGTGTGCAACCTATGGACAAGGGTGTCTGGCCCCGAAGCGCCAGAACGGGCCGGTTATTAATCCAGCCTCGTAACATTTAGGAGTCTAGGCACGATCAACAGGTTCCGTGGTTTTTTGTAAAACAATTGTTGGATGAGGGTATTTTTCACCCGTAAACATTGGGCTTTGAGAATTCGCGTGTTGCGCGCCTTGCCAGTGGTGTGCAGCCAGCGCCAGAATGCGGGCATCTGCCCTGCCCGATGTAAGGAAGCCCGATGCCTGATTCTGTTGCTGCCAGCTTGCGTCTAGCGCCTGACGCGCTAACCCGTCCGTTCTCCGCTGAACAGTTCAGCTTCTCGACCACCAATGATTTAGAACCTTTTCGCGGCATTC
Organism: Pseudomonas endophytica; assembly: GCF_001411475.1. Taxonomy (GTDB): domain Bacteria; phylum Pseudomonadota; class Gammaproteobacteria; order Pseudomonadales; family Pseudomonadaceae; genus Aquipseudomonas; species Aquipseudomonas endophytica. Next base: position 41,033 of record NZ_LLWH01000046.1, on the reverse strand, counting down.
TCGGCCAGGAGCGTGCGGTCGAAGCCTTGCAGTTTGGTGTGGCTATGCCACGTCCGGGTTACAACGTATTTGTTATGGGCGAGCCGGGTACGGGGCGTTTTTCGTTTGTGAAGCGCTACCTCAAGGCTGAAGGCAAGCGCCTTACGTCACCCAGTGATTGGGTGTACGTCAATAATTTTGACGAGCCACGTGAGCCTCGCGCTCTAGAGCTGCCTGCGAGCACGGCTGGAGCTTTTATCGCTGACATAAATGGCTTGATCGACAACCTGCTGGCGACGTTTCCGGCGGTGTTTGAGCATCCGACTTACCAGCAGCGCAAAAGCGCCATCGACCGTGGTTTCAATCAGCGTTACGACCGTGCGCTGGATGTGATCGAGCGTTTGGCGCTGGAAAAGGGTGTAGCGCTTTACCGCGACAGCAGTAACGTGGCTTTTACTCCGATGAGTGAAGGCAAGGCGCTGGATGAGGCCGAGTTTTCACAATTGCCTGAGGAGGAGCGTGAGCGATTCCATGAAGATATTTCCGGGCTTGAGGAACGCCTTAACGAGGAATTGGCAAGCTTGCCGCAGTGGAAGCGCGAGTCCAACAATCAACTGCGTCAGTTGAACGAAGAAACCATCACCCTAGCCTTGCAGCCTTTATTGTCGCCTTTGTCGCAGAAGTACGCCGAAAACGGCGAAGTTTGCGGGTATTTGCAGGCGGTACAGGTGTACCTGCTTAAAACGGTGGTCGAGCAACTGGTCGATGACAGTAAGACCGATGCGCAGGCGCGCAAGCTGCTTGAAGAGCAGTACCTGCCAAGCCTGGTGGTCGGTCAGCCCATGAGCGGCGGCGCGCCTGTGGTGTTTGAGCCGCATCCGACTTACGACAATTTGTTCGGCCGCATTGAATACAGCACTGATCAAGGGGCGCTTTACACCACCTATCGGCAGCTGCGTCCTGGCGCCTTGCACCGTGCCAATGGCGGCTTTTTGATTCTTGAAGCCGAGAAGATGCTCAGCGAGCCGTTTGTCTGGGATGCGCTGAAGCGTGCGTTGCAATCGCGCAAGCTGAAAATGGAGTCGCCGCTGGGTGACTTGGGGCGTATGGCCACCGTGACCCTGAGCCCGCAAATGATTCCTTTGCAGGTCAAGGTCATCATCATTGGCGCTCGCCAGTTGTACTACACGCTGCAAGACCTGGATCCGGACTTCCAAGAGATGTTCCGGGTACTGGTGGACTTCGATGAAGACATCCCCATGGTCGACGAGAGCCTTGAGCAGTTTGCTCAGTTGCTGACCACTCGCACCTCGGAAGAGGGCATGGCGCCGCTGACGGCAGACGCGGTGGCACGTTTGGCGACTTACAGTGCGCGGCTGGCTGAGCATCAGGGACGTTTGTCAGCGCGTATCGGCGACTTGTTTCAACTGGTCAGTGAGGCGGACTTTATCCGCCATTTGGCTAACGATGAGATGACCGATGCGGGGCATATCGAACGTGCGCTCAAAGCCAAGGCGACTCGTACTGGCCGTGTTTCGGCACGTATTTTGGACGACATGTTGGCGGGGATCATTCTGATAGACACCGACGGTGCAGCGGTCGGCAAGTGCAATGGGTTAACCGTACTGGAAGTCGGTGATTCGGCGTTTGGCGTGCCAGCGCGTATTTCCGCCACGGTTTATCCGGGCGGGAGCGGAATTGTCGATATCGAACGTGAGGTTAATCTGGGGCAGCCGATTCACTCCAAAGGGGTGATGATTCTGACCGGCTACCTGGGTAGCCGTTATGCCCAAGAATTTCCGCTGGCGATTTCGGCGAGTATTGCGCTTGAGCAATCGTACGGTTACGTCGATGGCGACAGTGCGTCGCTGGGTGAGGCGTGTACGTTGATTTCTGCACTGTCTAAAACGCCGTTGAAACAGTGCTTTGCCATCACGGGCTCGATCAATCAGTTCGGTGAAGTGCAGGCGGTCGGCGGTGTTAACGAGAAGATCGAAGGCTTTTTCCGGCTTTGTGAGGCTCGTGGTCTGACAGGAGAGCAGGGAGCGATCATCCCGCAGGCCAACGTCGCGACCTTGATGCTGGATGAGAAAGTGCTGAAGGCGGTACGCGAAGGTATGTTCCACGTATACGCGGTGCGCCAAGCGGATGAGGCACTAAGCCTGCTGGTAGGAGAGCCTGCCGGTGAACCGGACGAAGAAGGTCAATTTCCAGAAGGCAGCGTCAATGCACGTGTGGTCGAGCGCTTGCGAGTGATCGCAGAAATGATCAACGACGATGACCTCAAAGAAGCGGAAAAAGAGCTGTTGGCGCAAGCCCTGGAGGCTAAAAAGCCTGCTTGATAGAAAGAGAAAAGATCGCAGCCTGCGGCAGCTCCGGGGCTGCGTTTCGCTTAGTTTCAGCTTTTTGTAGGAGCTGCCGAAGGCTGCGATCTTTTGCTGTTAAGGATCATAAGCTCGTAGCCTGCGGCAGCTCCGGTTTGGCCATCGGTCTGCAGGGCGTAGCGGGGGCGGGGTTTTCTTCTATGCTCAGGGTGAGCATGTTACCCCTGTGGTTTCTTACGAGGGTCGCCGCCATGTCGCGCAACCTTTGCCTTACCCGTCAATGCTTGGGCTTGGAAACGCGCATTGAATGCAGTATTCGACCCTTGGCAGGTAATAACGGGATGTGGACGTTGTTATTTGCGGCCGGCTTGTCCGGCGAGCAGCCTACGACGATCAAGTCCCAAGGCCCTTTCCCCGGCCCGTTCGTGGCTGAAACCATTCTCGATGCCATTGTTGAAAGCCTGACGTTGCACGGCTATCGGTTGGCTGATGCGCCGCAAATCTGGTGCCTGCATGTGCAGGCCCAGTTGCGTCAGATCAATGGTCAGCGCTGTCACGCCTCGCACTAGGCCATTTGTCAGTGCGGTGGTGCCACTTCCGGGACTTTGTCTAGCTTGACCTCAAAGCCGTATTCGACAGGCGTCAATGCTGTGCGTGCATAGCTTTCTAGGTGCGTTGGCTGCCCGTAAAAGTAATGCACGTTAAATAGCGTCGGGCCATAGAGCTTGGCACTGTGGCTGACAGCAAGAACTTCCTTGAGGTAGTTGCCCGTGTCGTCTTTGGCATAAAAGCGCCACGCGTCGGCAGGGAACAGTGCTTGATCAACGATCAATGCGTTGCCTTTGAGTTCAAGGCCTTTGGGCAGGCGGGCAACGTCCAGGCTTTGTTTGTCGACAGTGGCCACAAACAGTGGCATTGAGCCGATGGCGTAGGTCGGGGTTTCGGGGAACAAGTTGAGGTCGTAGGTTATAACGCCGGTTTTTGGGTTGGTATCGAAGGCTTCAATGGGCAGCTCCAGAGGCTCGCCACGTTTGCCGTTGACATCCTCTGCAAAGAAGGTGACTGGAGAGACAGTTGAGTCGGGGAGTTCGCCCACGAGTTCGTCATTGAAAGTGGGTGGGTGACTAAACTCAAGAGTGGCAGCACTGGCTTCGTCCACTGATTGGCTGATAACCACGCTTTTCTTCAGCTTTTCAGGGGCCAAGGTGGCGTCTTTCAAATAGCTGGCGGCTTGATCGTCATACACGACGACTGATAGCGGCAGGGGCGTGACCTCTTTACCGACGATGTTTTTGTCGAGCGGCCACACGGGCAGGTCGAGTGTTTTACGGGTGACGTTGGCTGTCGAGAAGTCGAGAACGCTGATATCGACGTTTTCAATCTCCCCGTTGAAATACACCTTGCTGTAATGGTTGGGGTGTTTGCTATCGAAGGCTTTTTGTTCGTCGTCCAGTTTCTGACTAAGTGCGTCGCTCCAGGCCGTTTGCTTGAGCATCTGCGCCAGTTGCTGTTGGTAGAAGGCTACTTGCTCAGTATTTTCTTCGATTGAACCTGCACGTGACAGAAACTGCCCGGTCGAATCGCGAGCTTGAATGATCAGTGGGTTGAGGTCGGTATCGCGTACTTCTTCAGCCAGCGGTGCGCTGTTGTTGATGTCGACTTCGGCAAAGTTTTTACCCAGTGACAGTAAGGTAACGCTGATATTTGCGTCGGACAGGGTTCGGCCTACGTCTTTGCGGGTCAGGGTAAAGTTGACCACTTTGCCGGGAGCGATCACTTCAGCCTCGCCGTGCAGCGTGATAGGTTGAGGCTGTTGAGAGTTGGTGGTTTGAACGCCATCTACAATCGGGTAAGTGATGGTCAGATCGTCTGGGTTGCTCAAGTTGGCGCTTGAAGGGCTGAGCTGGATCCCGGAATCGGTTTCTGACCACTCGGCCTGAAAAGGCACTACCTGTTTGTTACTCAACGTGACCGACTGCCATTCCAGCGCGTGAGGGAAGGGGAAGTAGGACGTATTGCTCTGGGAGAACGGGAAGACTGGCTCCAAGTCGGTCAAGTAATCGGAGCTTGAGTTCTTGCGCACGACAAACAGGCCATTGAGGTAGGTGTCGCTCAAGGCTTGGCTGTTGGGGTAGTGCTTTAGCTGCGCGAGCTCGTCGGTGCCGTATTCGGTTTCGATCGCTCGGTCTTGCAACCTGATACGCGCGCGCTCTAGCAGTAATAACGAGCCACCGAGGTCGGCCACTGCGTCTTTGAGTGCCGGATCCTGAATGCTGTCGAGGCTCTTTTCGAACGCTGCGGTCCTTTCTTTAAGGCTGGCCTGCGGGTGTTTTTCGTCAGGTGAGCAACCGCCTGCCATGAGCAAAGCCGTTGAAAGCCCGAGACAGATCCAAGGGGATCGCAGATACATGGTTCAGTCTTCCTGTCCGCAAACGATGCTAGAGGGTTGGACACTAGCAGAAAATGTTTTTACAGGCTGTTTCTACAGCTTTATCTCTGTTCGAGAGTGACTGATATACTCACGCCCATTTTTTACACCCTGTGAGACTCAATGGAACGCTTTATCGAAAATGCAATGTACGCCTCGCGCTGGATTTTGGCGCCGATTTACTTTGGTCTGTCGCTGGGTTTGCTGGCTCTGGCGTTGAAGTTCTTTCAGGAGGTGTACCACGTTCTTCCTAACGTGTTTTCGCTCACTGAGTCGGACTTGATCCTGGTTATTCTGTCGCTGATCGACATGGCGCTGGTGGGCGGGTTGTTGGTAATGGTGATGATTTCGGGCTACGAGAACTTTGTCTCGCAACTGGACATCGACTCGAACAAAGAGAAGCTGAGCTGGCTGGGTACGATGGACTCGACCTCGCTGAAGATGAAAGTCGCAGCGTCGATTGTGGCCATTTCTTCGATCCACCTGCTGCGTGTGTTCATGGATGCACGCAATATCGAAACCGAGTACCTGATGTGGTACGTGATCATTCACATGACCTTTGTGGTGTCGGCTTTTGCCATGGGCTATCTCGACAAGCTGACCAAGCACTAAGGCTTTGTCGGTACGGGCAGCACACGAACCCGGGCTGCGAAGGCTTTGGGGGCTGTGATAGGCTGCTCGCCCTTTTTGGTTTTGGGTGACTGAAAAAAGCAGTTGAATACGGCTTTTTTGAGTCGCTCTATAACGGAGCAGTGTTATGTCCGAAGTAAATCTGTCGACCGACGAAACTCGTGTTAGCTACGGCATTGGCCGTCAACTGGGCGACCAACTGCGTGACAACCCACCACCGGGCGTGAGCCTAGATGCAATTGTGGCTGGCCTTACCGACGCTTTCGCGGGCAAAGAAAGCCGTGTTGGCCAAGAAGAAATGTCTGCTAGCTTCCAAGTGATCCGCGAGATCATGCAAGCAGAAGCGGCTGCCAAAGCAGAAGCTGCTGCCGGTGAAGGCAAGGCTTTCTTGGTTGAAAACGCCAAGAAAGACGGCATCACCACCCTGGCTTCTGGCTTGCAGTTCGAAGTTGTAACGGCTGGTGAAGGCGCCAAGCCTACCCGTGAAGACACCGTACGTGTTCACTACCACGGTACTCTGATCGACGGCACTGTATTCGACAGCTCCTACGAGCGTGGTCAGCCTGCTGAGTTTCCAGTGGGCGGCGTGATCGCTGGCTGGACCGAAGCCCTGCAACTGATGAATGCCGGTAGCAAATGGCGCATCTACGTGCCGAGCGAGCTGGCTTACGGCGCGCAAGGCGTTGGTGGTATCGCACCGCACAGCGTTTTGGTATTCGACGTAGAGCTGCTGGACGTTCTGTAAGCGCACAGCGTTATAGCAGTGACCGCGGGCTTGCTGACGATGGAAACGACGTAATGGCGTCGACGTCGGGAGCAAGCCCGCGGTGCGTTTGGCGCATCATATTGCTATTTTGGCGTGATGTTCGTGAGGCTCAGTCGTGCTGATGGGGCGCAATGCTCGGGCATAGCAAAACAGGAACAGATTACGCACCAACTCTTTGAGTACCAGCGGCTCGCTTGAGTTGAGGCCGTTGAAATCCAAGTCACCTTGGTCCTGAAGCTCGTTGAGCGCTTCTTCTTCGAGTACCGCGCAGACTTCGCCGGTTTCCCGATGCAGGATGCGCAGGTAAGGGTGTGGACGGTCTAGCCAAGCATCAATTAAATAAGTCATGGTCGTCATCTCCTAGATGAATGACAATGAGAATAATTCTTATTCAGTTAATAGCAAGTGCCTATTGGCGGATTTCTGATTTTCGGCGTAAAAACTGCGGTGGATCAACGTCGCAGGCTTTTTGATATTGCGGGGCGGTGCGCCTTCCTGCGCGGACGCAGGAAGGTAGGCGGGCTGATCAGACCTTGCGAACGAACTCAGACTTGAGCTTCATTGGGCCGATGCCGTCGATTTTGCAGTCGATATCGTGGTCACCTTCGCACAGGCGAATATTCTTAACCTTAGTGCCCACTTTGACTACTAGGGACGTGCCTTTGATCTTCAGGTCTTTGATCACGGTGATGGTGTCACCGTCGGTCAGAACCGTGCCTGCGGAGTCTTTGTAGACTTTTACATCGCTGGCTTCTTCAGCGTCACCGCTGGCAGACCACTCATGGGCGCATTCCGGGCAGATCAGCTGGGCGCCGTCTTCGTAGGTGTATTCGGAATTGCATTTTGGGCAGGGTGGCAACGTGCTCACTAAAGCTCCTTAAACATCAGGGTGGCGAAAAGGCACGCATTATATAGGGTTTTTGCGGTGCAGGGGTGGGAGTGACCTAGCAAGACGCGTCACTGTTACTGGAGAGGCTGTTTTATATCTGTAGCGACTATGTTCTCAAGCCAAATGCGCGCCAGATGACGACACAAAAAAGTCTCAAGATGGGCTGAGCTGCCGTAGGCTGCGATCTTTTGATTAAAGCAGCTACACCACGCCTCAGCATTGTGTAACTGCCTTGATAGCCTTTAGTGCGTACGTGCTACCGCAAACTCGCTCAGTTCAACCAGCGCATCGCGATACTGGCTTGGCGGTAAGGTTTCGAGGCAAACAATCGCACGGGCGACGTAGTCACGCGCCAATTGTGCGGTGTATTCCAGTGAGCCCGACGCTTCAACGGCTGTGCGAATGCTTTCGAGGTCTTCAATGCCACCTTTTTGAATGGCTTTGCGAACCAGAGCAGCTTGTTCGGGTGTGCCTTCGCGCATGGTGTAGATCAGCGGCAAGGTCGGCTTGCCCTCTGCCAGATCGTCACCCACGTTTTTGCCCAAGGTCTCGGCGTCACCGCGGTAATCGAGCAGGTCGTCTACCAGTTGGAATGCCACGCCCAAGTGGTCACCAAACGTGCGCAGGGCTTCGCTTTGCTCAGGCGTTGCACCGGCCAGCGCTGCGGCGCTGTGAGTCGATGCTTCAAAGAGCATGGCGGTCTTGCCGCGGATGACTTCCATGTAGGTTTCTTCGGTGGTGCTGGCGTCCCGAACTTTGGACAGTTGCAACACTTCGCCTTCGGCAATGATGCGGGTGGCCTTGGACAGGATTTGCATCACTGGCATCGAGCCCAGCTCTACCATCATTTCGAAGGAGCGCGAGTACAGGAAGTCCCCGACCAAAACGCTAGGAGCATTGCCCCACGTTGCGTTGGCGGTCTTGCGGCCACGGCGCATGCCGGACATGTCGACTACGTCGTCGTGCAGCAGGGTGGCGGTGTGCAGGAACTCAATAGTCGCGGCCAGCAAGCGCAGATCGTCGCCTTCGCGACCCAGCGCCTTACCACATAGCAACACTAATAAAGGACGAAGGCGTTTACCGCCGGCCGAAGTGATGTAATCGCCGATTTTTGAGACCAGCGGTACGCGTGACGTCAGCTGCTTCTTGATGATGCCGTCGACGGCGCTAAAATCGTCCGCCACCGCGCGGTAGAAAGCTTGGGGTTGCATCAGCGACAGGTGCTCCAGAAGGGTTGCGCGGCATGCTAGGTCGGGGGGCATGGCCTGTCAAGGCGCGATGGGCGGCCCCTTGCAACCCAAGCGAGGCTTGCGTACAATCGCGCACCCTGAACTTCCTGGGCAGCACCTGCCTTACGCAATTGCACTTGGGCCGTTCCAGCCCCATGCAGCCATGCCAGCCAATACCTTTACCTATAAAGCGCTGGGTGAGCAGGATTATCGGAGAAATACCATGTCGTACGCAGTAATCGTTACTGGTGGCAAGCAATACAAAGTAGCACCAGGTGAATACCTGAAGATCGAGAAACTGGAAATCGCTACTGGCGAATCCGTCACTTTTGATCGCGTTCTGTTGGTCGCCAATGGCGACGACGTAAACATCGGCGCTCCAGTTGTTGCTGGCGCCACTGTTGTTGCTGAAGTGATTTCCCAAGGTCGTCACGACAAAGTCCGCATCATCAAGTTCCGTCGTCGTAAGCACCACATGAAGCGTATGGGCCACCGCCAGTGGTACACCGAGATCAAAATCACCGGTATTCAGGCTTAATTTCAGCCTAATTCCTCACTAGGAGAATTGACTCATGGCACACAAAAAAGCTGGTGGTAGTACCCGTAACGGTCGCGATTCAGAAGCCAAACGCCTTGGCGTGAAGATGTATGGCGGCCAGGTAATCGTTCCGGGCAACATCATCGTGCGTCAGCGCGGCACCCAATTCCACGCTGGCTACGGCGTTGGTATGGGCAAAGATCACACTCTGTTCGCGAAAGTGGAAGGCGTGATCAAGTTCCAAGTTAAAGGCGCCTTCGGTCGTCGCTATGTAAGCATCGTTCCGAAGACTGAAGTCGTCGCGGCGTAATAGCTTGATAGCTGGAAGAGCCCTGTCTTGCGACGGGGCTTTTTCGTTTGTGGGGTGAGTCTCTTGCAAAACTGTTTGTATGGGCTTTTGGCGCTGGATTTAACGGCTGTTGATTGAGGTCGCTGCGCTCATTTTTGCAAGAGTCTTATGTCTAAGTTTTTATCGGCTCGTCCTGATGACGAGAGGCGCGTTTTGTTATGAAGTTTGTAGATGAAGTATCGATCAAAGTAAAAGCAGGCGACGGTGGCAACGGTTGCATGAGTTTCCGTCGTGAGAAATTCATCGAAAATGGTGGTCCGAACGGTGGTGATGGGGGTGATGGTGGCTCGATCTATATGGTCGCCGACGAAAACCTCAATACCCTGGTTGACTACCGTTATACCCGTCACTTTGATGCGCAGCGTGGTTCTAATGGTGGCAGCACTGACTGCACTGGCCGTAAAGGTGAAGACCTGATCCTGCGTGTTCCAGTGGGTACCACGGTGATTGATGCCGGTACTCAAGAAATCATTGGTGACCTGACGACGGCGGGTCAGCGTTTGATGGTTGTGCAGGGCGGTTGGCACGGTCTGGGTAACACTCGTTTCAAATCCAGTACTAACCGTGCGCCACGCCAGACCACTCCGGGTAAGCCGGGTGAGCAGCGTGACCTCAAGCTGGAATTGAAAGTGCTGGCTGACGTAGGTCTGCTGGGTTTGCCGAACGCAGGCAAAAGTACCTTCATTCGTTCGGTGTCTGCGGCTAAGCCCAAAGTGGCTGATTACCCGTTCACCACGCTGGTGCCAAACTTGGGTGTGGTGAGTGTTGATCGCTGGAAGAGCTTTGTCATTGCTGATATTCCAGGCTTGATCGAAGGCGCTTCCGAAGGGGCGGGGCTGGGGATTCGCTTCCTTAAGCACTTGTCGCGTACCCGTCTGTTGCTGCATCTCGTAGACATGGCGCCGGTTGAAGGCACTGACAGCGCTGCTGATACCGCCGAAGTGATTGTTAATGAGCTGATCAAGTTCAGCCCTTCGCTGGCCGAGCGTGATCGTTGGTTGGTGCTGAACAAATGCGACTCGTTGCCAGAAGACGAGCACGATGCGCGGGTTAAAGAAGTTGTTGATCGCTTGGAGTGGACCGGCCCTGTGTATGTGATTTCGGCGATTGCCAAAATCGGTACCGACAAGTTGTGCCACGACATCATGCGCTATCTTGAAGATCGTGCAGATCGTCTGGCCAATGACCCGGCTTACAAAGAAGAGCTGGCTGACCTCGATCAGCGCATTGAAGATGAAGCACGTGCACAGCTTCAGGCGTTGGATGACAAGCGCGCATTACGTCGCAGCGGCGTGAAGAGCGTCCATGACATGGGCGACGATGACTGGGATGAAGAAGATGTTGATGACGAAGATGGTCCAGAAATCATTTACGTCCGCGACTGATTCGTTGCAGTAAACTACAACGCCGCTCACTTGAGCGGCGTTTTAGTATCTGTGAAACGGTAATCAAGAATAACTCCACGGGTGGCGCTCGGTCGCGCTGCTCTCAGGCATAGGTTGGATGATGATGCGGAGCAAGGTGACAGGTGCGCAGCGCTGGGTCGTGAAAATCGGCAGCGCATTGCTGACAGCAGATGGCAAGGGCCTGGATCGCGCAGCAATGGGCGTTTGGGTCGAGCAGATGGTGGCCTTGCATGAGGCTGGCGTTGAGTTGGTGTTGGTGTCCTCGGGCGCTGTTGCGGCCGGCATGAGCCGCTTGGGCTGGACCGTGCGACCCAGTGCGATGCATGAGCTGCAAGCGGCCGCTGCTATCGGTCAGATGGGTTTGGTGCAGGCGTGGGAGTCGAGTTTTGCTGAGCATTCTCGGCACACGGCGCAAATTCTGCTGACGCATGACGATTTGTCTGATCGCAAGCGCTATCTGAACGCTCGCAGCACCTTGCGCGCACTGGTTGAGCTGGGCGTCATTCCAGTGATCAACGAAAACGACACTGTGGTTACAGATGAAATCCGCTTTGGTGATAACGACACGTTGGCCGCGTTGGTGGCTAACTTGGTCGAGGCTGATTTGCTGGTGATTCTGACTGACCGTGACGGCATGTTTGATGCTGATCCGCGGAACAATCCTGATGCTCAGATTATCTATGAAGCACGTGCGGATGATCCGGCGCTGGATGCGGTGGCAGGTGGTACGGGCGGTGCGCTGGGTCGTGGTGGTATGCAGACAAAGTTGCGTGCAGCGCGTCTAGCGGCGCGTTCGGGAGCGCATACGATTATCGTTGGCGGACGTTTGGAGCGTGTGCTTGATCGCCTTAAGGTGGGCGAGCGACTGGGAACGTTGCTCTCTCCGGAGCGTGGCATGTTGGCTGCTCGCAAGCAGTGGCTGGCGGGTCATCTGCAGACCCGCGGTACGTTGGTGCTGGATGATGGTGCGGTGGCGGCGTTGTCCAAGGGGAATAAAAGCTTATTGCCCGTCGGTGTCAAAGCTGTGCAGGGTGGTTTCCGTCGTGGAGAGATGGTGGTCTGTATAGCGGCTGATGGGCGCGAAATTGCCCGTGGCCTTGCCAATTACAGTGCGGCAGAAGCGCAAAAAATTATAGGGCAGTCGTCAGATGCGATTGTCAGTTTATTGGGCTACATGGCTGAGCCTGAATTGGTTCACCGTGACAACCTGATTCTGGTGTGAAATTGAGGTGTTGAATGCGCTTGTTTGGCGGTCTGTTGGGTTTGATCTTGGCGGTGCCATTATTGGCGTCGGCAGAAGAAATTGGCACGGTATCGACCGTGTTCAAATTGGTTGGGCCGAACGACCGTATTGTGGTCGAGGCATTCGATGACCCTAAGGTTGACGGCGTGACGTGCTATCTGTCGCGAGCCAAGACCGGTGGTATGAAAGGCGGGTTAGGGTTGGCAGAAGATCGCGCCGAGGCATCTATAGCGTGTCGCCAGACCGGGCCGATCAGCTTTAAGGGTGAGTTGAAGGATGGTGATGAAGTGTTCAAAGAGCGCACTTCGCTGGTCTTTAAAACTATGCAGGTTGTTCGTTTCCTCGACAAAAAGCGCAATACGCTGGTGTATCTGGTGTATAGCGATCGCCTGATCGAGGGCAGCCCACAGAATGCGGTCACCGCCATTCCGATCTTGCCGTGGCCGCAGCAATAACCAAAACAACCTTGTAGGAGCTGCCGAAGGCTGCGATCTTTTGATCTTTAAAAGCACAAGATCGCAGCCTGCGGCAGCTCCTACGGATCCTGATGGATTTCTAACAAATCGCGGGCAATAAAAAACCGACCCTAAGGTCGGTTTTTTTAAAAGCTTATCGCTTAAGCAGCTGCAAGGTTCAGAGCCTTGACGTGGCCATTCAGGCGGCTCTTATGACGTGCAGCTTTGTTCTTGTGGATGATGCCTTTATCGGCCATACGGTCGATAACAGGAACAGCCAGAACATAAGCAGCTTGCGCTTTAGCAGCGTCTTTTGCGTCGATGGCTTTAACTACATTCTTGATGTAGGTACGAACCATGGAACGCAGGCTGGCGTTGTGGCTGCGACGCTTCTCAGCCTGTTTTGCACGTTTTTTGGCGGAAGGTGTGTTGGCCACCGTCGAGCTCCTCGAAAGACTTTTGGAATTAACAAACAAAATAGGCCGCGAATCATGCCGATGACGACAACTCTTGTCAAGGGTGATTGATTCGAACCGCTGAGTGGTTGATCGAGGGAGACGGGAGATTTATTTCCGGCGCTTGACCTGTAAACTCGCGAGCTTGGCTCTGTGCTGTTGCGGCGCGCAGTATCGCATAAGTGAACGCTTTGTTCGCCTGCTCTTTCTCTCTAAGGCAAAAACTCTTTCAATGAATTTGCTCAAGTCGTTGGCTGCTGTTAGCTCTATCACCATGATTTCGAGGGTTCTGGGCTTTGTCCGAGACACCATCGTGGCGCGAATGTTTGGCGCGGGAATGGCCACGGATGCGTTCTTTATTGCCTTTAAGCTCCCCAATCTGCTGCGCCGGATTTTTGCCGAAGGTGCTTTTTCCCAAGCGTTTGTGCCGATTTTGGCGGAATACAAAAATCAGCAAGGTGAGGAGGCTGCACGCACCTTTGTTGCGTACGTCGCCGGGCTGCTGACGCTGGTCCTGGCGATCGTAACGGTGCTGGGCATACTGGCCGCGCCTTGGGTGATCTGGGCCACGGCCCCCGGCTTTGTAACAACGCCTGAAAAGTTTGAGCTCACCACCGATATGTTGCGGGTTACCTTCCCTTATATATTGCTGATCTCACTGTCATCGCTGGCAGGGGCGATTCTCAATACGTGGAACCGCTTCTCGGTGCCTGCATTTGTGCCGACCTTGCTTAACGTCAGCATGATTCTCTTTGCCCTATTTCTCACGCCTTACTTTGATCCGCCGGTCATGGCGCTGGGGTGGGCAGTGTTGGCGGGTGGCCTTGCACAATTGTTGTTTCAGCTCCCGCATCTGAAAAAAATCGGCATGTTGGTGCTGCCGCGCCTTAATTTACGCGACACCGGTGTATGGCGAGTGATGAAGCAGATGGTTCCGGCCATTTTGGGAGTGTCGGTCAGCCAGATCTCGCTGATCATTAATACGATTTTTGCGTCCTTCTTGGTAGCCGGGTCGGTGTCCTGGATGTACTACGCAGACCGCTTGATGGAATTGCCATCCGGTGTGCTGGGTGTCGCATTGGGCACAATCCTGCTGCCAACACTGTCCAAAACCTACGCCAATAAAGACCGGCAGGAGTACTCAAGAATTCTCGATTGGGGCCTGCGTCTGTGCTTTTTACTGGTGCTGCCATGTGCATTGGCCTTGGCCATCTTGGCGGAGCCGCTGACCGTATCGTTATTTCAATACGGCGAGTTCAGTGCCCTAGATGCGGCAATGACCCAGCGGGCATTGGTGGCTTATTCGGTAGGTTTGCTCGGATTAATTCTGATCAAGGTGCTGGCTCCGGGGTTTTATGCACAGCAAAACATCCGCACGCCGGTAAAAATTGCGGTGTTCACCTTGGTGGTAACGCAATTGCTTAATTTGGTGTTTATTGTGCCGCTGCAACACGCAGGGCTTGCCTTGGCGATTAGTGTGGGAGCTTGCATTAACGCGGGTTTGCTGTTTTGGCAGTTGCGTAAGCAAAGGCTATTTATCGCCCAAGCGGGCTGGCCGCAATACCTGTTCAAATTGGTGTTGGCGGCTGCCGTAATGTCAGCCGTATTAGTGGGGTTGATGCACGTAATGCCTGCATGGGATCAAGGTCATATGCTTCAGCGCTTTGCGCGTCTAGGTGCGCTGGTGGTTGCGGGTGTGGTGGCTTATTTCGGTGTATTGCTACTGCTGGGCTTGCGTTTGAAGGATTTCGCCCGCAAGTCCCTGATGTAAGGAAAATTGCGGTCAAACGTCTATTTTGTCGGTTTGACCTGATTTGCCTTGCGCTGTTGCCTGTCGTCATGGGCTGGGTGTGGTTATAATCGGCCACTTTATGAGCAAGAAGCGCGTTATGCAGCTGGTTCGAGGCCTTCACAACCTGCGGCCCCAACATCGGGGCTGTGTCGCCACTATTGGCAACTTTGACGGTGTACACCGTGGTCACCAGGCTATTCTGGAGCGGCTGCGTGAGCGTGCACTGGAGTTGGGCGTGCCCAGCTGCGTGGTGATTTTTGAGCCCCAGCCGCGCGAATTTTTTGCCCCTGAAACCGCCCCGGCGCGTCTAGCTCGCTTGCGCGATAAATTACAGCTTTTGGCTGATGCAGGGGTTGATCGGGTGCTGTGCCTAGCGTTCAATCAACGCCTTTGCAAGCTCAGCGCTGCCGAGTTTGTTGACACAATTTTGGTCGATGGCCTTGGCGTTTGTCACTTGGAGGTCGGTGACGACTTCCGTTTTGGGTGTGATCGGCTCGGTGATTTTGATTTCCTGCAACAAGCAGGCGTCATGCAGAACTTTACCGTTGAAGCCGCGCAGACCGTTGAGCTTGATGGCGTACGTATCAGCAGCACGCAGGTACGTGATGCCTTGGCCAAAGGTGATTTCACCCAGGCAGAGCGTTTACTGGGGCGTCCTTTTCAAATCGCGGGCCGAGTATTGCATGGTCAAAAACTGGCGCGTCAACTGGGCACGCCAACGGCTAATATCCAGCTCAAGCGACGTCGTGTTCCATTGACCGGTGTGTATTTGGTCAGCGTCGACATCGACGGTAAAACTTGGCCTGGCGTTGCCAATATAGGTGTCAGACCAACCGTAGCAGGAGATGGCAACGCCCATCTTGAAGTTCATCTATTGGATTTCGCTGGCGATTTATATGGCCGGCGATTGACGGTGGCATTCCACCACAAGCTGCGTGATGAGCAGCGTTTCGCCTCACTTGAGGCGCTCAAGACGGCGATCAATGCGGACGTCGCCGCCGCCCGAGCCTTTTGGCTGGGTCAACCGCTTAAAAAGAGCCTGAAATGACCGACTACAAATCTACGTTAAACCTTCCGGACACAGCCTTCCCAATGAAGGCCGGCCTGCCACAGCGCGAACCGCAAATTTTGCAGCGCTGGGACAGCATTGGCCTGTACGGGAAGTTGCGCGAGATTGGTAAGGATCGTCCGAAGTTCGTACTTCACGACGGTCCTCCGTATGCCAACGGTACGATTCACATCGGTCATGCGCTAAACAAGATTCTCAAAGACATGATCGTGCGCTCGAAAACTTTAGCGGGTTTCGATGCGCCGTACGTGCCGGGCTGGGACTGCCACGGTCTGCCGATTGAGCACAAGGTTGAAGTGACTCATGGCAAAAATCTGCCTGCGGATAAAACCCGCGAGCTTTGCCGTGCTTACGCGACCGAGCAAATCGAAGGTCAGAAGTCCGAGTTCATCCGTTTGGGTGTGTTGGGCGACTTCGCCAACCCGTACAAAACCATGGACTTCAAAAACGAGGCCGGTGAAATCCGCGCCTTGGCCGAAATCGTCAAAGGCGGTTTCGTCTTTAAAGGCTTGAAGCCTGTGAACTGGTGCTTCGATTGCGGCTCGGCTCTGGCTGAAGCAGAAGTTGAATACCAAGACAAAAAGTCTTCGGCCATCGACGTTGCCTTCCCGGTCGCCGATGACGCTAAGCTGGCGGACGCTTTTGGCTTGGCCGCTTTGAGCAAACCAGCCTCTATCGTGATCTGGACCACCACCCCGTGGACCATCCCGGCTAACCAAGCGCTCAACGTGCATCCGGAGTTCACCTACGCGCTGGTCGACGTAGGCGACAAACTGCTGGTGTTGGCTGAAGAGCTGGTTGAATCCAGCTTGGCCCGTTACAACCTGCAAGGTTCAGTGATCGCGACCACGACCGGTTCGGCACTAGAGCTGATCAACTTCCGTCATCCGTTCTACGACCGTCTGTCGCCTGTTTATCTGGCTGAGTACGTCGAGTTGGGCGCAGGCACTGGCGTGGTTCACTCTGCACCGGCATACGGCGTGGACGACTTCGTGACCTGCAAAGCCTACGGCATGGTCAATGACGACATCATCAACCCTGTCCAAAGCAACGGCGTATACGTGCCGTCGCTGGAGTTCTTCGGTGGCCAGTTCATTTGGAAGGCCAACCAGAACATCATCGACAAGCTGACCGAAGTCGACGCGTTGATGTTTAGCGAAACCATCAGCCACAGCTACATGCACTGCTGGCGCCACAAGACACCGCTGATCTACCGCGCCACGGCGCAGTGGTTTATCGGCATGGACAAAGAGCCAACTGCGGGCGATACCCTGCGTACTCGCGCACTTCAAGCGATCGAAGACACACAGTTTGTTCCGGCTTGGGGCCAAGCGCGTCTGCACTCGATGATTGCCAACCGGCCTGACTGGTGCATCTCGCGTCAACGTAACTGGGGCGTGCCGATCCCGTTCTTCCTGAACAAAGAAAGCGGTGAGCTGCATCCGCGCACCGTCGAAATGATGGAAGAAGTGGCCAAGCGCGTTGAAGTCGAAGGTATCGAAGCCTGGTTCAAAATGGACGCGGCTGAATTACTGGGCGACGAAGCGCCGCTGTACGACAAGATCAGCGACACGCTGGACGTGTGGTTCGATTCGGGGACTACCCATTGGCACGTGCTGCGCGGTTCGCACCCAATGGGTCACGAGACGGGGCCGCGTGCCGATCTGTACCTTGAAGGTTCCGACCAACACCGTGGCTGGTTCCACTCGTCCTTGTTGACCGGTTGTGCCATCGACAACCACGCGCCGTACCGCGAACTGCTGACCCATGGCTTCACCGTGGACGAAGCGGGCCGCAAAATGTCCAAGTCGTTGGGCAACGTGATTGCGCCGCAAAAGGTCAACGACACACTGGGCGCTGACATCATGCGCCTGTGGGTTGCATCGACCGATTACTCGGGCGAAATCGCGGTTTCAGACCAGATCCTGCAACGCAGTGCGGACGCCTACCGACGTATCCGTAACACCGCGCGCTTCCTGCTTTCCAACCTGACCGGTTTCAACCCGGCCACTGACCTGCTGCCTGCGGATGAAATGCTGGCGCTGGACCGTTGGGCTGTAGACCGCGCATTGCTGCTGCAACGTGAGCTGGAACTGCATTACGGCGAATACCGCTTCTGGAACGTGTACTCCAAAGTGCATAACTTCTGCGTGCAGGAGCTGGGTGGTTTCTACCTCGACATCATCAAAGACCGTCAGTACACCACGGGCGCCAACAGCAAGGCCCGTCGTTCGTGCCAGACCGCACTGTTCCACATCTCTGAAGCGCTGGTGCGCTGGATCGCTCCGATCCTGGCCTTCACTGCTGACGAGCTGTGGCAATACCTGCCGGGCGAGCGCAACGAGTCGGTCATGCTCAACACTTGGTATGACGGCCTGAGCGAGTTGCCTGAAGGCACCGAGCTGGATCGCGACTACTGGGAGCGGATCATGGCGGTCAAGGTTGCGGTTAACAAAGAAATGGAAAACTTGCGCGCTGCCAAAGCCATTGGCGGCAACTTGCAGGCCGAAGTGACCTTGTTTGCCGAAGATGAACTGGCTGTTGACCTGTCCAAATTGAGCAACGAGCTGCGCTTTGTACTGATCACTTCTACCGCCAGCGTAGCGCCGTTTGCGCAGGCTCCGGCTGATGCAGTGATCACCGAAGTGCCGGGCCTCAAGCTCAAAGTCGTCAAGTCGGCACACGCCAAGTGCGCTCGCTGCTGGCATTGCCGTGAAGATGTAGGTGTGAACCCGGAGCATCCGGAAATCTGCGGTCGTTGCGTCGACAACATCAGCGGCGCCGGTGAGGTACGTCACTATGCCTAACACCAGCACTGCCGGGCGCTTCGGGCGCCTGGGCTGGCTTTGGTTGACTGTGCTGGTCTTGGTCATTGACCTGACCAGCAAGGTCTATTTCGACAACGCCTTGCAGATGTATCAGCAGATCGTGGTCATTCCTGACCTATTCAGTTGGACGCTGGCCTACAACACCGGCGCGGCCTTTAGCTTTTTGGCCGACAGCGCAGGCTGGCAGCGTTGGCTTTTTGCACTGATCGCGATTGTGGTCAGTGGCGTTTTGGTGGTCTGGCTCAAGCGTCTTGGACGCAATGACACGTGGTTGGCAATTGCGTTGGCGCTGATTTTGGGCGGCGCGCTAGGTAACCTGTATGACCGTATCGTTTATGGTCATGTCGTCGATTTCATTCTGGTGCATTGGCAAAATCGCTGGTATTTCCCGGCTTTCAACTTCGCCGACAGTGCGATTTGCGTGGGCGCGTTGATGCTGGCACTGGATATGTTTAAAAGTAAAAAGTCTGGAGAACCGGCTCATGACTGAGCAACGTATTGGCCAGAACACGGAAGTCACGCTGCATTTCGCTTTACGCCTGGAGAATGGCGATACCGTCGACAGTACGTTCGACAAGTCCCCGGCCACCTTCAAGGTTGGTGATGGCAGCTTACTGCCTGGGTTTGAAGCGGCCTTGTTTGGCTTTAAGGCGGGCGATAAGCGCACTTTGGAGATCCTTCCAGAAAACGCTTTTGGCCAGCCTAACCCGCAAAACGTGCAGATCATTCCACGTTCGCAGTTTAAGGACATGGACCTGTCTGAAGGTTTGCTGGTGATCTTCAATGACGCGGCCAACACCGAGCTACCCGGTGTAGTCAAAGCCTTTGATGACGAGCAAGTAACCATCGACTTTAACCACCCGTTGTCAGGTAAGACCCTGACCTTCGACGTGGAAATTAAAGACGTTATAGCGCTGTAATTCAGAGCCCGGCCAATGCCGGGCCTGATTGGCATTATTTTCTGCGCGACCCACGAGGCCAAGCATGCAAATCAAACTCGCCAACCCCCGTGGCTTCTGCGCTGGGGTGGACCGAGCGATTGAGATCGTCAATCGCGCTCTGGAAGTCTTCGGTCCGCCTATCTATGTGCGCCATGAAGTGGTGCATAACAAATTCGTTGTCGAAGATCTGCGCTCCCGTGGCGCAATCTTTGTTGAAGAGCTGGACCAAGTGCCGGATGACGTCATCGTAATTTTTAGTGCGCATGGTGTTTCCCAAGCCGTGCGTGCCGAAGCCGCAGGTCGTGGCCTTAAAGTGTTCGATGCAACTTGCCCGCTGGTGACCAAGGTGCATATCGAAGTGGCGCGCTATAGCCGTGACGGTCGTGAGTGCATCCTGATTGGTCATGCTGGTCACCCTGAAGTCGAAGGCACCATGGGGCAGTACGACTCAAGCAACGGCGGCGCGATTTACCTGGTTGAAGATGAAAAAGATGTCGCCAACCTGCACGTCAACAACCCGGAAAAACTAGCATTTGTGACCCAGACCACCTTGTCGATGGACGATACTAGTCGCGTAATCGACGCACTTCGTTCGCGTTTCCCGGCGATTGGTGGCCCGCGTAAAGATGACATCTGCTATGCCACACAAAACCGTCAGGATGCGGTCAAGCAATTGGCTGATGAATGCGACGTGGTGTTAGTCGTGGGAAGCCCGAACAGCTCCAACTCTAATCGTTTGCGCGAGTTGGCCGAGCGCATGTCAACCCCTGCTTACCTCATTGATGGCGCCGAAGACCTGCAAAAAAGTTGGTTTTATGGCGTGCAGCGAATTGGTATTACAGCGGGCGCTTCGGCGCCAGAGGTGTTGGTGCGCGGCGTTATTCAGCAGTTGCACGCTTGGGGTGCAACAGGCGCAGATGAACTGGCAGGGCGTGAGGAGAACATAACGTTCTCGATGCCTAAAGAGTTGCGCGTTCGCTCGTTGATTTAAGCCACACCACACAATGCCTGCGCCGCCTGATCGCTGCGCAGGCTAATTCGACCGCTCTTGGCGAGTACCACCTGATGGTGGCTCAGGGCGGTTTTGGCTTGGCAAATATGCAATGTCCCCGCCTGAAATGCTCCGCCACTCAACAAAGGCTCACCCAACGGAGTGAACCGTACGTAATGCTTGACCGGCGTATTACCGGCAATCGGTATCTGAGTATTGCCTTGTCTTTGAGCTAATACCGGGTTGCTCTGATCGAGATGACCCTGACCGCTCACGTCCAGAATGATCCTCCAGCCCTTACCCCAATCCTCGTCTAGGGCGTGCACAACCACATATTGATGCCGAACCAGCGCCTCGGTACGAGCGTTGCGTAAACTGCTGGCCAGTTGTTCTGCCATGACCTGAAGGCGTTGCTGTTCAACCAAAACGCCGTAGGCCGGGGCTGCAAACTGAGCTGCAATCGCGACAATCGCCAACGTAAACAACAGTTGGATCAAGCTCATGCCGTGTTGATACACGCTGTCCTCCATGGATATGTCTGCGCGCAATCCTTGCGCTTCAAAAGGTATAGCTCATCAAATATCGGGGTCGTTCAAGCAACGATGTCAGCATGTTTAAGCTCCAGTCACCGACATTTTTCTTACTTAAGTGGGAGATGAGTCTTGGTGTTTAGCCAGTCAGATCCCACAAATGAGATGCCCTTGCACAGCTAGGCTTTTGATATTGCGACACAGGACGTGTTGGCGAGTGAATGCAGGGATAGCGCATATGATCCGATCTGATAAACGCCTGCAAAGCGGATGGAGTTTGATTGAGGTGCTGGTGGCGACGGTCATTTTAGCGAGTGGGCTGTTGGGCGCTGCGGCCGTTCAGTTGAGTGCCTTGAAACACACTGACAGCGCATTGATGACCACGCAGGCCAGTTTTATTGCCTACGACATGCTAGATCGAATTCGGGCAAATCCTGCGGCTGATTACCGCGTATCGCCTGCAGGAGTCGGGTTGAACAGTGTGCTGGGCCAAGATCTGAACGACTTTAAAAATAATATTCGCCAGTTTGGCGGAGAGTATGCCAGTGGACGTATTGCTATCAGTGGTGGTCAGGTAGCCATCACTCTGGAGTGGGATGACACTCGGGCCAGTCAGCAGAAGGGGGCTTTGCAAACGTTTACCCTGACCAGTCAGGTCGAAGTCAGCCCGGCAGTAAGAGCGTCGTGAAGCTCACGCATAGAGGTTTTGGCCTGATAGAACTAATGGTCGCCTTAGCATTGGGTGTGATGTTGGCATTGGGTGCAGCGCAGATTTTTCTAAGCGCCCGTGAGACTTACCTGGCGCAATATGCCGCTGCAGTTGCGCAAGAGGACGCCCGTTTTGTACTTAGCAAAATTGCGCAGGAGGTGCGAATGATCGGCATGTTCGGCTGCCAGTCGACTGACAGCATCATTAATGCGCCCGCTGCATTCAAAGCACCTATCGTCTGGCAAGGCAGTGCAGGTTCGAGATCCTGGCGATTTGTAAGTGGCGATGTTGGGTTGCAAGGGAGCAGGCCGGATTGGACGGTGGTATCTGACTGTAAAAGTTATGCACAGGCTTATTCGGGTCACCCTGGGCCAGTGGCGCCCGGCGAAACCGCTTTTGCGCTTCGCCACATCGTTTATTGGTTTGAAAACGGACAGCTCAAGGTTGGTCCTAATAAGGCCGTGCTTTTGGACAATGTGGTGGCGTTTGAAGTCAGCTTTGGCGTCGCCAGCTCGGCCTGGGGCCACTCGGTTTGGCGGTATGAAGAGAGCCCGCGCGACTTGGCCAGTATCCGTAGCTTAAAAGTCGCCCTGACATTACGAGATCCAAAAGCGCGTGTGAAAGATCAGTCTTATCACCTCGTCGTGGCTCTGCGTAATCGAACGGGATAGGCAGCTTATGGACTATTTATCGAGCAAGCAGTCCGGCATGGTACTTGTGGTGTGTCTAGCGTTTTTGTTGTTGCTCAGCTTGATAGGTCTTTCCTCCCTGCAGAGCGCAGTACAGCAAGAAAAAATGGCAGGCAGTGTGTGGTTTGCCAATCAATCGCTACAGGCGGGCGAAACAGGGCTGCGGCTAGGTGAGACGCTGGTTCAGGTCCAGTGGCCTGAGCTGATAGCGTGCAACACGCTCGCTCGATGTGAACCGCCGTTATCCGCTCGAACCCAAATGTTACCCGGCGTCGATCCGACGTCAGGTGTTCTCTGGCTTCAAGCTCCTGACGGTTTGTATGGTGTTCAAAGTTTGGGTGTGGGCCTGACACCCGCTCATTTGCCAGGCATTGCCTCGGCCTATTTCTACAGAGTGACCGCCATCGGCATGCGAGGACCATCGCGTACGGTATTGGAGAGCGTGTATGCCCGATACCAACCGCCAAGTCTTGTGCTAGACGAGCCATCGCATCAGCAATTTCGAAGAATCATGTGGCGGCAAATACAGTAAGGACAATCGAATGAATCGACATGGAGCAGGGTTCACCATCATTGAGCTTATGATCGTGGTGGCGATCATTGGAATTCTGGGTGCCTATGTATATCCGCTTTACAGCGACTCAGTGACGCGCGGCCACCGTACTCAAATAGTGGCGTTGTTATCGGAGCAATCCCAAAGTCTTGAGCGTTTTTATACAAAAAAAGGTTTATACAGTGGGGCGGATAATGTCAGCCCAGGTAATCAGCACTACCGCATTACCTCTGACCTTGCCGATAACACCTACTTGTTAACGGCGACGCGGCGAGAAGGCACGCCCATGGCGAATGACGCTTGTGGTAACTACACGTTGGACCACATGGGCTTGGCAGCCAACACAGATGCCGCCCCGGACCTGACACAGCAGCAGTGTTGGGGGCGCTAACGATTAATATTCATTTTTGAGCTGAGTTGATAGATGGCTAAGCAGCAACGAGTGGTGATTGTAGGCGGTGGTGTTATTGGGCTTTTGACGGCGTTCAACTTAGCCGCCGAAGTAGAGCACGTGGTCTTGCTGGATCGCGGTGAGGTAGGGCAGGAGTCATCGTGGGCGGGAGGGGGAATTGTTTCGCCGCTGTACCCATGGCGCTACAACTCGGCCGTTACCGCGTTGGCGCATTGGTCCCAAGACTTTTATCCACAACTGGGGGAACGTCTATTCACTGCCACAGGAATTGATCCCGAAGTGCACACCACGGGCCTGTATTGGCTGGACCTTGAAGACGAAGAGCAAGCTTTGGCGTGGGCTCAACGTGAAGGTCGACCACTGATGTCGGTTGAAATGTCTGCGGTTGAACACGCTGTTCCAGCCTTGGGCAGCGGCTACTCGCGTGCGATTTATATGGCTGATGTGGCTAATGTGCGTAATCCGCGCCTAGTGAAGTCGCTAAAAGCGGCGCTGCAATCCATAACCAACGTGACGATCCATGAGCACTGCGAGGTAAAAGGGTTTATTCACGAGGGTAATAACGTTGTCGGAGTCAATACCGGGCAGGGCGAAGTTCACGGTGATGAAGTGGTGCTATCGGCGGGTGCTTGGAGTGGTGAGTTACTGAACCTTCTGGGCTTGGAGCTACCCGTAGAGCCTGTAAAAGGGCAGATGATTTTATACAAATGCGCATCAGACTTGTTGTCTAGCATGGTTCTGGCAAAAGGGCGTTATGCAATTCCTCGCCGAGATGGGCACATCTTGATCGGCAGTACGCTGGAGCATGAGGGCTTCGACAAAACGCCAACAGACGTAGCGCTTGAAAGTCTCAAAGCATCAGCCATTGAGCTTGTTCCTGCGCTGGCCGCCGCCGAGCCAGTTGCGCATTGGGCGGGCTTACGGCCAGGTTCACCCGAAGGTATTCCTTATATTGGCCGGGTTAGTGGTGTAGGTGGTTTGTGGCTCAACTGCGGTCATTACCGCAATGGCCTGGTGCTGGCCCCAGCGTCCTGTCAGTTATTTGCAGACTTGTTGTTGGGGCGAGAGCCCATTATTGACCCAGCACCTTATGCACCAGCCGGGCGGATTTCGTAAGTGTCGCTGTAAAGAGCGCAGCCTTTGTGCCTTGTCAGCTTCTGCAGAGACGTGACTAGCCAGAGGCTGCGATCTTTTGCTCTTAGCGTTGCGCTTTTGGGCCTTGTAGCAAATGTTCTTGTGAGCAAAACCATTCTTGCTGTTTGCTAAGGGCGCGATCACGCGGCAAATGCACGCCGCAATGGGCGCAACGCACCATCGGCTGAGCGCCCGGGTCGACTGGTTTTTTTGTCGTCTTCAAGCTGGTTTTGAATTTTCGCCAAAACCACACGCCAGCAGCAATCAGTCCAGCCCAGATCAGTAAACGAAGCATGGTTATCCGCTATTTGAGAAAAGGTTCGCCAGTTTAGCCGTGGACTGAGTAAGCGCACAGCACCAAATGACAGACACAAAAAAAGCTCCGAGGAGCTTTTTTTGTGTGGCCGAAGTATCAGTCGAATAGACCAAAGGTCATGTAGCTGAACCATGAGCGACTGTTACTGCTGTCTTCAGGCTCTTCGATGATGTTGCCATCAGCGTCTTTAGCTTTCAGCTCCGCCGGAATCGCATCCTTAGCATCTTGATATTGCTTCTGGATATCGAGGTTGGCACGGGTTTCACCCGGTGGCAGCGGCGTGGAAGACTCGATCAGACCTAAGGTCGCCTTGCTCAACCAAGAGCGGTTGTCAGATTCGGAGACCTGCGGCACAAACTGACCGTCTACCAAGCTTGGGTGGTTAGGGTAGTTGTCTTTAAGCACTTCAAGGCTGGTGGCGGCCAACTGATCGAGGTGCATGCGCTGGTAAGACTCAACCATCACCGCAAGGCCGTCGCCGACTGAAGGGGTTTCTTGGAAGTTTTCAACTACATATCGACCACGGTTGGCAGACGCTACATAAGCCTGGCGGGTTAGGTAGTAATCGGCTACGTGGATTTCGTACGCTGCCAGCAAGTTACGCAGGTAAATCATGCGTTGCTTGGCGTCAGGTGAATAACGGCTATTAGGGAAGCGACTGGTGAGCTGAGCGAATTCGTTGTAAGAGTCACGCGCAGCGCCCGGGTCACGCTTGGTCATGTCTAGCGGCAAGAAGCGCGCCAGCAAGCCAACGTCCTGGTCAAACGAGGTCAAGCCTTTGAGGTAATAGGCATAGTCGACGTTTGGATGCTGTGGGTGCAGACGAATAAAACGCTCGGCGGCAGACTTGGCCGCTTCGGGTTCAGAGTTTTTATAGTAGGCATAGATCAGTTCGAGCTGGGCTTGGTCGGCATAGCGACCGAACGGATAGCGCGACTCTAGGGCCTTCAGTTTAGTGGTGGCACTGGTATAGCTGTGGTTGTCCAGGTCGGCCTGCGCCTGCTGGTACAGCTCGACTTCACTCAAGTTTTCGTCAACGACTTCCTTAGTCGACGAACAAGCGGCGGTCAGTGCGAGGATGGCGATCAGCAGCAGGTGTTTCACTTGCATGGCGGCTTGCGTCCCTATGACGGCCGCTGTCTTGGGCGGGTCCGTCCTGTTATGATGAGCGCCCCGTGAAAAGCCTCGGGGCAAAAGACGCCGTATTTAACCACAAGCGCGCAGCCGAAACCAAAGGCTTGGCGCGGTCCTGATGAGCATGTCCGAGAAAATTCAACTTCGCGAAGAGGTGCCGTCCGAACTGGGTGGCCAACGCCTCGATCAAGTCGCAGCACAATTATTCGCTGAGCACTCGCGCTCGCGCCTTTCCGCCTGGATCAAAGACGGCCGCCTGACAGTGGACGGAGCCGTCATACGGCCCCGTGACATTGTTCACGGTGGTGCCATCCTGGAGCTGACTGCAGAGCAGGAAGCCCAGGGTGAGTGGGTCGCTCAAGACATCCCCCTAGATATCGTTTACGAAGACGATGACATTCTTGTGATCAACAAGCCCGCAGGCTTGGTCGTTCACCCGGCTGCCGGGCATGCCGACGGCACGTTGCTTAATGCCTTGCTGCACCACATACCGGACATTGTTAATGTGCCGCGTGCGGGGATCGTGCATCGCCTCGACAAAGACACCACGGGTTTAATGGTGGTCGCCAAGACTATCCAGGCCCAGACGCAATTGGTTGCACAGTTGCAGAGCCGCAGTGTCAGCCGTATCTACGAATGCATCGTGATTGGTGTCGTCACCGCCGGGGGCAAGATCAACGCGCCTATCGGCCGTCACGGCCAGCAGCGCCAGCGCATGGCGGTTATGGAAGGCGGCAAACAGGCGGTGAGTCACTACCGCGTGCTTGAGCGTTTCCGTTCCCACACTCATGTACGGGTGAAGCTGGAAACCGGTCGTACGCACCAGATTCGTGTCCATATGGCGCACATTAACTTCCCGCTGGTCGGAGATCCTGCTTATGGCGGTCGCTTCCGTATTCCGCCGGCAGCGAATGTGAACATGGTCGAATCCCTTAAAAACTTCCCGCGTCAGGCCCTGCATGCGCGCTTCCTTGAGTTGGATCATCCGACGAGCGGTGTGCGCATGAGTTGGGAGTCGCCACTGCCAGACGACTTCGTTTGGTTGTTGACGCTGCTTAAGCAAGACCGTGAGGCATTCATCGGATGAACACATCTCTGATCCCTGACTGGCCTGCGCCGGCAGGCATCAGAGCCTGTGTGACTACCCGTGCGGGCGGCGTCAGTCTGGAGCCGTTCGACAGCCTCAACCTGGGCGATCACGTGGGCGACGACCCCGTCAGCGTTGCCCAAAATCGTCAGTGCCTTACCAAGTTTTTTGAGGTACAACCCGCTTGGCTTAGCCAAGTTCACGGGGTTGTCGTTGCCCCCGCCAACCCTGATCAAATCGCTGAAGCCGATGCCAGCTGGACGGCCACGCCTGGTATCGCCTGCACGGTGATGACGGCCGACTGCTTACCTGCGTTGTTCTGCGATCGTGCGGGTACTCGGGTAGCAGCTGCCCATGCCGGTTGGCGCGGTTTGGCCGCCGGGGTGCTTGAGGCCGCAGCAAAAAGCCTGCATGTAGAGCCACACGACATATTGGTTTGGCTGGGGCCGGCCATCGGCCCGAAGGTTTTTGAAGTCGGAGGCGAGGTGCGCGAGGTCTTTGTTCAAGACTTGCCTGACGCCGCAGCCGCCTTTGTCCCCAGTATTAATGAAGGCCGCTATATGGCAGATATTTACGAGCTAGCGCGCCTACGTTTAGCCCGTAGTGGCATTACAGCGGTATATGGCGGTGGTTTTTGCACCGTGACCGACCCGCGTTTCTTCTCTTATAGGCGCAGCCCTCGAACTGGCCGCTTTGCCTCTTTGGTCTGGATCGAAAAGACCGTCTAGCTGATCTACGTCATTTCTCAGTGGCTTGAAACTCTCGAAACTGCCCGCATCTACTAAGGTATCTGGCAGGTTTCTTCATTCAGGAGTTTCCATCCCTCCGGCCTGCTCATAAGGAAGGTGACGAATGCGTATAGATAGATTAACTAGCAAGTTGCAATTGGCGTTGTCCGATGCCCAATCACTGGCTGTTGGCCTTGATCATCCGGCTATCGAGCCCGTGCACTTGATGCAAGCATTGTTGGAGCAGCAGGGCGGTTCGATCAAGCCATTGCTGATGCAAGTCGGGTTTGATGTAAACAGCTTGCGTAAAGAGCTGACTAAAGAGCTGGACCAACTGCCAAAAATTCAGAATCCAACCGGCGACGTGAACATGTCGCAGGACTTGGCGCGCTTGCTGAATCAGGCAGATCGCTTAGCGCAGCAAAAAGGCGACCAGTACATCACCAGCGAACTGGTATTGCTGGCCGCGTTAGACGATCACAGCAAGCTGGGCAAGTTGCTGCTGGGCCAAGGCGTTAGTAAAAAAGCGCTGGAAAATGCGATCAATAACTTGCGCGGCGGCGAAGCGGTCAATGACCCGAATGCCGAAGAGTCGCGTCAGGCGTTGGACAAATACACCATCGACCTGACCAAGCGTGCTGAAGAAGGTAAGCTCGACCCGGTCATTGGGCGTGATGACGAAATCCGTCGCACCATTCAGGTCTTGCAGCGCCGGACAAAAAACAACCCTGTGTTGATTGGTGAGCCTGGTGTGGGTAAAACCGCGATTGCTGAAGGCTTGGCACAGCGGATCATCAACGGCGAAGTGCCAGACGGCCTAAGAGGCAAGCGCTTGCTGTCGCTGGATATTGGCGCACTGATTGCGGGTGCCAAGTTCCGAGGTGAGTTTGAGGAGCGTCTGAAAGCATTGCTCAATGAGCTGTCGAAGCAGGAAGGGCAAATCATCCTGTTTATCGACGAACTGCATGTGATGGTAGGCGCCGGTAAGGGCGAGGGCGCTATGGATGCGGGCAACATGCTCAAGCCAGCGCTGGCCCGTGGCGAGTTGCATTGCGTCGGTGCGACCACGCTCAACGAGTACCGCCAATATATAGAGAAGGATGCAGCGCTTGAGCGCCGCTTCCAGAAGGTATTGGTCGATGAACCGAGCGAAGAAGACACCATCGCGATTCTGCGAGGGCTAAAAGAGCGCTATGAAGTTCACCACAAAGTCGCGATTACCGACGGTGCGATCATTGCCGCAGCCAAGCTCAGCCATCGCTACATAACCGATCGTCAACTGCCTGACAAGGCGATTGACCTGATTGACGAAGCGGCCAGCCGCATCCGCATGGAGATCGACTCTAAGCCCGAAGTGCTGGATCGTCTTGAGCGCCGCTTGATTCAACTCAAGGTTGAAGCACAAGCGCTGAAGAAAGAAGAAGATGAGGCAGCAAAAAAACGTCTTGAGAAACTTCAGGAAGAAATCGAGCGCCATGAGCGTGAGTATTCTGATCTTGAGGAAATCTGGACGTCTGAAAAAGCTGAAGTACAGGGCTCTGCCCAGATCCAGCAGAAGATTGAGCAGGCACGCCAAGAGCTGGAGGTCGCGCGTCGTAGCGGCAACCTCAATCGCATGGCCGAGTTGCAGTACGGGGTGATCCCTGACTTGGAACGCAGCCTGCAAATGGTCGACGAGCACAGCAACAAAACTGAGAATCAGTTGTTGCGCAGCAAAGTGACCGAAGAGGAAATCGCTGAAGTTGTTTCGAAGTGGACCGGTATCCCCGTGTCGAAGATGCTCGAAGGCGAGCGCGAAAAACTGATGAACATGGAAAACCTGCTGCATCAACGCGTTATTGGTCAGCACGAAGCCGTGGTTGCCGTGGCGAACGCGGTGCGTCGCTCACGTGCAGGTTTGAGTGACCCGAATCGTCCAAGCGGCTCGTTCATGTTCTTGGGCCCAACCGGTGTGGGTAAAACCGAGTTGTGCAAGGCGCTGGCTGAGTTCCTCTTTGATACAGAAGAGGCCATGGTGCGGATCGACATGTCTGAGTTCATGGAGAAACACTCCGTGGCTCGTCTGATTGGTGCTCCACCAGGTTATGTAGGCTATGAAGAAGGCGGTTATCTGACAGAAGCTGTGCGACGCAAGCCTTACTCGGTGGTGTTGCTGGACGAAGTCGAGAAAGCTCATCCAGATGTGTTCAACGTGTTGTTGCAAGTGCTTGAAGACGGTCGCTTGACTGACAGCCACGGCCGTACAGTGGACTTCCGTAACACGGTGATTGTGATGACGTCCAACTTGGGCTCAGCACAAATCCAGGAGCTGGTAGGTGATCGCGAAGCACAGCGGGCTGCGGTCATGGATGCCGTCAGCACGCACTTCCGCCCGGAGTTTGTGAACCGGATCGACGAAGTGGTGATCTTCGAGCCTTTGGCGCGTGATCAGATCGCAGGCATTGCGCAGATTCAGTTGAGTCGTTTGCGTAGCCGTTTGGCTGAGCGTGACCTGAGGCTCGAACTGAGCCAGGAAGCACTGGATAAGTTGATTGCGGTAGGTTACGACCCAGTTTACGGCGCACGGCCACTCAAACGTGCGATCCAACGCTGGATCGAAAACCCTCTGGCACAACTGATTCTTTCCGGTCAGTTCCTGCCAGGCACAACGGTTGTTGCCAACGTGGAAGATGACGAAATCGTCTTCGCGTAAGGCCCTAAGGCCGTGTTTTAAAAAAGGCCTCGCTTAGCGAGGCTTTTTTTACTTAGGGTGTTGATCTGTAAGGAAAACGCTTGTAAGATGCGCCCCGCAGTAAGTCACCCGCAACGGCAACTTGGCCCAAACCAAGAAGCCACTTAGAAGAGCTAAATCATTGTCTTCTAAGGAAAAAAAAGGGTTGACAAGGGTTTGAAAGGTTGTAGAATGGCCCGCCTCAGAGACGCCAACGCAGCGATGCGATGAAGTCAAAGAGAGTTTCAAAGATGTAAAGCAGTAATGTTGTAAATTGAAATATGTAGTTCCGCGATAGCTCAGTTGGTAGAGCAAATGACTGTTAATCATTGGGTCCCTGGTTCGAGTCCAGGTCGTGGAGCCATTTTCAAGCCGGGGTATAGCGCAGTCCGGTAGCGCGCCTGCTTTGGGAGCAGGATGTCAGGAGTTCGAATCCCCTTACCCCGACCATTTTCTGCCCAGCAGTAATGGGTGTGAAAAATAAGGTACTGATGCCAATCGCATCAGAAGCCATTAAAAAAAGCGTCCTTATGGACGCTTTTTTTATGCCTGAAGAAAAACTTATTCGCGCCGAAAGTTGTAGTCGCTGCCGAAGGCTGCGATGGACCTCATTGCGGTCCTGTGTAGATCGAAAGCGAAGGCGCTTTGGACCTTATCGCAGCCTGCGTTAGCGACTACAGGTTGGCAGCATCAAGCCTTCGTTAACTTGGCGTCTGCGTCCTGCAGGTCTTGTAAGGCAGCTGAATATTGATCGGATTTCACTTTTGACCTCTACAGCGCGTTTTCCGGTGATCGGGTTCACTCCGCCGTTAGCCAATGTCACGCCCATCGTGACCAAGTCATGACACGTGATCGACACCGAGCATTGGCGGGATAAACGGAGCAAACTTCCATCGGATCGGCGTACATGTAGCCGTAACTTAGTAGCAGCCAAGCTATACCGCGATTGTGCTGATTGCTTTCGGCCTCGGAAGTGTTCGCCTCTTCGTTCACGCTCAATTCTCGACCGGCAAAGGCGTTATAAGTTGTCTGAATCTTCTCCCGGCATGCTTATTCATTCTCGGCCTTTGTGCAGTTCCAGAGCGACAACTGAATTGAAAGGTTCGCCGGTGTCGTCGACAGCCGTGACTTTTCGCTTCATTACGCTCGCTACGTGAGGGCATCACACGAGCGATGACTATAGTTCGAAAAAATCACATTGATCGTTAATCGAGCAGCAAACCTCAAATGCTTAGCTATGCTGCCTTAGCCGTGACTGAGTCAGTGAGATGCACAGGCTCAGTTGTGTTGGTTATTACTCAAGGAGAGTTTTCATGGCACTGCACCGAGTCAAGCGTCACTGCGCGACGGATCCTATTTTCGGTTCATCCACTCTGGATCACGCCGCTGCAATCAAACGCTTCCCAGAGTCAGAGCAGGCTGCAAGCGAGGTTTATCAGCTGGTCCATGACGAGCTGTATCTGGACGGTAATTCCCGTCAAAACCTCGCTACATTCTGTCAAACGTGGGAAGAGGACGAAGTCCACAAGTTGATGGATCTGTCGATCGACAAGAACATGATCGACAAAGACGAGTACCCGCAATCTGCGGAGCTCGAGAGCCGCTGCATTCATATGCTGGCCGATCTGTGGCATGCACCTGACGCGGCTAATACCTTGGGTACGTCCACCGTAGGTTCCAGCGAGGCTTGCATGCTGGGCGGCTTGGCAGCACTTTGGCGTTGGCGTGCTGCGCGTAAAGCGGCTGGTAAATCGACCTCAACGCCGAACATGGTGTGTGGGCCGGTTCAGGTGTGCTGGCATAAATTCGCCCGCTATTGGGACGTCGAAATTCGTGAAGTGCCGATGTCGGAAGGGCATTGGTTCATGACGCCGGAAGACCTTGATGGCCGGGTCGATGAAAATACCATCGTGGTGGTGCCAACCTTTGGCCAAACCTTTACGGGTTTATATGAAACGGTAAAACCGTTATCAGACGCGCTCGACGAGTTGGAAAAACGTACCGGTTTGAGCGTTGACATTCACGTCGACGGCGCCAGTGGTGCATTTTTGGCCCCATTCTGTGCGCCTGAAGTGCTATGGGACTTCCGCGTTGCTCGGGTCAAATCCATTAGCACCTCGGGTCACAAATTCGGTTTAGCGCCATTGGGCGCAGGCTGGGTAGTTTGGCGGGACATTAAAGACCTGCCAGAAGGGCTGATTTTCCACGTGAACTACTTGGGCGGTGATATGCCGACCTTCGCCCTTAACTTTTCGCGACCTGCTGGGCAGATTATTGCTCAGTACTACAATTTCTTACGTCTGGGACGTGAAGGGTACGAGCGTATTCACTCGGAGTGTTACGCAACGGCACAGTTTTTGGCGCGAGAACTGGTGAAGATCGGGCCTTTTGAAATGCTCTTCAGCGGCGATCCAAAGCTAGGGATTCCGGCGCTGACGTGGCGTTTGAAACCGGGTGCGCAGACCAACTACACCCTCTATGACTTGGCTGATCGCTTGCGCATACGTGGCTGGCTGGTGCCCGCGTACAGCTTGCCCGCGAATGTCGAAGACATCGTAGTGCAGCGGATTCTGGTCAGGCAGGGCTTGTCGATCGACATGGCCAAATTGCTGCTCGAAGACTTCGCCCGTAATGTTAAGTTTTTTGAAGACCACGAGCCGCACGGCTTTAAAGGCCGTGAAGCAGAGGCGGGGAATCACGCTGGGCGTTGAAGCCTAACGCCTGCGGGAGCGAGCTTGATCGTGAGGCAAGCTCGCTTCCACAGATGAGAGAGGTTTAATGCAGTTTCAGGCGCGGCTCGGTGCCGCGTCCGATTCTGCTGCCTAGCATCAGCATCAAGGTGCGGAACGTCCCATACAGCGCCATTTGGTGCATGCGATACAGCGATATATAGAACATCCGTGCCAACCAGCCTTCCAGCATCACCGTGCCCATCAGGCTACCCATCAAGTTACCCACCGCCGAAAAACTCGACAGTGAGATCAGTGAGCCGTAATCGCGATAGCGGTAATCCGGTAATTGCGATTGACCTTCCAGACGCTGTTTCAACGACTTAGCCAGTAGCGACGCTTGCTGGTGAGCCGCTTGTGCGCGTGGCGGCACCAGTTTGTCGGTGCCCGGTTGCGGGCAGGCCGCGCAATCGCCAAAAGCAAAAATATTGTCGTCGCGGGTGGTTTGCAGAGTCGGACGCACGACCAACTGGTTGATCCGGTTAGTTTCCAGGCCTGCCAAGTCCTTGAGGAACCCCGGCGCACGAATGCCAGCGGCCCATACTTTTAAGCTGGCAGGGATCTCTTGGCCATCAGCCGTCACCAAACTGTGCGCAGTGACTTCACTGACGGCGGAGTTGGTTAGCACTTTGACCCCAAGTTTTTCTAGGGTTTTATGGACAGGGCCGCCAATACGCTCAGGCAATGCAGGCAACACTCGTGGGCCGGCTTCGATCAACGTGATGTGCATGTTTTCAGGCTTGATGCGATCTAAACCATAAGCGGCCAGTTCGTGTGCGGCGTTATGCAGCTCGGCGGCCAGCTCGACCCCGGTCGCACCCGCTCCGACGATGGCCACGCTGATGGTTTCGATCGCGTCGGTTTGCCCAGCATGAGCGCGCAGATAATGGTTTAGCAATTGCTGGTGAAAACGCTCAGCCTGTTTGCGGGTGTCCAAAAACAAGCAGTTCTCAGCTGCACCCTTGGTGCCGAAATCATTGGTGGTACTGCCCACGGCAATGACCAGTGTGTCGTAACTCAGCTCACGCGCAGGCACTAACTCTTGACCGTTTTCGTCGAGGGTCGCCGACAATGATATCTTTTTCAGCTCGCGGTCCAACCCGCTCATGCGCCCCAACTGGAACTCGAAGTGATTCCATTTGGCTTGGGCCACATAGTTGAGTTCGTCTTCTGAAGAGTTCAGAGAACCCGCTGCAACTTCATGCAGCAGCGGTTTCCAGATATGGGTCAAGTTCGCATCCACCAGCGTCACGCTGGCTTTGCCGCGCTTGCCCAAGGTCTTACCCAAGCGGGTCGCCAACTCTAGACCGCCAGCGCCGCCGCCGACGATAACAATACGATGGGTCATAGGTATCACTCACAAGGCTTAAAAAAATCGGTGCGCGAGTCACCCGAGCGAGCGCAAAGCAGCTCAAAGCATCGGATAACTGAGAAGTCGATAAGCTACTGATCATCTGGGTCCTGGAGGCCAAGCATAAAGATTGCCCCGTCAGATAGACGTTTCAAGACGTGTAAAAGCTACAGCATTTGCGCCTTCAGGATCAAAGCCAGCATAGCGATAGATGCTCAACGGCTCGACGCTCGGTTTGTCGTGTAGACGAACGAGGGTGTTTTCAATTAACCCCCTCAGCTTCACAAGCTGATACCTACATCAAAAATAATGCTGCGGCCCAAATTATTGCGCAAAAAATCGGGCGCATCCGGTTGTGCAAACAACACGCGGGCGAAGGTTGGGCCCACCAAGGACAGCGAGCGCCAACCTTGACGCAAGTATTCAGTCGGCGGTGGAAAGTGGCTATTTAAGTCCAATACTTCGCGTTTGAGACTGGAGAAAGCGACGATGTCCAACTGCCCTAAATCAATATCACGCTCTTGATAGTTCTTGGCTTTTTTATGCAGCGTGGGGCCAAGACGTTGTAGCAATTTACTGGCCGGGATCCGCTTGGGCCGCGCTTCACGGCGCACCAGTTGGCTTAATGAATAGGCACTACGGCGACGCTGGAGTTCTTCACGCCACTCATCGTTTAGTCGCCGACCTTCATCAAGTACAAAAAAAACTTCAAAACGAGCTTCACCAAACAACACGTCAGGGGGTTCTTGGCTGGCTTGAGTAAAGTCTTCAGTGTGATAAGGAATGTTCAACCCTTGAAGCAGGCGCTGACAGACCCAACGCTCACGCTCCCATTTGCGGGCATTGGATAAAAAGGCATTGGCTTGTTCGGCCTGAATCGTAAGCAGGCGCAAATAATCAGAGTCGTCCATGCACGCAGCTTAGCCTTGAAACAGCGATGACTGAAAGTGTGGAGTTAAAAGGGGATCGCACCCGTGTAGGAGCAGCCATAGACTGTGATCTTTTGACCTTCAAAAGCAAAAGATCGCAGGCTGCGCCAGCTCCTACAAAAGCAGAGAAGCCCCCAAACAGCGTACGCGATGGTGTTACGACAGCGCGGCGTCTGGACGACAGGGAATCCCTTATCAAAAGCAAAAGCAGCGGCTGTAACTCGAATGCGCCCCACATGATCTAGCCTGCGTTATCAATGCAGGCGTTGTGGCAAGTCCTCTGAAAACAAATCATCTTCCGCGTCCGGGCTAACCGGGATTTTGTGTTCTTCGCTGGCCCAAGCGCCAAGGTCGATCAGCTTGCAACGGTCCGAACAGAAAGGTCGGAAAGCGCTGTTGGTGTTCCATGCCACTGCGCCGCCACAGGTTGGGCAGTCTACGGTCATAGGTTTGGTCATGGTTGGCCTCCACGCAAAGTTAAATAAAAGTGATGTAAACGCTCAACTTCGGTTTTGAGCACTTTCAAGTCGGTGTCGTTCACTAACACGTCATCAGCATGGCGCAAGCGTTCCTCGCGGCTGGCTTGGGCGTTGAGAATAGCCTGCACTTGCTCCTCACTGGTTTTATCGCGTAACAACGTGCGTTGAATTTGTAGCGTTTGCGGTGCGTCGATTACCAATACGCGTTGTGTAGTCGTGTATTGCCCCGATTCAATCAACAGTGGCGAAACCAAAATGGCGTAGGGTGATTGAGCCTGAGCCAGATTTTGAGCGATCTCTTCACGCACCAGCGGATGCAGCAAGGCCTCCAGCCACTGGCGTTGCTGCGGGTCGCTAAAGATGATGTTTCGCAGAGCGCTGCGATTGAGCTGCCCGTCGGCCATCAGCACTGCGTCGCCAAAGTGTTCAGCAATTTCGATCAGCGCCGGGCGCCCAGGCTCAACCACCCAGCGCGCTGCGTGATCAGCATCTACGACATGCACTCCTAATGACGCGAAGTGTTCGGCGGCGGCACTTTTACCACTGCCAATGCCGCCGGTTAAACCGAGAATCCAAGGCTTGGAAGAGAGGGTATTCATTTCAAACCGAAAGCTGCCAATAGAAGTCGGTTATTTGACCACCCCAGAGCAATGCAATCCACCCAGCAATTGCCAGATATGGTGCAAAGGGGATGGCCGTAGAGCTGTGGGCCCTGCGCAACGCTAAAAGGCTAAGCCCGACAATGGCGCCCAGCAGCGATGACAGCACGATAGTCAGCGGCAAAACGGCCATGCCACCCCATGCTCCAAACAGCGCGAGCAGTTTGAAGTCACCATAGCCCATGCCGTCCTTGCCAGTGAACAGTTTGAACAGCCAGAAAATGCACCACAGGCAAAGATATCCCAGAGCGGCGCCCCACACAGCTTGAGTCAAGCTGGTAAAGGTATTAGCCGTGTTGAGTAACAAGCCCAGCCAAAGCAGCGGCAACACCAGTACATCGGGCACGATCTGATGCTTGAGGTCAATAAGGCAAATACCCAGCAACCCCCAAGTTAGCAGCAGCATCCAGCCCGTTTGTGGGCTAGAGCCGAAGTGCCAAGCCACAAACGCCGATAACACACCGCACGTGAGCTCTGTTGCGGGGTAGCGCAGACTGATAGCCGTTTTGCACTGCGAACACTTACCGCGTAGCAGCAAATAGCTCAGTAGCGGGATGTTTTCCCGCGCGCGCAACGGATGCTGGCAGTGCGGGCAATGGGAGCGGGGCAACATTAAGTTATAGGCAGGTCCTTTGATTTGGGCGGGCAACCCAAGCACTTCGCGAGCCTGTGCCTGCCAATCCTGCTCGAGCATCTTGGGTAGGCGCCACGCCAGCACATTGATAAAACTGCCCACCAGCAGGCCAAGCAGCAAGGCACAGACAATAAAGCTCGTTGAAGACAGGTTTAAAAAATTGTTGGTGATCAAATGACTTGGCCCAGTTTGAAAATCGGTAAATACATGGCAATCACCAGCCCGCCCACCATGACCCCCAGAACCGCCATGATTAGCGGCTCCATCAACGTTGTCAGGTTATCGACTAGGCTGTCGACCTCGGTTTCATAATAGGTTGCGACGTGATTAAGCATGTCATCCAATGTGCCGGATTCTTCGCCAATTGCTGTCATCTGAATCGCCATATTCGGAAACACGCTTATCGTGCTCATTGCCACATGAATCTGACTACCCGTTGCGACTTGCTTCTGAAGCTGGAGCACCGCGTCTTTGTATACCTGATTACCGGTGGCACCGGCCACGGCATGCAACGCCTCAAGCAGCGGTACCCCGGCTGCAAAGGTGGTGGCAAGGGTGCGTGCAAAACGGGCGATGGCTGACAGATGCAGCAGATTACCGATGACCGGCAGTTTCAATAACCAACGATCAACCTGATGGCGCAACGCTTGGGAGCGTTTATAGCGATACCCCAAAGCGAAAAGTCCGATGCCAAAACTGCCGAATAGCCACAACCCGAATTGGACTAACCACTCAGATAGGGCAATAACGGTCAACGTGAAAGCAGGAAGCTGGGCATCAAAAGAGCTAAAAATGCCCTGAAACTGCGGCACGACTTCAACCAGCAATATACCGCTGACCACCAATGCCACCAGCACAACAGCGATGGGGTAAATCATGGCCTTCTTGATTTTCTTTTTTAAGGCTTCGGTTTTTTCTTTGTAGGTCGCCACCCGCTCCAGCAAAACATCCAAAGCACCGGCTTGTTCCCCTGCATCAACGAGGTTGCAAAACAATGCGTCAAACTGGAGCGGCTTTTTACGCAGCGCCGCAGCTAGGCTGGTCCCCGCGCTGATGTCCTGCTTCAGCTCTGTGACCATGTGGCGCATCGCTGGGTGCTCAAAGCCATTGGCGATGACCTCAAGGGCCTGTAACAGTGGGATTGCAGCTTTGATCAGAGTGGCCAATTGGCGAGTAAACAATGCGATTTCGTGCGCTGTAATAGGTTTGCCCAAGCGCGGTGTGCGAGCGTTTTGGCGTTGGATTTTACCTGCGGTAATACCTTGGCGGCGTAGCTGAATACGGGTCATAGCCAAGCTTTCAGCGGTGAGTTCGCCCTTTACCTTAGTCCCTATGAGGTCTGTCCCTTCCCAGCGATAAACCTCAGTTTTGACTGGCCGTGTTGCCATGTATCCATCCTTGAAGAGCGACGAGCCCTGTTGTGCAGTTAGCCTCCAAGGCTAGATGTGCTGAGCGATGAGCTACCCATTGGTGAGTGTCCAAAGGTGTCAGCCAAGCAGTTGTGGAGCATCCGCCCGCTAACCTTGATAGCCTGTGCGCACTTTTTAGCTGGCTAAGCACGGTTTTGACGTTTGGCCGCTGGGCCACGTCCCACGTTTGGAGACTTCTTGTGAAACAACAAAACGGCTTCACCCTGATCGAAATGATGATCGTGGTTGCGATCATTGGCCTGATCGCCTCATTCGCGTTACCGGCGTATCACGAGCACACCATGAAAGCTCGCTTTGCCGAACTCAACGCCATCAGCAACACGTATAAAACCGCTGTGGCCCTGTGCTACAGCGAGAGCAATAACTTGAGCGTCTGCGACGCAGGCACTCAAGGCATTCCTGGGCCAGCAGACCCAACGGGCAACTTGGCGGCGGGCATGACCGTGATTGATGGGGTGATTACCATGACCAGCACTGAGGCGGCAGGTAACTGGACCAGCGTCATGACTCCCTCGTTAAGTAGCTCAGGCAGCACGCTGGTATGGAGCCAAAGTGGCACGTGTCTAGAGAAAGGAGCGTGCAAGTAGTCCGGGGCTATCCTCGTCGAGCACAGGTTTTGTGGCAGACACAAAACCTGTAGGGACGAGCTAGCTCGCGATCTTTTGATCTACCTGGCAGACCCTGCCGCACCGCCTCTTCTGTGGTCCGTGCAGACCTACGCGTTTAGAGTAGGTCGTTTATAAAAGAGGCTTCGGCTCAAACATTAATGTCCGAAAATGGCGAGAAGCGCTAAAAACGCGGTGCTATTCTGCGGCTCATGAGCACACATGACGGCCTTACCACACCCAGTACCACAGCCTGCGAAATCGCTCGTTTAAGCCGGGATGCACGATTTGACGGGGTATTTTTTACGGCTGTTCTTAGCACTCGAATTTACTGCCGCCCGGTGTGTCCGGCGCGGCCGCCCAAAGCCGAAAACGTGGTGTATTACCCCAGCGCGGCGGCTGCTCAAGCCCAAGGCTTTCGCCCATGCCGGCGTTGTCGGCCCGAGTTGGCGCCGGGGAATCAGTTCTGGCTGCACGGCGAGCATTTGGTGTCACGGGCGCTCAAGCTCATTAATGAAGGCTATTTAGCCGACCACTCCTTAGAGAAGCTGGCCGAGCGACTGCACGTTGGCGCTCGGCAATTACGTCGCTTATTCGTCCAGTACTTAGGTGCGCCGCCTAGGGCGGTGCATGCCACTCAACGTTTACTCTTCGCCAAGCAGTTACTGACTGAGACAGGCCTGTCGATTACCGAAGTGGCAATGGCTTCCGGGTTTCGTAGTCTGCGCCGTTTCAATGCCGCGTTTGCCGAAGCCAACCACGCCGAACCGCGCGCTTTGCGGCGCAGCCCGAAAACCCGCGTCGACAAAGCGTTGGTGCTGCGTTTGGGCTATCGCCCTCCCTACGACTTCCAAGCGTTATTGGGGTTTTTACAGACCCGGGCCTTACCGGGGATCGAACAGGTGGATGCTGAGAGTTATCAGCGGGTGTTTGGCGATCCACTCGCGCCCTGTTGGTTACGGATCAGCGCGTGGCCAGGGGAGCAGGATGCGCTGCAACTTGAACTGCAGAACGTGCCACCGAGCCAAATGCTCAGTGTGGTCACGCGGATTCGCCGCATGTTTGATCTGGACGCCGACCCGCTCGCCATCGCCCAGACACTCTCTAACAGCCCGCTGCTGGCGCCGGTTATCGAACGCTATCCAGGCTTGCGCTTACCGGGCGGCTGGGACGGTTTTGAAGTGGCAGTGCGAGCCGTGTTGGGCCAGCAAGTCAGCGTGGCGGCGGCGCGCACGCTCGCCAGCCGTATTGTGCAGCGTTACGGCATTACGATTGATCCGGTTGCAGACGCTGGCTTGAACCGGCTGTTCCCCGGCCCCGAGCAATTGGTACAGGCAGACTTGGGGCAAATGGGCATTACCCAAGCCCGAATCAACACCATCCAAGGCATTGCTCGGGCCTTGATCGAGGGGCGCGTCGACTTTGCTCTGGAGCAACCGTTACAAAGCTTTATCAGCCGTTGGGTGCAATTGCCGGGGATTGGTGACTGGACCGCGCACTACATTGCCATGCGCGTGCTTAAACACCCTGATGCGTTCCCAGCGTCAGACTTGATATTGCGCCGTGAAGCCAACCCTCTTGGAACCCCGGTCAGCACAAAGGCGTTGCAAGCGCTGGCTGAAAGCTGGCGCCCGTGGCGTGCCTACTCAGTGATCTATTTATGGCGTGCCGCCAACGATTCGGCTGCCGCACGCAAGGAGCCATCGACATGACACAGATCTATTACGAGCAAATGCCATCACCGATTGGCCCGCTGTTTTTGGTTGCCGATGATGAGGGGCTTCGTGAAATCCGCTTTGAATTGGAGCGGCGAGCGCACACACCGCAAGCGCACTGGGAGCATGCGCCGCATAAACTGGCCAAAGTGCGTCGTCAGCTCGACGAGTACTTCGCGGGTGAGGGT
>NZ_LLWH01000045.1 GCF_001411475.1 Pseudomonas endophytica | reverse complement strand
GCACGCGGCGTACGGCCTCGGCGCTAACCGTTGGCACGCACTCAAGCGACGCTTTCTGCCTCTGTCGATGCCTGGCGTGATTGCCGGTGCGTTGTTGGTGTTCGTGCCGAGCCTTGGCGCATTCATCACCCCGGCGATTCTCGGTGGCGGCAAGACCTTGATGATCGGCAACCTGATCCAGCAACAGTTCGGCACCGCACGTAACTGGCCTCTAGGCAGTTCACTGTCGTTTCTCTTGCTAGGCATTCTGCTGCTGTCGCTGGTGCTTTACGCGCTTTACAGCCGCCGCACCGCCAAAACCCTACGTCGGGGAGCCACCGTATGATCGCCCTGCACTTGAAGAAGCTACCGCTGACCCGCGAAGTCAGCTTGCTGATACTCGCCTATCTGTATGTGCCGATTTTTGTCCTGATCGCCTACAGCTTTAACGCTAACCGCTCAGCAACGGTCTGGACCGAATTTTCGTTCGCGTGGTATGGACGGATCTTGGCCAACCCGTCGATCCAGACAGCGGCGCTCAACTCGATCATCGTCGCGAGCATTGCCACGGTCTGCGCCACGACCATTGCGCTTCTTGCGGCGTTGGCAACTTATCGACCGTTCTACGGGCAGAAAGTGGTCGAAGGCGGGATCAACCTGCCGCTGATCCTGCCTGAGATCGTGACCGCGGTAGCCACCTTGCTGCTATTTATGGCGCTGGGGATCAAGCTCGGTTTGTTGACCGTCATCGTCGCGCACATCGGCTTCTGCATTCCTTTCGCGTATCTCCCGATCCGTGCGCGCTTGAATGATTTGGATAAAAGCCTGCTTGAGGCGGCCAACGATCTGTACGCCAACCCGTGGCAGGTGTTTCGCCGAGTGACGTTACCGCTGCTGTGGCCGGCCGTGTTGTCCGGCTCGGTGCTGGCGTTCGTGGTCAGCCTCGACGATTTCATCATGACCTTCTTCGTGGCGGGCCCAGGCTCGACGACCTTGCCGGTGTACATCTTCTCCGCGATCAAGGCCGGCGTGACGCCGGAGATCAACGCAATCTCGACCCTGATGCTGGTGATTTCCATCGTGCTGGTGGTGCTGGCCTTTTGGCTGGGACAGCGCGGTAAACAACAATGAGCCTGGAGCCTGCTGTTATGAACAGAAAAAGCATGAAATTGAAAAAAATCAGTCACGGCGTCGTCGGTCTGGCCCTCAGTTGCTTTACCGTTTTTGCCGCACAGGCTGCCGAGCCCAAGGAGTTATTTTTCTACAACTGGACCGATTACTACCCGGTGGATTTGCTGGCCAAATTCGAAAAGGAAACCGGCATCAAGGTCACCATGGATGGCTATGACAGCAATGAAACCCTGCTGGCCA
This sequence comes from Pseudomonas endophytica, assembly GCF_001411475.1. GTDB lineage: Bacteria > Pseudomonadota > Gammaproteobacteria > Pseudomonadales > Pseudomonadaceae > Aquipseudomonas > Aquipseudomonas endophytica. The sequence continues at coordinate 8,657 of NZ_LLWH01000045.1, read as the reverse complement.
AGTTGCAGGCCGGTGGCGCGGCCTATGACGTCATCGTGCCGTCGCAGTCGATCATGCGCACGCTCATCAACCAAGACCTGTTAATGGAAATTGACGCGTCGACATTGCCCAACTTTCAGTACGTCAGACCAGCGTTCCGCGATCCGAATTTCGACCCAGGCCGTAAGTACTCGGCGCCTTACTTGTGGGGCACCACCGGGTTTTCTTATGACAGTGCGCGGGTGCCCGGCGGCAAACTGGACGACTCGTGGAAAGAATTCTTTGAGCCTCGCAAAGAACTGCAAGGTCAGATCGCTGCTCTGGATACCTCCAGCAGTTTGATCAACGCCGCCAGCCACTACTTGAATATCGACGAGTGCAGCGAAAACCCGCAAGACGCCAAGCGCATTCTTGAGTTACTGCAAAAACAGAAGCCGTTTTTGAAAATGTACAGCTCGGACAACACCGTCGACCGTATGGCCTCGGGTGAAGTGATCATGATGCAAAACTGGAACGGCTCCACCGCCCGCGCCACGTTGCAGAAGAACACCATCAAATATGTGTACCCGCGTGAAGGCGTAGCGATGTTCCAAGACAACTTCGCCGTACCTAAAAGTGCGCCACACCCAGGCAACGCAAAAATCTTCATCGACTGGATGATGAAGCCTGAGAACGCTGCGGCTGTGTCCAATGCAATTGCCTATGACAACGGCGTTCAGAGCGAAAAACTGATCGACGAGAAATGGCGGGTGATGGACGCAATCAATATGCCCGAAGCGTTTGCCTCGCGCCTGCGGCCAGAAAAGGAATGCAGTAACAAGGCACGTGAGCTGCAAGACCGGATCTGGTCCAAGCTCAAAGGCTGATCGAGCACTGAGTGCTCGGCTTAGCGGGCTTGCTCGCTAAGCCGTACTCCCCATTCAAAGACTACAGAGGTATGCAATGACCCAGCCCCGCTGGCTGCGCAATGTGCGGCCCTACGGCTCTCATGCCGAAGACTTTTTGATCGAAAATGGCCTGTTTACACAGCGTCGTCCCGCATCATCGGCAGCCCTCGGCGCCACCGACATTGACGGCCAGCACCAGCTCATGACCCCGGCGCTGGTCGAAAGCCATGCTCACCTGGACAAAACCTTGTGGGGTCAGCCTTGGCGCCCGAACAGCGCCGGGCCGACGCTCAAGGATTACATCAGCAACGAACGCCGAGTATTGAGCGAAATTCAAAGCCCTATCGCCGAGCGGGCTGGGGCGCTGTTGGAAAACTGCATCGCCCGCGGGTCGTTGACCTTGCGCTGTCACGTCGATATCGACCCCGATTTCGGCCTGCGTCACGTTGAGGCCATACAACAGCTGCGTGAGCGCTACAGCGACCTGATTGATCTGCAACTGGTGGTGTTCCCGCAAACCGGCTTAATCAGCCGCCCCGGTACCGCCGAGCTGATGCGCGAAGCTTTGGTGCAGGGTGTCGAAAACGTCGGTGGGTTGGACCCGTGTGGCATTGATAACGATCCTGTGGCCCAGCTCGACGTGGTGTTCAAATTGGCCAGCGAATTCGACCGAGGCGTCGACATTCACCTGCATGACAAAGGCGAGCTGGGGCTGTGGCAAATCGCATTGATTGCTGACTACACCGAACGCTACGCACGTCAGGGCCGAGTGATGATCAGTCACGCGTATTGCTTGGGCATGTTGCCGTGGAGTCAGGTCAAACCAGTGGCCGAACGCTTGGCAAAACTGGGGATTTCACTGATGAGCTCGGCGCCAGCCGACACCGCAGTGCCGCCCTTCCTCGCGTTGCGCGAGGCCGGGGTGAACGTGTGCCTCGGTTCAGATGGTATTCGCGACGCGTGGTCGCCGATGGGTAACGGCGACATGCTGGAGCGGGCGATGCTGCTGGCGTTCCGCTTTGATTTGAACAAAGACGAGGAACTGGCGGCAGCGTTTGACGCAGCGACAGTCAATGGCGCGCTGGCGTTGGGCTGTGATCAGTACGGACTGGAGATCGGTAAACCGGCGGACTTTCTGTTGATGCCGGTGCAAACCCTCGGTGAGGCGGTGGTGTCGCGACCAGTTCGGCAGGTCTATCGCCGTGGTGAGTTGATCGCCGCGCAAGGTCGTTTATTGGAAAGCCGCTTATGAAGCCCGGCCCCCACACAACCATCGCCCTCAAAAGCAGCTGCGTGGTCGGATTTGACGGCACGCAGCATGTGTTATGGCGCGACGGCGAAGTGGTGTTCCAAGGCTCGCACATCGTATTTGTCGGCCGTGGTTACTCAGGCCCGGTGGATCAGTGGATCGACTATGGCAACGCGCTGATCGGCCCAGGCTTCATCGACCTGGATGCACTCGGTGATTTGGACTCCACGGTACTGACGCTGGACAACGGCGATGAGCCCAATATGGGCAGAATGTGGTCTGAAGCGTATCTGGCTGCTGGCCCAAAAGAGAGTTACAGCGCCGAAGAGGAGGTTTTCAAATACCGCTACGCCTTCACCCAGTTGATCCGTAACGGGATCACAACCGCCATGCCGATCACCTCGATGTATTACCGCGAGTGGGCCGAAACCTACGATGAATTTGCGGCGGTGGCCGGTGTGGCGGCTGAATTGGGGCTACGGACCTATCTCGGGCCCTGCTACATGAGCGGCATGAGTTACTGGCGCGCCGATGGCACGTTGGGACATCACTGGGATGAAGCCCGCGGTTTGGCCGGGCTTGATGCGGCTGAGCGCTTTTTTACTGATTTTGAAGGTGCACACGCAGGCTTGATTCGCGGTGCGCTGCTGCCCGATCGCATTCAAACGTGTACACCTGCGCTGCTGCAACGTACCGCGGCGTTGAGTCGCGAACTGAACGCGCCGGTGCGGTTGCACTGCTGTCAGGGCTTGGACGAGGTAGCGATGGTTAAACACCTGCGCGGTGCTTCGCCGTTGGCTTGGCTGGAGCAGTTGGGCCTGTTGACCCCGCGCAGTGTACTGCCCCACGGCATTTACACCGACGGCTTATCAGACCTACAACGGCTGGCGCAGAGCGGAGCGAGCGTGGTGCATTGCCCGGTGGTGTTTGCTCGGGATGGTGAGGCATTGCAGTCGTTTGGCCGTTATCAGGCCCAAGGCATCAACTTGGCGTTGGGTACTGATACCTGGCCAGCAGACTTGCTGGACAACATGCGCCAAGGGTTGAACATCGCTCGTCTTATGGAAGGCGGTAATACGCTGACCTCTGCGCTGGATATGTACAACGCCGCCACGCTGGGGGGCGCCAAGGCGTTAGGTCGAGATGACATCGGGCGTCTAGCCCCTGGGGCGAAAGCCGATATCACTGTGTTCAGCTTGCGCGGGATGCACCTAGGACCACTGTTTGACCCGCTAAAAAACCTCGTGCTGGCGGGTCGCGGTGACGACTGCATCGCCAGTTACATCGACGGCCGTTGCGTGATGCATGACGGGCAAGTGCAAGGTGTCGACTACCCCACCCTGCAACAGCAGGCCCAACGACAATTCGCAACCCTGATGCGCAGCCATAGCGTTCGAGCGGCCGGCCAGCCGGACTGGAAAACCCTCTTTAAACCGGCCATCCCCTACGCCGACGACTACAGCGCACAAGCGCCGCTGAGCGTGATTGACCCCCTTTCCTAGAGAGTTCTGCCCATGCAAAGCTTCGACTTCAGCGCCCTCAGTGCGCGCGAAAAATACAAAATTCTGATCGGTAGCGTCGTACCTCGCCCCATTGCGCTGGTGACGACCATTGATGGCGAGGGGCGGGTTAACGCTGCGCCTTTCAGCTTTTTTAATGCGCTGTCCGCGGACCCGCCGATTCTGGCATTGGGTGTGGAAAACTACGGCGATCTTAGCCCCAAGGACACCACGCGCAACATCCAGCTCAATCAGGAGTTCACGGTCAATATCGTCAGCGATGCATTGGTGGAGGCGATGAATGTCTGCGCTGTGCCCTTCGCCCCCGGTTTCGACGAGTTGACCGCTGCGGGTCTGACTGCGATTGCCGGTACCAGGGTCAAATGCCCGCGTATCGGTGAAGCGCCGGTGGCCTTGGAGTGCCGCCGGATGATGGCCCTGTCCATTGGGCAATCACGGGAGATTATCTTGGGCGAAGTGCTGATGGCCCATGTGCGGGATGAGTTGATCGACCCCAAAACCCTCTACATTGATCAACTGGGGCTTGATGCCATCGGTCGCATGGGCGGGCATGGCTATGCGCGCACACGGGACTATTTCGACTTACCCACGCGCACGTTGCAGGCATGGACCGAGGCACCGGGCGGTGGCGAGCGCTTTTGGCCTCAGTCTAAATAAGCTGCCTTTTAGTCCCTGCCAGTTTCGCGCCCAGCCCTGAGTGCTCCTTTCTTACATTCGGGGTGCTGAAAAAGATACAATCCGAAGAATTTTTTTCAGGCGAAGTACTTAAAGTTTTCCCTAAATTTTAAGTGGTTCGACTTTGGGTTATAGCGTGCGAGGAAATGGCGACGTGATTCTGTTTTTATCGACTGCAGTCTTCCTGCGACCTTGCCGCGGGTGTGGTTTGGGTCTTTTCATGCACAGCCCACGCTAGATGTCACTCAGTCGCGTCACCGTCACCGGGATCCGTAATTTGCACCCGGTGACCTTCTCCCCCTCCCCCCGCATTAATATTCTGTACGGCGCCAACGGCAGCGGAAAAACCAGCGTGCTGGAGGCCGTCCATTTGCTGGGGCTGGCGCGTTCCTTTCGCAGCGTTCGCTTAACGCCGGTCATTCAGCACGAATTGCCGAGCTGCACAGTGTTTGGCCAAGTAGAACTGGCCGAAGGCGGACACAGTGCGCTGGGGATTTCGCGGGACAGAAATGGGGAGTTTCATATTCGGATCGACGGTCAAAATGCGCGCAGCGCTGCGCAATTGGCTGAGATCCTGCCATTGCAATTAATCAACCCTGACAGCTTCCGTCTTCTGGAAGGCGCTCCCAAAATTCGTCGGCAATTTCTCGACTGGGGTGTGTTCCACGTCGAACCGCGCTTTATGTCGACTTGGCAGCGGCTACAGAAGGCTTTGCGGCAGCGGAACTCATGGCTGCGGCATGGTACACTCGACGCCGTTTCACAAGCGGCCTGGGACCGAGAACTGTGCCTGGCCAGTGCTGAAATTGATGAATACCGCCGCGCTTACATCAAAGCCTTAAAGCCCGTCTTTGAGCAGACCTTAAGTGAGCTGCTTGAGCTCGAAGGTTTAACGCTGAGTTATTACCGTGGTTGGGACAAAGACCGAGAGCTGAGTGCTGTACTCGCTGCGTCTGTCCACCGGGACCAGCAAATGGGCCATACCCAAGCCGGGCCACAACGTGCTGATTTGCGCCTGAAGATAGGTGCCAATAATGCGGCAGACATTTTGTCTCGCGGGCAGCAAAAGTTAGTGGTGTGTGCGTTGCGTATTGCTCAAGGGCATTTAGTTAGCCAAGCCCGGCGCGGCCAATGTATTTATCTGGTGGATGACTTGCCGTCCGAACTGGACGAGCAGCATCGCAACGCACTGTGTCGCTTGTTGGAAGACTTACGCTGCCAGGTCTTTATCACCTGTGTAGATCACGAATTATTGAGGGAAGGCTGGCAGACGGAAACGCCAGTTGCTCTGTTCCACGTGGAACAGGGCAGTATCACCCAGACCCACGACCATCGGGAGTGAAGGCTTTGAGCGAAGAAAAAACGTACGACTCAACGAGCATTAAAGTGCTGAAAGGCCTGGATGCCGTACGCAAACGTCCCGGTATGTACATTGGTGATACTGACGATGGCAGCGGTCTGCACCACATGGTGTTCGAAGTAGTCGACAACTCCATCGACGAAGCGCTGGCTGGCCATTGCGACGACATTACCATCACCATCCACCCGGATGAGTCCATCACCGTGCGCGATAACGGCCGCGGCATCCCGGTCGATGTGCACAAAGAAGAAGGCGTTTCCGCGGCAGAGGTCATCATGACCGTACTGCACGCTGGCGGTAAGTTCGATGACAACTCCTACAAAGTATCCGGCGGCTTGCACGGCGTAGGTGTTTCGGTTGTAAACGCCCTATCAGAGTTGCTGATACTGACTGTGCGCCGTAGCGGCAAAATCTGGGAACAGACCTACGTGCACGGCGTGCCTCAAGCACCCATGGCCATCGTTGGCGAAAGCGACACCACCGGCACTCAGATTCACTTCAAACCGTCTGCCGAGACTTTCAAGAATATTCACTTCAGCTGGGATATTTTGGCCAAGCGTATTCGTGAGCTGTCCTTCCTGAACTCCGGTGTGGGCATCGTCCTCAAAGATGAGCGTTCGGGCAAAGACGAGCTGTTCAAGTACGAAGGCGGTCTGCGTGCGTTTGTTGATTACCTGAACACTAACAAGACCACGGTCAACCAAGTGTTCCACTTCAATGTTCAGCGCGAAGATGGCATTGGTGTCGAAGTTGCGTTGCAGTGGAACGACAGCTTCAACGAGAACCTGTTGTGCTTCACCAACAATATTCCGCAGCGTGATGGCGGTACGCACTTGGTCGGCTTCCGCTCTGCCCTAACGCGTAACCTAAACACCTACATCGAAGCTGAAGGTCTGGCCAAGAAGCACAAAGTCGCCACCACCGGTGATGACGCCCGTGAAGGTTTGACCGCCATTATCTCGGTGAAAGTGCCAGATCCTAAGTTCAGCTCTCAGACCAAAGACAAGCTAGTGTCTTCTGAAGTGAAGACCGCTGTTGAACAGGAAATGGGCAAGTTCTTTTCCGACTTCCTGCTCGAGAACCCGAACGAAGCCAAGCTGATTGTCGGCAAAATGATCGACGCAGCGCGTGCCCGTGAAGCGGCGCGTAAAGCCCGTGAGATGACCCGCCGCAAAGGCGCGCTGGACATCGCAGGCTTGCCAGGCAAGTTGGCTGACTGCCAAGAAAAAGACCCGGCACTGTCCGAACTGTACCTGGTGGAGGGTGACTCTGCTGGCGGCTCTGCCAAGCAAGGGCGCAACCGTCGTACCCAAGCGATCCTGCCGTTGAAAGGTAAAATCCTCAACGTCGAGAAAGCCCGCTTTGACAAGATGATCTCTTCGCAAGAAGTCGGAACCTTGATCACCGCACTGGGCTGCGGTATTGGCCGTGACGAGTACAACATCGACAAACTGCGCTATCACAACATCATCATCATGACCGATGCTGACGTTGACGGTTCGCACATCCGTACCCTGTTGCTGACCTTCTTCTTCCGTCAGTTGCCTGAGCTGATCGAGCGTGGCTACATCTACATCGCTCAACCGCCGTTGTACAAAGTGAAAAAAGGCAAGCACGAGCAGTACATCAAAGACGACGACGCCATGGAAGAATACATGACCCAGTCGGCCCTTGAAGACGCCAGCCTGCACCTCAACGAAGATGCGCCTGGCATCTCCGGTGAAGCGCTGGAGCGTCTGGTGTACGACTTCCGCATGGTCATGAAAACCCTTAAGCGCCTGTCGCGCCTGTACCCACAGGAGCTGACCGAGCACTTCATCTACCTGCCTGCCGTGACCCTTCAGCAATTGGGCGACCACACGGCCATGCAAGCGTGGATGGCCAAGTACGAAGAGCGTCTGCGTCTGGTTGAGAAGTCTGGTCTGGTGTACAAAGCCAGCCTGCGTGAAGACCGTGAACGTAACGTCTGGTTGCCAGAAGTTGAATTGATCTCCCACGGCCACTCGACCTTCATCACCTTCAACCGCGACTTCTTCGGCAGCAACGACTACAAAACCGTTGTGACCTTAGGCGCGCAACTGAGCACCCTGCTCGACGACGGCGCGTACATTCAGCGTGGCGAGCGTCGCAAGCAGGTGACCGAGTTCAAAGAAGCGCTTGATTGGCTGATGACCGAAAGCACTAAACGCCACACCATCCAGCGCTACAAAGGTCTGGGCGAAATGAACCCTGATCAACTCTGGGAAACCACCATGGACCCAAGCGTGCGCCGCATGCTGAAAGTCACCATTGAAGACGCGATCGGCGCCGATCAAATCTTCAACACCTTGATGGGCGACGCCGTAGAACCGCGCCGTGACTTCATCGAGAGCAACGCATTGGCAGTGTCTAACTTGGACTTCTGATGCGTGTGTAGGTGAGGATAGAGGCTTATCCACACCCGATTTAAAAGCCCGTCCTGTCGTCAGACAGGGCGGGCTTTTTACTTTGGATAGATAAACGTTACCTACGGCGCCAGTAACACCCCCTGCTCTTCCCTGCACAACTCCAGCAAAAAATCCCACACCACTCGCAGTCTTACCGACTTATGAAGCTCTCGTCGGGTGCTAATCCAGTAACTGCGTTGTACTGACTCGTCGGGCAAAACGCGTACTAATTGCGGGTCGTTGCTGGCCATGTAGTTGGGTAGCACGGCGATGCCCAGCCCGGCGCGGGCTGCTTGTTGTTGGGCGATGACGCTGGTGCTGCTGAAGGTTACCGTCGGGTTGCGGCAAAAATGGTTGATGAATTTAAGTTCTTCGCTGTACAGCAGGTCGTCTACGTAGCCAATCCAGTAGTGGTTGGCCAAGTCGTCACGGCTGTTTAAGGGCGGTGCGCGCTCTAGGTAATCAGGGCTGGCGTAGAGCGCCAAACGATAGTCAGTGAGTTTGCGGGTGATCAACAGGTCGGCGTGTGGCCGTTCGAGGTGGATGCTGATTTCGGCCTCG
>NZ_LLWH01000044.1 GCF_001411475.1 Pseudomonas endophytica | reverse complement strand
AGACATACCCAGGCCATCAAACGTGGTGCCATTTACAGCTTCGCCGCTGAAAAGGTATCGCACTGATTAATATCGCCATTGGCAAAACCGACCTTAAACCACTTCACGCGCTGAGCTGACGTGCCGTGGGTGAACGAGTCGGGCATTACCCGGCCTTGAGATTGTTGTTGCAAACGATCATCACCAATCGCTGTGGCCGCATTAAGGGCAGACTCAATATCGCCAGGTTCCAGCCAGTTGTGACGCTGCTGCGCCAGGTTCGCCCAGGCCCCGGCTAGGCAGTCTGCTTGCAACTCTTGGCGCACCAGCAGCCCGCCGTCACCTTCCATGCGCTTGCCTTGCTGGCGGGCCATCTGCATTTTTGACGAGACCCCCAATAGCGTTTGCACGTGATGCCCCACTTCATGGGCGATGACATACGCTTGGGCAAAATCTCCGGCAGCTTTAAAACGTTGGGCCATTTCTTGGAAAAAACTCATGTCCAGATAAACCTTTTGGTCCGCCGGGCAATAAAAAGGACCGCTGGCTGCGGTGGCAAAGCCGCAGGCTGAACTCACTTGGCCACGAAACAGCACCAGCGTCGGATCTTTATACGTGCGGCCCGACTGTTGAAATACTTGGCGCCACGTGTCTTCTGTGTCGCCGAGAATGGCCCGCACGAAATCAGCGTTTTGATCATTGGCAGGCGGTGCATGGCCCGCTTGCTGAGTGACTTGAGGTGAAGATTGCTCTGTCAGTTGGCCACTGAGTTGCCCGAGAATCTGCAAGGGGTCTTGGCCGGTGAGCAAGCCGATACCCACAATCACCACCACCGCCATCAAGCTCAAACCTTTACCGCCGCCAATCCGCATGCCTCCACGGCCACCGGTGCTTTGATCGCGGACGTCTTCAACGTTGTCGCTGCGCCGGCCTTTTTTCCACTGCATGGAGGAATCCTCTGGTAATCCTGTTAATTGAGTGTTGCTGCTCAGTAGGCACTACGCCAGTCCGGCCGTCAGACGTTTTTACTCGCCTGAATCCCGAAATCGGAGTGCGCTGTAATAGGGTATCTTCGCTTAGCCTGACATAGACACCTCTTAACCCCCGGAGTTACGCCCCCCGTGAACATCGACACCCGCATCAAATACCGCCACTTGGTGTGCTTTCTGGAAATGGCCCGCCAAGGCAGTTTGGCGCGGGCCGCAGATGTGTTGGCAGTCAGCCAGCCGGCGATGTCCAAAACCCTTAAAGAACTTGAAGAGTTACTGACAATCAGTCTGTTTGTACGCAGCAAAAATGGAGTCCGTCTGACCGAGGCTGGAGTGGCCTTCCTACGCTATGCGACGCCTTCGGTGCAGGCGCTGCGCGAAGGGGTGAACGCCCTACGCGGTGGCGAATACTCTGGCGGCTCCGTACGACTGGGGGTGTTGTCCACCGTTGAAAGCTTACTGGTGCCTGAACTGGTCAGCCGCTTGCACGCTCGGCATTCGGCACTGGTGGTGAGTATCGTCACCGGCCCCAGTGCGTATCTTTTGTCGCAACTGCGCGTAGGAGACGTGGATTTAGTCATAGGGCGTATGACCGACAGCCCGGAAATCCAAGGCATGAACTTTGAGCACCTGTACAGCGAGTCGATGACTTTAGTCGTGCGCCCCGGCCACCCATTGCTGCAAGGCCCGCTGGACCGTAACCATCTGGAGCGTTATCCCTTGGTGTTGCCGCTGGCCAACACCACCATCCGCACGTTTGCTGACAGCCTGTTTGTGCAATGCGGCATCAGCCAGTCGCGTCAGCGTCTGGAAACCCTCTCGGTGACGGTTAGCAGGCGCTACGTGTTGCGCAATGATGCGGTGTGGATCGCACCTCGGGATGCTGTACGTCTGGATTTGGCGAGCGGCGAACTGCAGGAACTCGACCTCGGTCAGCGCGAACCTGGCGGCTCAATCGGGATTTGCAGCAACGCCCATGCGCCCATGTCAGTCGCTGCACAAGGCTGTGTCGATGTGTTACGAGAGTTGGGGCAGGCGTACGCCGAAGGGGCTTATCCATAACCATTTGGTTATGGATTGGTTGGGCATTTTCAATAGTCCTTATGCCCTTGTTGTTTAAAACTGTCGCCTAGCCTTGATAAAAACAACAGGAGATCGACATGTCTGATGCAGACAGCCGGCGCTTTATCATCCGTGACCGCAACTGGCACCCAAAAGCCCTGACCCCTGACTACAAAACCTCGATTGCGCGTTCCCCGCGCCAAGCGCTGGTGAGCATTCCACAATCGGTCAGTGAAACCAGTGGCCCCGACTTTTCCCACCTCAAATTCGGCAAGTTCGATAACGATCTGTTGTTGAACTTCAATCATGGCGGTTTGCCGGTTGGCGAGCGGATTCTGCTGTCGGGCCGTGTCTGCGATCAGTACGGCAAGCCGATTGCGCACACGCTGGTCGAGATCTGGCAAGCCAACGCCGGTGGTCGTTATCGCCATAAAAACGACCGCTACTTGGCGCCGCTGGATCCCAACTTTGGCGGCGTGGGCCGTACGCTCACTGACAGCCAAGGGTATTACAGCTTTCGCACGGTCAAACCCGGCCCTTATCCGTGGCGCAACGGCCCCAATGACTGGCGCCCAGCGCATATTCACGTGTCTATCAGTGGCCCGTCGATTGCCACGCGCCTGATTACTCAGTTGTATTTCGAAGGCGATCCATTGATCCCGATGTGCCCGATCGTCAAGTCGATTGCCAGCCCAGACGCCGTGCAAAGCTTGATTGCACGGTTGGACATGGGCGCTGCCAATCCAATGGATTGCTTGGCGTATCGCTTTGACATTGTGCTGCGCGGTCAGCGCAAGACTCACTTCGAAAACTGCTGAGGAGCCTCGTCATGCCTATCGAACTGCTACCGGAAACCCCATCGCAAACGGCTGGCCCTTACGTGCATATCGGCTTGGCGCTGGCCGCCGCCGGTAACCCTGCGCGTCCAGAAGAAATATGGAACGAGATGGCTACGCCTGACGCACCGGGCGAGCACATTTTGTTGGTCGGCAACGTCCATGACGGCAACGGGCACTTGGTCCGCGACTCCTTTCTGGAGTTCTGGCAAGCCAACCATGAAGGCGTTTACGACGAAGCGTTTGACAGTGAAAAAGCCTTCAACAGTTTTGGCCGCACTGCAACGACCTTTGACGCGGGGGAATGGGCACTTAGCACTATCAAGCCGGGAGTGGTGAGTAACGCGGCGGGCGTGCCGATGGCGCCTCACATCAACGTGACGCTATTCGCCCGAGGCATCAACATTCACCTGCAAACCCGCCTGTACTTTAGTGACGAGCCTGAAGCTAACGCCAAGTGCCCGGTACTCAACCTGATCGAGCAACCGCAACGTCGCGAGACGCTCATCGCGCACCGTTGTGAAGTGAATGGCAAGCCGGCCTATCGGTTTGACATCTACCTTCAAGGCCCAACCGAAACGGTCTTTTTCGACTTCTAAGGCTATGCGTGTGGGAGCTGGCCAGCCAAGCTCCCACCGCAACTGCTCACTCGTACTGCGTCACCCCGGCAATGTGCCTTGCGGCGATATAACCAAAGGTCAGCGCTGGACCAAGATTTATCCCACCTGCGGGGTAGTACCCGCCCATGATGCTGGCCATATCGGTGCCTGCCGCATACAGCCCTTTTATCGTTTGGCCTGATGCGTTCAGCACTTGCGCGTGCTCGTTGGTTTTGAGCCCAGCAAAGGTGCCAAAACAGCCGGGTTCGACCTTAACCGCGTAAAACGGGCCTTGGGTGATGGGCGCCACGCACGGGTTGGGTTGATGCAGCGGGTCACCCTGTTTGCGGTTGTACGGGGTTGAGCCGCGGCCCATTTGCGGGTCTTGGCCGGTTTGCGCATGCCGGTTGTACTCGTCCACGGTCACTCGCAAGGCAGCAGCGTTGATACCGCAGGCGTGCGCAAGATCTTCTAAGGTGTTGGCACTTTTCAGGTAGCCAGATTTGATGAAAGGCGCCACAGGAATCGGGAAGGGCCGCGAAATACCCAACCCGTAACGGCGTTGAAAGGCGTGACTACAGATCAGCCACGAGGCGACCGGCTCATCAGTGGGCGCCTTTTGAACCATCGCCGTGACGTAATCGTAATAGCCATTGGCTTCATTGACGAAACGCTGACCATTGCTCAAGACGCCGATGATCCCCGGTTTGCCACGTTCAATAATGTGCGGGAAGTGGCCGATGCTGCCGTCACGGTGCGGTACCCGAGACACGGGCGCCCAGGCCACAGGGGAGTGGAGGTCGCTGTTGACCCAGCCACCCGCGCTTTCGCCCAAGGTTAAGCCATCGCCGCTTGCACCTAGCGGTGGTAAGGCCAGATGCTCGTGGCCCGTGGGGGTGCGTGGGAACAGGGCTTTGCGCCGTTGAATGTCGTTGGCAAACCCGCCCGCCGCCAATACCACGGCGTTGCGGGCGTGGATGCGTACCTCGCCTCGTTCGGTCTTAACCACGGCCCCTGTCACGCCTGTTGAGTCTTGAATTAACGCCGTCACCGGGGCTGATTCCCACAGCCGTACGCCCAAGTCCTCCGCAGATTTGGCCAGTCGCGCCACCAAGGCCACGCCATTCACCAGTTGTAAGGCCCGCCCGTGTAAGGCGAGGTCTTTCAGGTGTCGGCTAAAGCGCTTAGTCACATGCCAGGCAGCGGGCAGCGAGCGTGTCAGATTAAGAAATGCCGCAAGGTCTGGGCCCGCCATGATCGGCATGCCCATAAAGGAGGTCTCGCGCATGGTTTTACGCAGTCGCTTGAGCAGCTTGCCGACCTCGCGCCCGTCATAGGGCGCGGCGATCACCGAGCGTCCGCCGGTTCCGGCTCCGGGCGTGTCACCGTGAATATCGGCAATCGCGTTGCCGTCAGCAAACTGCAAGCGCGTGTGCTGTTCGAAGAAGGCGACCATCTGTGGCCCGGCCTGCAGAAAAGCGTCAATCATGGCCGGCTCATAGCGCTCGCCCAGCTCATGCTTGAGGTAGGTGCGTGGCAACTCCACGTCTTCAACGATCCCCGCGCGTTTGGCCAGTGGGTTACACGGGATCCAAGCCCAGCCACCGGACCATGCCGTGGCGCCGCCGAAGACCGCGTCTTTTTCGACCACAATGACCTTTTGCCCATGCCAAGCCGCTGTGACCGCGGCCGCTAACCCTGCGGCTCCCGAGCCGACGATCAGCACATCACAGTCGATAGCGCTGGGTTGAGAGTCAGCAGTCATGGTTGAGGCTCCAGTGGCTAAATTTTGGAACTAGATTCCAAAATATAAAGATTTAGCCTTTCAACAACAACCCCTCTTTGGCGCTTGAGTTCCATATTTTGCGTTTTTGCGTTTACCTTTTAGAATCGCTGACATTTTACGAGGGCTCTGTATGGCTGGCAGTCAGATCGAACGCGTCTTCAATGTGCTTGAGAGCCTCACCCGCGAGGCGCGGGGTGTGCCGATGCAGACGTTGGCAGAGCAATTGGGTATCCCTAAAAGTGCCACCCATCGCTTGTTGGCTGAGTTGGTGCGTCTTGGGTATGTGCGGCAAAACGCCGAGAACAGCCGCTATCATTTGTCGACCAAGTTGGTAGCCATGGGCTTTCAATACTTGGCCAGCAGCGGGGCCGACATCGTACAGCCGATTCTTGATCGTCTTGCCCAAGAGACAGGCGAACTGGTGCGTCTAGGCGTGGTAGATAGCGAACGGTTGACTTGGATAGCCAAATCGCAGGGCGCTCGCTCCGGTTTACGTTATGACCCTGACATGGGCCGCGAAGCCCCGCTGTATTACACCGCCTCCGGGCATGCCTGGCTGGCCAGCATGACGGATGCACTCGCGCTGGCACAGGTCGAGCGCCAAGCTATTGAAGCCCCGGATGACCTAGGTCCAAATGCCCCTCAGTCCAATGCACAACTGCTTGAGCGATTACGCGTCGCCCGTGAGTGCGGTTATGCGTGTGTGCAAGAAAGCTCGGCAGTCGGCACCTCGGCGATTGCTGCCGTGGTGCGCAGCCCCTTGGATCAACACGTGATTGGCGTATTGAGTGTGGCAGGCCCCAGCGCACGCTTGCCGCAAGAGCGTTTGCACGCACTGGCGTCCGGGTTGCTACGCTTTGCAGATGAGCTGTCAGTTGCCTGCCAAGCGTCCGAGTTGTTTGCCGTTTAACAACTCATTTGCGCGAGGAGGTTAAATGTTCTTGCAAGTTTCTGGAACTGAATTCTAAATTAGCGGTGTTCTGCGATTCCATAACACTTACAAGAGGATCAACGCACTGTGAGCTCACGTCCCCTGTCACTGGCTGCCCTAACGGTGCTAGAAGTCTCCCCGGTAGAAATGGTCGAAATAGCGGCGCGTACGGGTTACAGCCATGTTGGTTTGCGCTTGGAACCGGCCACGCCCGAGGAACATCATTTTGCGCTAGTGAGTGATGCGGGCTTACGCAAACAAACATTAAAACGCCTGCATGACACGGGTATCAACGTGTTGGATATCGAGATTCTTCGGCTAAAGCCCCAGACCCAAGTCGCTCACTTCGACGCTCTCCTGGCTGTGGGCGCTGAGTTTGGCGCGACTGAGTTGCTCGTCGCAGGCAATGACCCGGATGAGCAACGCCAAGCCGACAACTTTGCCGCACTCTGTGATCTGAGCCGCAAGTACGGGATTTATCCTCACTTGGAGTTTATGCCGTGGACCGATGCCCGTGATCTGGCGCAAGCGCTACGGATTGTCGAGGCCGCGGGGCGTGATAATGGCTGCGTGTTGGTAGACGCCTTTCACTTCAACCGCTCGGCATCCCGACTTGAAGACTTGAGTCCCATCGCGCCGTCGCGCCTGCGCTACATGCAACTGTGCGATGTTGCCGGGCCGAGGCCGGATGATATGCAGGAAATATTGCGTCAGGCGCGTAATGAGCGGCGTTTTCCCGGCGATGGCGACTGTGATTTGCTCGGATTGTTGAACGCTATGCCGCCCGATATACCGCTTAGCCTAGAAGTCCCCTGTGTGCAGTTACAGGCGCAGGGGGTTAGCGCCGAACAACGGGCGCAATTAGCGATTGATAAAACCCGAGCGCTTTTGCGCCAGCTGTAGTGCAAGTCTCGCTCTTTATAGGGGCGACGCCGTGCTGTCAGTTCATTGCCGCACATGAGGTCTTCAATGACATTGCCTACGCCACTTTCGGGCGTTAACCAGCCCCTCAAAGGCATTTTGCTGATAGTGATCGCCACCGCGTTGTTCTCCAGTCACGACGCGATGTCCAAATACTTAAGCGGTTTATACCCGGTGGTGATGGTGGTCTGGGCACGCTATGTGGTGCACACCCTGCTGATGGCCAGTTACTTCCTGCCGCAATCGGGGTTGCGGGTATTGCGCAGTAAGCGCCCGTTGTTGCAGGTGTACCGGGCGATATGCCTGCTCGGCTCCGGCCTGTTTTTTACCTTTGGCTTGTTGTACATCCCATTGGCCGAAAACACGGCGGTTAACTTTCTGGCCCCTCTGCTGGTCGCGGCGTTATCTGGCCCTTTGTTGGGCGAAAAAGTCTCGCGGGGGCAATGGATCGCCGTGATCTTTGGTTTTATCGGGGTAGTAGTGATCATCCATCCGGGGGGCGAATTGTTTACCCCCGCAGTATTGCTGCCGATGTCAGCGGCCCTGTGTTTTAGTTGCTATCAAATCCTTACGCGAAAGCTCAGCCTGTACGACACGCCAATCACCAGTAACTTTTTCGCGGGCTTGTTCAATGCGCTGGTACTCAGTGCGCTGGTGCCGTTCTTTTGGCAGACCCCCACGCTGATTCACGGGCTTGAAATGCTCGCGCTAGGCACCTTAGGGATGACAGCACACTTATTGCTGACGCAGTCGTTTCGCTTGGCCGCGCCCGCCTTGCTGGCGCCTTTTAGCTACTGTCAGATCGTCTTTTCGGGAATGTTGGGCTGGTTGCTGTTCGATCACACGCCAGATCTGGCGTCACGCATCGGCATCGCCATTGTCTGTGCCAGCGGGCTGGCAGCGGCTTGGCAGCAACGTAAGTCTAGGGCTTGAAGCGTGGGGGCTGGCGAACCCGCCCCCACGGTTTTATCAGACTTGAGGGATTTTTCGCGGGGCCATGAAGTACATCCAGATCAGTGCAACGAAGTACATCGCCGGAATCATGGTGAACAACAGGGTGTAGTTGTTGTTGGTGATGGTCAGCACATAACCCACAATTTGAGTCATGAACATGCCACCGATGGCCGCGCACATGCCGCCAAAACCGAACACGGTGGCCATCATGTGCTTAGGCGTGTAGTCCATCACCATACTCCACACGTTGGCGGTCCACGCTTGGTGCGCGCCGAGGGCCAACGAGATAGCGGCTACGGCCACCCACAATTGGCTGGAGCCTGCGGCCATGACCACGCCGATGATGCACAGCGCGCAGAGGAACATCGACACCAATCGTGCCTTGACCGCAGCCATGCCGCGACTGATCAACATCGAGGACAAAATCCCGCCGCCGACACTGCCAAAGTCGGCGGTGATGTAGATGATGATCAACGGGATACCCATCTGCGTCACGTTAATGCCCAGATTGTATTGTTGATTCAAAAACGGCGGCAGCCAGTACAGGTAAAACCAAAACACCGGTGCGGTCAGTGAATACGACAACGCGAAGGCCCAAGTGCCGCGCATTTTCAGGATGGTCGAGAAGCCCACTTTCTGTTGCTCGGGTTCTTTCTCACTCTGGATGTATGCCAGTTCTTCTTTGCTGACGGTTGGGTGGTCTTCTGGGTTGTAGTACTTGAGCCCCCAAAAGATCAGCCAAATACCGCCCAAGGCCGCCATCCCCAGAAACGCTGCTTGCCAGCCCCACACGTGTAGGACCAACGGCAACAGCATCGGGGTGAACATGGCGCCGACGTTAGTCCCGGCGTTAAAGATGCCACTGGCGACTGCTCGCTCACCGGCAGGGAACCACAGGCGCGTGGTTTTCACACAGGCGGGGTAGTTAGCGGCTTCGGTTAAACCGAGAATCAGACGGCACACCATAAAGCCCGCAGCGGAAGTGGCCAAGCCATGTGCGCCGGTGGCCAAACTCCACAGCAATACAGCGCAGAAGAACACGCGTTTCACGCCGATTCGGTCGATCAACCGACCTTGCAGGACGAAGCCAATGGCGTAGCCCACCTGAAACCAAAAGTTGATGTTGGCGTAATCCATCGCCGTCCAGCTCATTTCTTTGGCTAGAATCGGTTGCATCACGCCCAACGCGGCGCGGTCGATGTAGTTAAGCGTGGTGGCGAAAAACACCAAGGCGAGCATGCCCCAGCGGGTTTTACCAATGGCCATTGCCCCACGAATCTTGTCGCCGATACCGGCGTGCGGGGTGCTTTGGGCTGGAGTAACGCGTGCAGATTGAGAAGGGGTCATGGCTATTTACCCGTCCAAGGAAAGGTCGGGTATCCCGCTGGCGGCATAGCTAAGCAAAGCGTCATATCAGTAAGAGCGAGCATGAGCGGTTACCCATTTTTTGGAATTTTTATGTGGTGTTGTGCAGCATTTGTTGCAAAAGGTACGGGTTGGATGGTGGCGAGTGGACAAAAAATCGTCAATTCAACAAAGGGCATAGTGTTCGATAATCGCACGCAAAACTAACTGGTTGGTACAGACCTGTTGCTCAATGATAGGGTGCCCTTAATAATCAGGCTATTTAGAAATGCCGTCTGGGAGTTAAAAATGAAGCGTTCAATCGCCACTGTTTCCTTGAGCGGCACCTTGCCGGAAAAGCTCGACGCCATTGCCGCAGCGGGTTTTGATGGGGTCGAGATCTTTGAAAATGACCTGCTTTATTACGCTGGCAGCCCTCGTGAAGTGCGTCAGATCTGTGCGGATCTTGGGCTTGAGATCAGCCTGTTTCAGCCCTTTCGCGACTTTGAGGGCTGTCGCCGCGACCGCTTGACGCGCAACCTAGACCGCGCTGAACACAAATTCGATTTGATGCAAGAACTCGGCACTGACCTGGTGCTGGTGTGCAGCAATGCCGCCCCCGACTCGGTGGGGGATCGAAACATCCTGCTCGACGACCTGAGCCTGCTGGCCGAGCGTGCCGGTG
>NZ_LLWH01000043.1 GCF_001411475.1 Pseudomonas endophytica | reverse complement strand
CGAGCCAGAATTTTTGTCAGGCCGGTGCCGCCCATAAGGCGATCAAGACCCAATTTTGCAAGTAACTTGGAGAGCAGGGTATCTAGCAGTTTGGCAACCACGAAGCCCAGCAATACGACAACCAACGCCCCAAAAAGATTCGGGATGAAGTTAGCAATTTTAGTCCACAAGGCAGTCATTGCCGTAACCAAGCTCTGGGTCCAGAGATCAAGTTCCATGTTCAATCAGCCTTATCAGCAGGGCGAGCAGCAGGTTTGCGCCGCGAAACGGGCGCAATATGGGCCGAACCGCTATTCAATGCAATCATCAGCGCTTGCATCCAACGACCTGGTAAGCCGAAAAGATCGCCCGCTCCAACCTGCCGGTTAGCGGTTTTCAGTACTCGGCCCAAACACGCATCATCGTCTCGCGTGGACGAAGGCGTTTTGAGCATTTCACGTAGCGACTGTTCAAACGGATCGTGCATAAGCACCTCTCGGTATGTCAGTGAAAGACGCAAGCAACTTAAATCGGGTCACATGCCAGCCGTACTCAAAGCCACTGCAAGCGTCGATAGAACCACCACTGAGCCACTGCAATCACCACCATCAGGCCGCAGATAACGGCAAAACCCCAGGAATTATTAGAGAAAGGCACGCCGCCCACATTGATCCCGAGCAAGCCGGTGAGAAATGTGATCGGCAAAAAGATTCCGGTGATCACTCCAAAGCGATACATGATGCGGCTCATGCGTTCGCTCATACGCCGGTCTACGGCCTCAAGTACCAGCCCCACGCGCTCTCGCGTCAACTCTAGCTCTTCTAAATAGCGCGTCAGGCTGTTGTTGAGTTCGTTCCAGTAATCCAGCACATCACTGCTAAACCACGGTAATTTTATGCGCGTTAACTGCCCAAAAATATCCCGTTGCGGTGCAAGAAAACGTCTTAAGGCAGCTGCTCTTCGACGAATCGGCAAAATAGCGCCATGCTCCGGCGTATACCGTTCGTCGGCATCTATTTTATCTTCTTCGTTATCGACGATTTCTGACAGCTCGCCGATCAAATCTTGGACTTTCAATGTCAGGTATTGAGCTAGATAGAGGATCAATTCAGCCGGGTTTTTCGGACCATCGCCCTGCTCAAAATCACTGAGCATTTCGTCAATGGCGCGCAGCGGCCGAAAACGCAGCGAGATTACCCGTTGCGAGCTGCCAAAGATTCGCAGTGACACCATGTCTTCGGGTTCGGCACCTGGATTGAGGTTTACCCCGCGTAAAAACAGCAGCAGTTCGTTGTTAGGCAACGTTAATAGGCGTGGCCTGGTATTTTCTTCGAGCAACAAGTCACAACTGAAATCGTTTAAGCCGCTGGATTTACGCAGCCAGTTCTGGGCTTGCGGATGGCTTCGATCCCAATGTAACCAAAGGCTTTCGTGAGGCTGCAGTTCAAGAGTGTCTAGGTCTGTACGGGCGAGATGGCGAGCACCGCCTTCACCGTCCAACAGCAGGGCATAAACCAGCCCCCACTGCGCGTTATCTTCCTCTAGCATCCGGGTTCCTTGTGATTAGAGCGTTAAACGTTTGCCCTGAATCACGTCGGGATTTTCAGAGCAGAAGGCGAAATGATAACGCCGTTGTTATCGGCATAAATGAATTCTCCGGGACGAAAGGTGACACCTGCAAACGTGACCGGCACATTCAGATCACCAATACCGCGCTTGTCCGTTTTCAACGGGTGACTGGCCAATGCTTGAACTCCCACGTCCGTTTGCGCAATCACATCAACATCACGGATACAGCCGTAAATGACCAAACCTTCCCAGCCATTTTTGGCCGCCTTTTCAGCCAGCATATCCCCCAACAACGCCCGACGCAGAGAGCCGCCACCATCGACCACCAGCACTTTGCCATTGCCCTTTAACTCAACCTGCTCTTTGACCAACGAGTTGTCTTCAAAACACTTGATGGTCACGATCTCGCCACCAAAAGAGTCACGCCCCCCGAAGTTGCTGAACATAGGCTCTAGCACTTGCACCAAGTCTGGGTAGGCATCGCACAAATCGGGAGTGATGTAGTGATTCATAAACTAGCTCCTTTTAGGGTGGGCGCAGCAGGATAAAATCGACAGCACTACTGTTATAGACGTTTTGATGAACCCTAGGCTCTGAGCGAACTCACTGGCAAGCCATTAGCATAAAGTGACCAAAAGAGCCTTTAACGTCACATAGTAGCCGCAAGCAGTTGCGCCTAAAACCCCAAAAAGCTTATGGATGTGCGCCGTTAAGGCACCTCAGCATTCATCAACCAGTTTTGAACCAACGGCCACACCTCGTGTTGAGCCTCCGGACTCGCCAGCATTTCTGCGTGTCCAAAGTCAGAGCTGAACCCTTGCTCACGCCCCAAACACACGAACTTACGTTGCGCGGCACCCAGTTGCTCATACAATTTGCGACAAGCCCACTCCGGCGTTAGGCGATCACCCGCTGCGGCGACCAGCAAAACCGGCAATTGAACCTCCGCCAAACCTGCCCACCAATCGCGGTCTGCGTCTTTAAAACGGCCCATTAAGCCATTCCAGCGCAAGCTCTCAAGCGCAATGCTGACAGGCTCATCCTCTGGCCCACGCTTAAGTCGTGTGCCTGACAGCTGAGCAAAACGTTTTAACAACAAATACGCCCCCCATTGCACCGGCGGGATTTTCAACGACCAGTAGCGACGATTGATCTGACAGCCAAAAAACGCCGCCGAGCGCACCTGCGCAGCCTCTAGATACTGACCGCCCAAGGCTGCTGCCAAAGTGATTGCGCCTTGTGAATGACCGATCCAATGCGGGATTTGGCCGCTTTGCTCTCGCACAAAGGCCCCAATGGCTGGCAAATCGTAGCGCGCATAGTCCGCTACACGATTTTTACTCCAGTGGATATTGCGCGAAGACAAGCCATGGCCGCGCATTTCAGGCAGCCACACATCAAAGCCGGCGCGCGCCAAAAAAGCCCCCAGGCCCACACCTTTAGGCGAGTACCAGAAACGTCGATTGGAAAAACTGCCGTGCAATAGAATGACCGGCACCCCGCGCACTTGGCTGGCATCTGCCAACCCCAGGCGGGTCACCACCAACTCCACAGATACATCCGGGCTATTAGCGGGCTTTAAGCGATATACGTCTTCGCTCAGGTCACCCCGACGCTCAGCGCTAATCAGGGCAACGGGAAAAAGATGACTGCTGCTTTGCATAATGCTCTTGCACAAAAAAGGGCGAATCCACACAGGAACTCGCCCTACCATTTTTAAAGAGCAGGGTCGCTCAGCGGCTTCCCGGCTCTTCTCTCAACGCATCAAGCGTGTGCTTGACCTTCAGCCAGGAAGAACCAGGTTTCGAGTACGGTGTCTGGGTTCAGCGACACGCTTTCAATGCCCTGCTCCATCAGCCACAGCGCCAGATCCGGGTGATCGGATGGCCCTTGGCCGCAAATACCAATGTATTTGCCTGCTTTGTTGCACGCCTGAATGGCGTTAGACAGCAGCTTTTTAACGGCT
Source organism: Pseudomonas endophytica (assembly GCF_001411475.1). Classification (GTDB taxonomy): domain Bacteria; phylum Pseudomonadota; class Gammaproteobacteria; order Pseudomonadales; family Pseudomonadaceae; genus Aquipseudomonas; species Aquipseudomonas endophytica. The sequence goes on along the minus strand of NZ_LLWH01000043.1, from coordinate 6,643 downwards.
GGGTTACGCTCGTCAAACAAATGAGCGATCACGCCGGAGTCGCGGTCCAGACCCAAAGTCAGTTGAGTCAGATCGTTGGAGCCGATCGAGAAACCGTCGAAGAACTCAAGGAACTCTTCAGCCAGAATCGCGTTGGACGGCAGCTCGCACATCATGATGATGCGCAGACCGTTTTCGCCACGCTTGAGGCCATTTTCAGCCAGCAAGTCGATCACTTGGCTCGCTTCGCCCAAGGTGCGTACGAACGGCACCATGATTTCGACGTTGGTAAAGCCCATGTCGTTGCGCACACGTTTGAGGGCGCGGCACTCAAGCTCGAAGCAATCGCGAAAGTTTTCGCTGATGTAACGCGAAGCTCCCCGGAAGCCCAGCATCGGGTTTTCTTCTTCCGGCTCGTACAGTTTGCCGCCGATCAGGTTGGCGTATTCATTGGACTTAAAGTCCGACAAACGCACGATCACCTTCTTCGGGGTAAATGCACCTGCCAGCGTACTGATGCCCTCAACCAGTTTGTCGACGTAGAAATCAACAGGGTCGCTGTAGCCCGCGATGCGCTTGTCGACACTGTCTTTGATTTCTTGTGGCAAACCGTCGTAGTTCAACAGTGCTTTAGGGTGCACGCCGATCATACGGTTGATGATGAACTCCAGACGGGCCAACCCGACACCGGCGTTTGGCAACTGCGCGAAGTCAAAGGCACGGTCCGGGTTACCGACGTTCATCATGATTTTGAACGGCAGTTCCGGCATGGCATCTACCGAGTTTTTCTTGATGTCAAAGCCCAGCTCACCTTCAAAAATGAAACCGGTATCGCCTTCAGCGCACGACACCGTGACGCCTTGGCCGTCTTTGAGCAATTGAGTGGCATTGCCACAGCCCACTACCGCTGGAATACCCAGCTCGCGCGCAATGATCGCAGCGTGACACGTGCGCCCACCGCGGTTGGTGACGATGGCGCTGGCGCGCTTCATGACCGGTTCCCAGTCCGGGTCTGTCATGTCCGATACCAACACGTCGCCCGGCTGGACTTTGTCCATTTCAGACACGTCTTTAATGATGCGAACCTTGCCCGCACCAATGCGCTGACCAATGGCGCGACCTTCAACCAGCACGGTGCCGGTTTCTTTGAGCAGGTAACGCTCCATGACATTAGCTTGGGTGCGGCTTTTCACGGTTTCAGGGCGGGCCTGAACGATGTACAGCTTGCCGTCATCGCCATCTTTAGCCCACTCGATGTCCATCGGGCACTTGTAGTGCTTCTCGATGATCATCGCTTGCTTGGCCAATTCGTTAATTTCGGCGTCGGACAAACAGAAACGCTCGCGATCGGCCTTCTCTACGTCGATTACCTTGACCGATTTACCGGCCTTGGCCTCTTCGCCGTAGATCATCTTGATTGCTTGAAAACCACCGCGTCACGGAAGCCGGATTCTGTGTCCAAGGTGAACATCACACCCGCTGTACCGGTTTCGGAGCGCACCATGCGCTGCACGCCAGCCGACAGGGCTACCAGTTTGTGGTCAAAACCTTGGTGCACGCGGTAAGAAATCGCACGGTCATTGAACAAGGAGGCAAACACCTCTTTGGCCGCACGAATCACGTTTTCAACGCCACGGATGTTCAGGAAGGTTTCTTGCTGACCGGCAAATGAGGCGTCTGGCAAATCTTCGGCGGTGGCCGAAGAGCGTACGGCAACGGCCATGTCCGGGTTGCCTTGCGAGAGGGTCGCAAAGGCGGTACGGATTTGCTCGTTGAGCTTCTCAGGGAACTCAGCTTCCATGATCCATTGACGGATCTGGGCACCGGTCTTGGCCAAAGCGTTTACGTCATCAACATCCAGCGCGTCCAGCGCTGCATGGATCTGATCGTTCAAGCCGCTTAGCTCAAGAAAATCACGATATGCCTGGGAAGTCGTGGCGAAACCACCGGGAACAGAGACACCAGCGCCTGCAAGGTTGCTAATCATCTCGCCGAGGGATGCGTTCTTGCCCCCTACATGCTCCACATCATGGACGCCGAGCTTATCGAGGGAAACTACGTACTCTACCAAGGTGATCTCTCCACTAACTGTGTTGGAAAAGCTCAGGGCGCTGGAGACTCCTTCAATGGAGTCTCTCAGCGATTGTGGCCTGGACCTGGAAAATAAGTGACACTGCCTACCATTCTGGGCGACAAAATCGCGCCTATCATATCCAAGAATCGTCACCAGCTTAAGGCCCAAGGCGCAAATGAAACGATCTGCTTTTTTTATATCCGACGGCACCGGCATTACTGCCGAAACCCTAGGTCAAAGTTTGTTGGCACAATTTGAAAATGTGACCTTCAGCAAATTCACGCGCCCGTACATAGACAGCGTGGAAAAAGCGCGCGCAATGGTACAACAAATAGATAATGCCGCCGAAAAAGACGGCGTTCGTCCGATTATCTTTGACACCATCGTCAACCAAGATATTCGCGAAGTCTTAGCCACTGCCAATGGCTTCATGATCGACATTTTCTCCAGCTTCCTTGCGCCACTTGAGCAAGAACTGGCTGAACATTCGTCCTACTCAGTCGGTAAATCGCACTCTATCGGGCATAACTCTAATTACATGGAACGGATCGAGGCGGTTAACTTTGCCCTCGATAATGACGATGGCGCCCGCACTCATAAATACGACAAGGCCGACTTGATTCTGGTGGGCGTCTCACGCTGCGGTAAAACGCCTACCTGTTTATACATGGCCATGCAATTTGGCATTCGCGCGGCCAACTACCCACTGACCGAAGACGACATGGAAAGCCTTAAACTGCCCGCAGCCTTGCGCGCCCATAAACACAAACTGTTCGGCCTGACCATCGACCCTGATCGACTGACGGCGATTCGCAACGAGCGCAAGCCCAACAGCCGTTACTCCAGCTACGCCCAATGCGAATTTGAAGTTCGCGAGGTCGAAAGCCTGTTCCAGCGTGAAAACATCCCGCACATCAATTCCACCCACTTTTCGGTAGAAGAAATCTCGGCCAAGATTTTGGTCGAAAAAGGTGTAGAGCGACGCTTCAAGTAATGCCTCTTCCCGTTGGCTGCGATCCTTTGACCGTTTAAAAGACCGCAGCCTGCGACAGCTCATACGTCAGCGTTTCAACGTTTTAAATCACCCACAAATCAACAAAGGCATGCACCGGCGTTGCTTCAAGCGCTGCTTGGTCTTTGCACCGCTCAAAAATCTGTTTACAGCGCTGCCCCACAAAGCGCGTTGCTAAGTTGGCTTTGAATTTGTCTTCTAGCAATGGAATGCCCTCAGCCCGGCGCCGACGGTGACCTATCGGATACTCCACCACCACTTGCTCGGTGTGGGTTCCATCGTTGAAAAACACCTGAATGGCGTTGGCAATCGAACGTTTGTCGGCCTCCAAGTACTCGCGGGTGTAGCGCGGGTCTTCAACAATCACCATTTTCTCGCGCAACTCATCAATGATCGGATGCGCCGCGTGGAAGTCGTCTTCGTAGTGTTCAGCCACCAAATTGCCGAACGCCAGTGGCACGGCGGTCATGTATTGAAGGCAGTGATCACGGTCCGCAGCGTTGGCCAACTTACCCTGCTTGGAAATAATTCGAATAGCCGATTCGTGGGTTGTAATCACGATTTTGTCGATCTCATGCATACGCTCTTTCACCTGCGGATGCAGGCTCACAGCCGCCTCGCAGGCCGTTTGCGCATGAAACTCAGCAGGGAAACTGATCTTGAACAGGACGTTTTCCATGACATAGGTGCCGTAAGGCTGTGACAGACGGAACTGGCGTTGATCTTCAGGTTTTAGAGCCAGATCCTTATTGGTGTGACTAAACAACACATCGTAAAAGCCCCACTGCGGCGCCGTGAGTACGCCGGGGATGCCCATTTCGCCGCGTAGGGCAATATCCGCCAAACGCACGCCCCGGCTGGAGGCATCCCCCGCCGCCCATGATTTTCGCGATCCGGCATTCGGTGCATGCCGATATGTTCGTAACGCCTGACCATCAACAAACGCATGGGACAGCGCGGCCAGCAACTGCTCGCGGTCTGCGCCCATCAGCTTGGCGCAGACCGCCGTCGAAGCGACTTTCACCAGTAGCACATGGTCTAACCCGACACGGTTAAATGAGTTTTCTAGCGCGATTACGCCTTGGATCTCATGCGCCATGATCATCGCCTCCAGCACTGCTCGCACAGTCAACGGCGCTTCGCCATTGGCCACGCGGCGTTGTGACAGATGATCGGCCACCGCCAAAATCCCCCCCAAGTTATCCGAAGGATGCCCCCATTCGGCGGCCAACCATGTGTCGTTGTAATCCAACCAGCGCACGATACACCCTATGTCCCACGCGGCTTTCACTGGATCTAGACGATATGAGGTACCCGGAACTCGGGCACCAAAAGGCACCACAGTGCCCTCGACGATCGGCCCCAAGTGTTTGGTGCACTCAGGGAAACGCAGCGCCAGTAGCCCGCACCCTAAGGTGTCCATCAGGCAGTTACGGGCGGTGTCCAGTGCGTCTTGAGAGCTGATGCGGTACGTCAGGACGTAATCGGCAATGTCCTGCAAAACCTGGTCATAGTCGGGGCGGTTGTTGAGGTCGACGTTGGCGCTCATGGGTTGACTCCAATTAGGGTGAGTGAGTGTCGTGTTCCATCCTCGTGGTCAGGCTGGCAGGTCTGAATGCCTGCTCAATGTGTACGCACATCGTGGGGCCTGCCGCAGGCTGCGATCTTTTGATCTCTAGAAAGATCGCAGCCTGCGGTAGCGCCTACGTTTTTAAAACAAATCACCCGGTACCCGCACCCAGCCTTCCATTAAGACCCGCGCGCTGCGGCTCATGATGGCTTTGGTCACGGTCCAGTCGCCGTTCACCTGCTGTGCTTCGGCGCCTACACGCAAGGTGCCCGACGGATGACCAAAACGCACCGCGCTGCGCTGCTCGCCGCCCGCTGCTAGGTTAACCAACGTGCCAGGAATCGCTGCTGCGGTGCCTATCGCCACCGCAGCGGTGCCCATCATCGCGTGGTGCAATTTGCCCATCGACAACGCCCGCACTAATAAATCAACACTGTTGGCACTCACGGCCTTGCCGCTGGACGAGAGGTAATCCATAGGTTTGGCCACAAAGGCCACTTTGGGCGTGTGCTGGCGCTTCGCCGCATCTTGCACGTTATCAATCAGCCCCATGCGCAAGGCACCGTGGGCGCGAATGGTTTCAAACATAACCAAGGCTTTCGCATCACCGTTGATGTCGTTTTGCAGTTCAGCGCCGGTGTAGCCAATGTCGTGGGCATTGACGAAAATCGTCGGAATACCGGCATTGATCATGGTCACTTTCAAGTTGCCCACACCCGGCACGTTCAGGTCGTCTACCAAGTTACCGGTTGGGAACATTGAGCCGCCGGCGCCTTCTTCGTCCGCCGCCGGGTTGAGAAACTCAAGCTGAACCTCCGCTGCAGGAAACGTCACGCCATCAAGCTCGAAGTCGCCGGTTTCCTGCACTTCACCGTCAGTAATCGGTACGTGGGCGATGATGGTTTTACCGATGTTGGCCTGCCAAATGCGCACCACGGCGGTGCCGTTTTGCGGGATCCGACTCGGATCTACCAGCGCGCTGTTGATCGCGAACGAACCCACCGCAGCCGAGAGGTTGCCGCAGTTGCCGCTCCAGTCGACAAAGGGCTTGTCGATGGAGACTTGGCCAAACAAGTAATCGACATCATGGTCCGGGCGCAGACTTTTGCTGACGATCACGGTTTTGCTGGTGCTGGACGTGGCGGCGCCCATGCCGTCGATTTGCTTCTCGTATGGGTCTGGGCTACCGATAACGCGCAACAACAGCGCATCACGAGCCGCGCCCGGAACTTGGGCCACCTCAGGCAAGTCGAGCAGGCTGAAGAACACCCCTTTACTGGTACCGCCCCGCATATACGTGGCCGGGATTTTGATTTGCGCTGCATAAGCCATACATTGAATCCTGTCCTGTACCCTGAAGGAGCGAGCTTTTAAAAGATCGCTCCTACAGTGCGGTGGTTAAACGGTCGCCGATTCCAGAAAGTCCTGAGCAAAGCGCTGCAACACGCCGCCCGCTTCGTAGATCGACACTTCTTCAGCGGTATCAAGGCGGCAGGTCACTGGCACGTCGACGCGCTCGCCATTTTTACGGGTAATCACCAATGTCAGCGTCGCACGCGGAGTGCGCTCGCCCAGCACGTCGTAGGTTTCACTGCCATCAATGTGCAGGGTTTTGCGATTTGTACCCGGCATAAACTCCAGTGGCAGTACACCCATGCCCACCAAGTTAGTGCGGTGAATGCGCTCAAAACCTTCAGCCGCAATCGCTTCGACCCCAGCCAAACGCACGCCCTTAGCTGCCCAATCACGGGACGAGCCCTGACCGTAGTCGGCACCGGCAATGATGATCAGCGGCTGCTTGCGGTCCATGTAGGTTTCGATGGCTTCCCACATACGCATCACTTGACCTTCTGGCTCCAGACGGGTCAACGAGCCCTGCTTAACCTTGCCGTCCTCGATCACCATTTCGTTAAACAGCTTCGGGTTGGCGAAGGTTGCGCGTTGGGCCGTCAAGTGGTCACCGCGGTGCGTGGCATAGGAGTTGAAATCGACTTCCGGCAGGCCCATT
>NZ_LLWH01000042.1 GCF_001411475.1 Pseudomonas endophytica | reverse complement strand
GGGCGAGGTCGTGCTCTACCAACTGAGCTATTCCCGCATTGGCGTCCCCTAGGGGACTCGAACCCCTGTTACCGCCGTGAAAGGGCGGTGTCCTAGGCCACTAGACGAAGGGGACACACTACAACTTCACTGGTTACATGCGTTTAGCTGTTCGCTTTACGCTGCAATTGGCGCGCATTCTAGGGATGGATTTAGAACTCGTCAACCCCAATATGAAAATTTATTGAAATCAATGACTTCCCTACCCTCAAGACCTTTTCCCACACCACCTAACGCCTAATTCCTTAGACCTATATTCCTGCATCCTACAAGCGCTATGATGACAAGCTTGAATGATGGCGAAATGTACCTTTCGAATTTTTACCTCTCTATTATAGATAGCCAAAAACTTGAGCTGACTGAGATAACGCACGTGCATTCAGAACAAGCCTATTAGCAACACTGCCCGACACTTTCTATCGCGGGCAGGCCACCCCGATGAGGTTTTAACGTTGACGCCTTCCATGATCACTCTGATAGTCGTTGCCGGGATCGCTCTTTTGATCGCTATCGGCTACATAAACCACGTCGTTGAACATAACAAAGTGGAAAAAGCTCGCCTCAAAATTGAGCTTAACGACCGTATCCGCCGGAGCAGCGAAGTCAACGAAACCTTTCCTGGGCAACTGATGACACCTGCACTCAAGGTGCTACTAACCCGTCTTGAACTCAATGCAAGCCAACGGCTGCTACTGCTGCAAAAATCCGACAGCGCGTTAAAGGCACGGGTTGCAGAGCTTGAAGGGCTCATCGCGCAAGGTGAGTCAATGCCTGTTAATAACCCGCCACGGCCGATTCTCACTGAGGCCAAGGCTAAAGATGTGCGTTTTCAGCTTGAGACACTGCATGGACAAATCACCCGCGCCGCCAAGGATCGTGCTCTGCCCGCCAACGAAGCTAAGCAATGGCTCAGAGAGATCCGTCACTTGCTGGTGATGCTGCATATTGAGTTCTTCAATAATCTGGGCCAGTTAGCCTTTCAGCAAAATCAGCCGGGCCAGGCACGCTTGGCCTATGAGCGCGGCGTACAGTATTTGCGCAAACAGCCCGATCAAGCACCATACAGTGAGGCACTTAAGAGTTTTGAAGCTCAGTTAATGCGTGCCAATGCCCTCGTGCTGAGCAACCTTGAGCCTACCAGTGACGAGGTCAATGAACTGAACGAAGGGCTTAAAACCGACGAAGCTGAAGGTGATTGGAAGAAGAAAGCTATTTACGACTGACAAACCAACCAACGGCCACACGAAAACACGCACGTGTGCGGTTAGTTAGCAACATAATGTCGAAACAGCGCCCAGAACGGGCAAAGGGTGTAATACAGAAAGGCAGCTACTTGAGCTGCCTTTCTGTTTAACGTCAGGCTACCGGATTAATTGGCTTTTCCGGGTACCACACGTCCAACAGCGGGCTCACTTCAACGCTGGTCAGCTCGGAACGAGCTTTCAACCAAGCTTCAACAGCGGCGCGCTGCTCTGCGCTGACCGAGCCGCGCTTTTGCAGGCAAACCAGACCGTAGTCATCGCCACCGACATAGCCAAGGCCGTTCGCTTCCATGGCTTCTTTTAGAAAAGCTTCAAGGAATGCGTCGATAGCCTCTTCCGACAGGTCTTCTTTGAAATCCAGGTTCAGCTCAAAACCCAGCTCCTGAAATTCATCAACGCACAGTTTTTTGCGCAGACGCTGGGAACGATTAGTAGCCATTGAACAATCCTCATAAGTAATTACGGGCGGCACTTTACCAGCTTAAGGCTACTGCTGCCCGATTGCGTGTGAACGGTTCATCGTTTTGTGCGTTAAATAAGTCACAGCCAAGCATACGACGATGCACAAGCCCGATAGGCTTGGGGCATAATGCGAACACTTTTAAGACCATTGAGGGTCTTTTTGTTCACGCCCTCTTTTTTTCCCCTCGCCCGCAGGGTTTTACTTCACATGATTAAATCTTTACGACCATTGCTTCTGGCCAGCGTGTTTTTGCCGCTCGCCTTCGGCGTCAATGCCGCCCCTGTCAACACCACTCTGACGCCTAAAGTTCAACAAGCGCTCAAAACCAATAAGCTGCAAAACGATGCGTTATCACTGGTGCTACTGCCTCTCACCGGCCCAGGCGTTCCCACCGTATTCAATGCCGATGTGTCGATGAACCCGGCATCGACCATGAAACTGGTAACGACTTACGCAGCACTCGAAATGCTAGGCCCAACCCACCAGTGGAAAACTGAGTTTTATACCGACGGCACCCTGAACAATGGCATTCTGAACGGCAATCTGTATATCAAGGGCGGCGGCGACCCCAAGCTCAACATGGAAAAACTCTGGCTGCTGATGCGCGACCTACGTGCCAACGGTGTACAGCAAGTGACCGGTGATTTGGTGCTCGAGCGTAATTTCTTCGAACAACCACAACTGCCTGCGTTTAACGATGACGGCAATGATGTAAACAAACCCTTCCTCGTTAAACCCGACGCGCTCATGGTCAACCTGAAAGCGTTGCGGTTTGTCGCTCGCAACGACTCCGGCAAGGTGCTCGTCTCGGTCGAGCCGCCGATTGCAAGCATCAAAATCGAGAATCAAGTTAAAGCGATCAATGCAAAACAATGCACCGGCGATGTGCGTTACAACCCTGTCCCTCAAGCAGACGGCTCAGTTGTCGTCACGGTTAGCGGCCAACTGGCAGACGGTTGTAACTCACAGACTTATCTGTCCTTACTTGATCACGCGACCTACACAGCAGGGGCTGTACGCGCCATCTGGAAAGAGCTTGGCGGCAGTATTCAAGGGCAGGACCGGCAAGCCAGCGTACCTAAAGGCGCAAAACTGCTAGCACGCGCCTACTCGCCAGATTTGGCCGAGATCATTCGCGACATCAATAAATACAGCAATAACACCATGGCTCAGCAGCTATTCCTGAGCCTCGGCGCCCAGTTCCGCACCGATGCAGACGGCGATGACGCTAAAGCTGCACAGCGCGTTATACGCCAATGGCTGGCCAAAAAAGGGATCACTGCACCGCATCTAGTGATGGAGAACGGCTCTGGGCTGTCACGGGCTGAGCGTGTAAGTGCACGCGAAATGGCACAAATGCTACAAGCTGCCTGGAAAAGCCCCTACGCAGCAGAGTTCATCAGTTCCCTACCCATTGCAGGCAAAGACGGCACGATGCGTAAACGCCTGAAAACCACTGCGATGAATGGCCAAGCTCACATTAAGACGGGCACCCTGAATACCGTACGGGCTATCTCAGGTTTTAGCCGAGACAGTAATGGCGATACCTGGGCCGTGGTCGCGATCCTCAACGACCCACGCCCTTGGGGCGCCTCTTCGATTCTCGACCAGGTTCTTCTCGACCTATACCGCCAGCCCCCCATCGCTAATCGCGCGGTTTCTATCGCTCCGTAAGGTTTACCACCGCCCAATAAAAAACGCCCCCGATCATACGAGCGGGGGCGTTTTAATTGGCTAGGCCTCGCGACCTACACCAGCCATATTAGCGGGCCATGATTTTCCAGGCGCGGTGGATCTTGCTGTTACGGGCAAAGTCCGGATCGACAGTGCTGGCGGTAATTTCTTCTACGGCATAACGTGCTTCCAAATGCTCGTCGAGGATGAACTTACGGAAGTTGTTGGAGAAGTAAAGAACGCCGCCTGGCGCTAAGCGTGCCAAGGCCAAGTCCAACAACTGAACGTGGTCGCGCTGAACGTCGAAAACCCCTTCCATGCGTTTGGAGTTGGAGAAGGTCGGCGGATCAATGAAGATCAAGTCGTACTCTTCACGGCAGGCATCTAGCCAAGCCATCACATCGCCCTGCTCCAAACGGTTCTTGTCCGAAAAACCGTTCAACGACAGGTTGCGACGAGCCCAGTCCAGATACGTTTTTGACAGGTCAACGCTGGTCGTACTGCGTGCGCCGCCTTTAGCCGCGTGCACACTGGCGGTTGCGGTGTAGCAAAACAAGTTCAAGAAGCGCTTGCCAGCGGCCTCTTTCTGAATGCGCATGCGCATCGGGCGATGATCAAGGAACAACCCGGTGTCCAAATAGTCGGTGAGGTTAACCAGCAGCTTAACGCCGCCCTCAGTCACTTCAGTAAACTTGCCCTGGGCGCTTTGACGCTCATATTGCTTAGTACCGCTCTGACGCTCTCGACGCTTGACGATCACTTGGCTTTTGTCGATGTTCAGCGCTTGGGGAATCGCAGCCAAGGCGTCAAACATGCGAGCCGACGCTTTTTCCGGATCAATAGACTTCGGCGCCACGTACTCTTGAACGTGCACCCAGTCGTGATACAGGTCGATAGCCATCGAGTATTCAGGCATGTCGGCATCGTAAACGCGGTAACAATCAATACCCTCACGCTTAACCCACTTGCCGAGTGCTTTGAGGTTTTTTTGCAAGCGATTGGCAAACATTTGCCCGCCTTCGCTCAAACGCGGCTGTTCGATGACCACTGGCGCGGGCTTGATCGGATTACCGTTTTTGTTGAATTTCTCGTATTTAGGCACAGCTTCGAGATTGGACGGCAGATCCGATTCGGCCTGTTCACGCTCAGCCTGACGCTGCTCAGGAGTACGACGCTCGCCAGTGACAAATTGATCAGGCGTTACCTTGATCAGCAGTAACTTGCACGGCAAGGCGCCGTTCCAGAACGAATACTGCTTGTGACTGCGAATACCCATGCGCTTGCCCAGATCTGGAGCGCCGGTAAACACCGCCGCCTCCCAGTTCAGGCAAGCCTGACGCAAACGCTCACCCAGGTTCTGGTAAAGGTAAAGCAAGCTGGCCTCATCCCCCAAACGCTCGCCGTACGGCGGGTTGGAAATGACCAGGCCCTTTTGATTTTGATCAGGGCGCGGCTCAAAGGTCGCGACTTCACCTTGATAAATCTTGATCCAGTGGCTCAAGCCTGCACGCTCGATGTTATTGCGAGCAGGTTGGATCAGGCGCGGATCGGCCTCATACCCACGGATCCACAAGGGAGGCTTGGCCATGCCAATTTCAGCACGCTCGGTGGCTTGCTCATGAAGTTTTTTCCAGATAGCTGGCACGTGGCCCAGCCAACCGTCAAACCCCCAATGAATACGATTGAGGTTCGGTGCAATGTCAGCGGCGATCATCGCGCCCTCAACCAAAAACGTCCCGACACCGCACATTGGGTCAGCCAGTGCAGCACCCTCGGCCGCCATCCGCGGCCAACCGGCACGAATCAACACCGCGGCTGCGAGGTTTTCCTTCAAGGGGGCAGCACCTTGCTGCAAACGATAACCGCGCTGGTGCAAACTGCTGCCCGATAAATCCAAAGACAGAATCGCTTCGCCACGATCTAGACGCAGATGGATCCGCAGATCAGGGCTGAACTTGTCAATCGACGGGCGCTCGCCAGACGACGTACGCAGTTTGTCGACGATGGCGTCTTTGACCTTCAAGGCGCCGAAGTGGGTGTTATCAATACCCGAACCATGACCACTGAATTCGACGGCCAACGTACCGTCCGCCAGCATGTGGTCATGCCATTCAACCTCTAATACGCCGTTATACAGGTCTTCTGCGTTCTTCATTGGGAAGCGCTTAAGTACAAGCAAAACGCGGTTAGCAAGACGCGACCATAGACACAAGCGGTAGGCAGTTTCCATATCTGCCATGCCACGAATGGCTGAGGTGTGCTCGCGAGCCTCCTCAAGACCAAGGCCGATAGCCTCCTCAAGGAGCAGACCTTCAAGGCCTTTCGGGCAGGTAAGGAAGAGTTCGTTACGATCCGACATGGGATTCCTGAGCTTTTAGCTTTCAGTGAACAAGCAACGCATTGCTTGCTCCGTTTTCAATCAAGCGCTTTTCTTGAAGAGCGCTCGCGTGGCACGAAACTGTGCCGTTCCACTTCAGCGACATTGCCTACCTTTGAGCAGATTAAGTCTAGACGCTGAAGCAGATCATTCATTAAGAAACAATTGGTCATATTCAGACCCTTCGTCGAATAATACCCGAGTAAATAGAGCAAGTATTAGCAACGGAGAATGAAACTCATCATCTTTGCAAGCGCTCGCCCTGTCAGGCTTTATCCGATTCAAAGCGTGCAAAAACGGTCTTTCTTATGGCTGTAACACCATTATCGTTACGTGCTTATGACAAAAAGATCATTCCCTCGTCTGAGCGCATTGGTTAGAACTGAACGCAGGTTGTTGCCGCGCAGGTGACAACAAAAAAGCTCGCTATGCCGACAGCGAGCATCTCAACGGCAGGACACTCTGCCCCGACCTTTAGAAGGTCGACGCTATATAAAACAGTCAACAAGTGAGGGAAGCACCCTATGAGAAGACTTAAGCGTGATCCGTTGGAAAGAGCATTTTTACGCGGATATCAATATGGCGTTCATGGTAAATCCCGTGAGCTTTGCCCATTTACTCTACCGTCGGTACGCCAAGCCTGGATTAACGGCTGGCGCGAAGGACGCGGCGACAACTGGGACGGTATGACAGGCACTGCGGGCATCCACAGACTCAACGAACTCAACGCCGTCGGCTAACGCTGGGCACCTTTCGACATTACCTCGAAGCTACACCGACTTAACCTTGCCGTCTCATCCAGGCGGCGGGCTTCGGCCCAAGGGCTCCTTAAAGGAGCCCTTTTTATGCCTGTTTAATAAGGTGCGTCAGTTACTTTCGTGGCAACGCAGAAATGGCATCAACTGACTCACGAATCAAGGCTGGGCCTTTATAGATGAAGCCTGAGTAAATTTGCACCAGGCTGGCGCCTGCAGCGATCTTCTCAGCCGCGTGCTTGCCTTCAGTAACCCCGCCTGCGGCGATAATCGGTAAGCGACCTGCCAGCTCTGCGGCGAGTACCTTGACCGTATGCGTGCTCTTTTCGAGCACTGGAGCGCCAGACAAACCGCCGGCTTCATCACCATGCGCCAGACCTTCAACACCGTCGCGACTAAGCGTGGTGTTGGTTGCGATCACTGCATCCATACCCGTCTCAAGCAGCGCCTGAGCCACAAGTACGGTTTCTTCGTCGCTCATGTCTGGAGCGATCTTAATCGCCAGTGGTACACGCTTGCCGTGGCGCTGCGTCAGCTCGTTCTGGCGTAGCTGCAAGGCTTCTAGCAACTGCTTGAGAGAATCACCGAACTGCAAACTGCGCAGACCCGGGGTGTTCGGCGAGCTAACGTTAACGGTCACGTAGCTGGCGTGGGTATAGACCTTGTCGAGGCAGATCAGGTAGTCATCGACTGCACGCTCAACCGGCGTATCGAAGTTCTTGCCGATATTGATCCCTAAAATGCCGGTGTACTTTGCTGCCTGTACGCGGCTCAATAAGTGATCAACCCCAAGGTTGTTAAAGCCCATGCGGTTGATGATGGCTTGCGCTTCAGGCAGTCGAAAAATCCGCGGCCTTGGATTGCCAGGTTGAGGACGTGGCGTCACAGTGCCGATTTCAACGAAACCAAAGCCCAACTGGGCGAAACCGTCGATGGCTGCACCGTTTTTATCCAGACCAGCAGCCAAACCCACCGGATTTGGAAAATCTAGCCCCATGACCGTCACTGGCAGCTTCGCCGGTGCCTTGCACAACAAACTATTGAGCCCCAGACGGCCGCCCGCACCGATCAAGTCCAGCGACAGATCGTGAGAGGCTTCAGGAGACAGTTTGAAAAGCAGCTGGCGGGCCAGGTTATACATGGGCGCAATGGACTCGAAGGGTTACGGAAAGTGGGCGCAATTATAGCTGCGCCGCCCGGTAAATCACAGGCAAAGAAAAACCCGGCCTGAGCCGGGTTTTTCTGAACAGCCTATCTAAAATTAATTAGATTGAGCTTGAACTACCGCTTCTACGCGACGGTTCAGAGCACGGCCTTCTGCAGTTGCGTTAGTAGCAACTGGTGCATCCTTACCGTGGCCAACTGCGTCTACACGGTTAGCCGCAACACCTTGCTGAACCAGAACCTGACGCACAGAGTCAGCACGACGCTGGGACAGTTTTTGGTTGTAAGCATCGGTACCGACGCTGTCAGTGTAACCATTCACAGTAGTGTTGGTCGCAGGGTACTGCTGCATGAACTGAGCAACGTTCTGGATGTCAGGCATGTACTGAGGTTTAACAACTGCTTTGTCGAAGTCGAACTTAACGTCCAGCTCAACCTTAACAACTTCAGCGATTGGAGCTTCTGGTTCTGGCTCAGCAACAGGTGCTGGAGCTGGGACCGGAGCAGGAGCTACTTTACCGCCGTTGCCGCCGAAGTTTACACCCAGACCAACGGTAGGAGCGTAGTCCCAACGACCGTTGTCCAGTTTGTAGTCAGCTTCAACGCCTGCACGGGCGAACAGGTTGTCAGTGATGTACCACTTAACACCAGCGCCAGCTGTCAGGAAAGTCGACTTGTCACGACCGCTGTGGCCATCGGCCTCAACGTTGGTCATGCTCTTGTGAGCCACACCACCGGAAACGTATGGACGCAGAGCGTCGCCTACGGTGCCGAAGTGGTACTGAGCATTCAGACCAAAGTTGTCGCCTTGGAGTTTCTGATGACCAGTGCCGTCGTTAGAACGGGTGTGGTTAGTCTTGTCGTATGCGAAGTTGATCGACACATCATCAGTGATGAAGTAACCGATCGATGCGCCTGGGTTGTAACCGTCTTCAACGTGGTTGACGCTGTCGTTGTACTGTTTTTTGTAGAACAGTTCACCCTCGACCGCGCCTTGGCCTTGTGCCAGGGCACCGAACGAAGTTGCGGCTACAAAGGAACCAATGGCAATGCCCAAGGTGTTTTTCAGTTTCATCCGTTAAATCCCCATCTGGTGATTGTAAAGCAGTCCCACATACCGGGGGACAACTCGGCGGCAAGTCTATCAGACATTGCCTACACGTAGAGCCATTTGCACTGAACTAAGTTTCAGCAAGACCTGCAAATTTCTCACGCAATTTATCTAGAGCACGCTTGTATCTCATCTTCGTCGCGCTCAAACCCATATGCATTATGTCTGCGATTTCCTGAAATTCCAGTTCTGCGACAAAACGGAGCACTAAAATTTCACGGTCAACCGGGTTCACATGCACCAACCAGCGATCAAGTCCGCCCTTTTCCTCAGGTTTCGGCGCCTTTTCTTCAGACGCCTCCTCGAGGGGATCAATACTTAATGCGTCCATCAAGCGACGCTTTCGCCGTTCCTTTCGATACTGTGTAATGCATTCGTTGTAAGTGATGCTATATAGCCATGTTTTGAATTTCGATTTTCCCTCGAAATTTTTCAAGCCGTACAGCACCTTTAACATCACTTCCTGACAGACATCGTCAGCATCTCTATCGTTCCCTAAATACCTTGAACAAACGTTGAACAAAGTGCGTTGATATCGACGCATTAGCTCTTCGTATGCACGCGTAACGTGAAACAACTCATCGTGCGCGCGCGCAACCAACTCCTCATCAGAGAGCTCGCGGGGATCGTAGCGCATGGATAGCGATTGGGCTTTATTCAAAACGAGTCGTGCCGACAGTCAGGTCAATGGCCACCGTATCAGCCTTTAAAGCAGGCATTTTTACGGCGGCATACATTAGCAGGGTTTGCCGCATTAGCGGCTTGTCACGTGCTGCTCCAGCAAGATCCGATTGGAAATTGAGACTAGCTCACCCTCCTCGGTCAGCAACGTGGTTTTAACCGTGCCGATCTCTTCGATCTGCCCCTCGACCTCGCCAACTCGCACTTCTTGCCCAACTTGATACAACTCACGCACATAGATCCCAGCCAGAATCTGACCCGCAATTTCTCGACTTCCTAGACCCATGGCCAGGGCAACTGCCAGACCAACGGTAATCAAGACAATCACAATCACATGGTTCAGCAGGTCGGTTTTGACTTCCAGCTGACTAATAGCCACGGAAATACTGATGATGATGACCAAGCCCTGAGCAACACGCCCCAAACCGCTTGCGTAATCAAAACCGACACCCTCGGCTGCACCCCGTACTAGCCCGTTGAGCAACTGCGCGACCAGCACACCTGCTAACAACACTAGCAAAGCCCCGAAAACCTTGGGCAAATAAACCGTAAAGATATCCAGTGCTGCAGAAACGCGATCCAACCCTAGTGATTGCGCCGCCGACACCAGAAAAACCAGCAAGATGAACCAGTAGACAATTTTGCCGATCAAGGTCGAAATGGGGACTTTAATGCCCA
>NZ_LLWH01000041.1 GCF_001411475.1 Pseudomonas endophytica | reverse complement strand
GCTTTGTTCTTGCTCAGGCGTTTGCAGAAGGTCATGGCTTCGGCGGCAGCGGTGGCTTCGTCGAGTAGCGAGGCGTTGGCAATCGGCAGGCCGGTCAGGTCGCTGATAAGCGTCTGAAAATTCAGCAGCGCTTCAAGACGACCTTGAGAAATTTCGGGCTGATACGGCGTGTATGCGGTGTACCAAGCCGGGCTTTCTAACAGGTTGCGCAAGATCGGTGCAGGGGTGTGGCAGTTGTAATAGCCTTGGCCGATGTAGGTTTTGTGCAATTGGTTCTTTGCCGCAATGGCTTTAATCGACGCCAACGCGTCGGCTTCACTTTGGCCGTCGGACAAACTCAGAACGCTGGTGCCCTTAATCCCTTCCGGGATCACGCTGGCGCTCAGCGCTTGCAGCGAGTCAAAGCCCAGCGTGGTAAGCATCGCCTGTTCGTCGGCCTGACGCGGGCCGATATGGCGCGCGATAAATTCATTGGCAGTGCTGAGATTAATCGTCATGGCCGGCTCCTTAGTTGTCGTCTTGGGCTTTGATCAAGCGGTCGTATGCGTCCTGACTGAGCAGCTTATCGACAGCCCCTGGGTCAGCAGGTTGGAAACGGAAAAACCAGCCTTCTCCCAGCGGATCCTCGTTGACCAGTTCTGGGCTTTCTTCAAGTTTAGCGTTCAATTCCACTACTTCGCCGGCCAGTGGCATGTACACGCCACTGGCGGCCTTGACTGACTCAACGGTGGCCGCTTCTGCGCCCTGGTCGTAAGTCTGTAGCTCTGGTAACTGAACGAACACCACATCACCCAAAGCGTTTTGCGCAAAAGCAGTAATGCCCACCGTCACGCTGCCATCGGCTTCGGCACGTAGCCATTCGTGATCTTCAGTAAAACGCAACTTGCTCATCAAAACTCCTCAGGGCCCGACTTATCGGGTGGTCACAGGTTCAATGCTCGTACAGGTCGAGCTGATGAGTTAACTCTAAGCAAAATGTTTGCCGCTTTTATAAATTCGTTATTTTTCAATGACTTAATAAATATTTGCTCATGACTTCACATTCAGGCTGTAGCGAAATCGCTACAGCCCTGATGCCATTAAAAAAACCAAGAGGATCAGAGCCTTGCATAGCTGAGGATTGATCGACGTGTATCGAAACCATTCCGCTGGAATGAATTCGATACGCAGCCCGCCCGGTAGGAGCTGCCGAAGGCTGCGATCTTTTGATCTTCTAAAGCTAGAGATCGCAGCCTGCGGCAGCTCCTACGGTGTTTAGGCCAAGATCGCTGGCTAATGGCTGGCTGACTAATTTTTAGCAGGGATGCCGTATTTGCGTAGGCGGTGGGCAATCGCGGTGTGCGAGGTGTGCAGGCGGCTGGCCAATTGGCGCGTTGAGGGGTAGCTGACGTAGAGCTTTTCCAGCAGTGCTTTCTCGAAGGACTCGACCGCTTGCTCAAGGGTTTCAATGTCCCCATCACTTTGTCGCGCCACTGATGTTCCAGCGATGTCTAGATCGCCAATGTCGACCAGTGAGCTTTCGCAAATAGCCGCAGCGCGGAAAATCACGTTCTGTAGTTGCCGTACATTACCCGGCCAGCGATTGCCCAATAGCGCCGGATACGTCCCTGGCGCTAAACGGCAGACGGGTCGCTGGATCTGGGTGCAGGCCTGCTGCATAAAGGCTCGCGCCAACAGCAAAATATCCTGCCCACGGTCACGCAGAGGCGGAACTTCAAGGTTTAGCACGTTCAAACGATAGAAAAGGTCTTCGCGAAACGTTCCTTCATTGACCATTTTTTCGAGATTGCGGTGGGTTGCACTGAGAATTCGCACATTCACTTTGACCTCTCGCTCACCGCCTACGCGGCGGAAGCTGCCGTCATTCAGAAAGCGCAGCAGTTTGGCTTGCAGATAGGGCGACATTTCGGCGATTTCATCCAAAAACACCGTGCCATGATTGGCCAACTCCATGAGCCCCGGCTTACCACCGCGTTGCGCCCCCGTGAAAGCGCCGGGGGCATAGCCGAACAGCTCGCTCTCGGCCAAGTTTTCTGGGAGCGCAGCGCAGTTCAACGCTAAAAACGGTGCCGCAAAACGGGCGCTGATCGCATGGCAAGCCCGCGCCACCAGCTCTTTACCCGTGCCCGTTTCACCTTGGATCAATAAAGGAGCATCCAGCGCGGCCACGCGCTGGGCACGGGCTTTTAAGGTGCGGATAGCCGCAGAGTCGCCGAGCAGCGCATCAAAGCCTTCTGCGTGGTCGTGGTGTAGCGCGGCTAGACGTTCACCGATACGACTCGGTTGGTACAACGTGAGTAGAGCGCCTGCATCGGTAATGGGCGTGGCGTCGAGCATCAGCGGTTGCCCATTGAGCGTGACCTCGCGCAGAGGTAAGCGAAAACCGTTTTCTAGCAGAACGTCCAGCAGGCCGGGATCGCTGAACAGCTCACCGATACTTTGCCCCGAAGGCTCGCGGCCATACAACGTGACTAAAGCCGGATTGGCCAGCAACACATGGCCTGCGCTGTCCAGTGCCAGTACCGGGTCAGTCATCGCGGCGAGCAGGGCGTCGAGTTGCAGATGACGCCGCTGGCCAGGAAGAATATCGACCACCTTAACGGACTCAACGCCATTGACTCGAAACAACGCCTCACGTAACTCGTCGAGTACTTGCGGGCTCAACGTAGGAGCGTCGATATAAACGTTAGGCGGCACCATCTCCACCGCATCCAAATTGAGATTTCGCCCGCCGAGCAACGCCAGCACTTCCTGGGTGATGCCGACGCGGTCGATAAAACTGACATGGATACGCATGGGAACGAGCAAATCTTTGGCCAGGGGATGGCCAGTATGCCTTGGCGGGCAGGATTGGTGAAATGCGCAGACCTGAAGGAGCAGGTAGGCTGCGATCTTTTAATTTTCAAGAGCAAAAGATCGCAGCGTTCGGCAGCCCAACGAAAAGCGGGTTATTCCAGGTGTTCGGGTTTGACCGGGTCGCCTAGCTCGTGCCCTAGTTGATGCCTGACATCTTCAAACATCATGTCGTAGTACTTGTGCATCGAGCGCAGGTCGGCATGGCTGGGAATACCATGCTTTTTAGCAATGTCGAAACCGACCTTGGCGAAGTTATAAAACTGATCTTTTGGGAGTACGAACGACTCCTTGAAATCCTTATTGTTGATCAGGCCGTGCATATCGAACTGCATCGACCGGCCTTCCTTGGGATCCTGAACGACCTGGTAATCAATTTTTATGTCATAACCAAAGTCGCCCGGTTGCAGCGGCTCGCGATGGATATGCAGGTGACCGGGTTCGAACGAGGCCATAGGGCTGCTCCTTGAGGCTAAGTAGTCAAGGGCAGGCCGCCAAGCCCGCCCACGGGTTCATACGTAAGTAATACCAGGTTTTTCGGTACTCACTCGAGTACCGGCCTTACCTTGAACGATTGCTTCAATATCTGCCAGTGCGCCGATCACCGCTGTCTTGCCGGTTTTACGTGCAAATTCACAGGCGGCCTCGACTTTCGGGCCCATGGAACCCGCAGCGAAACCAAGCTTTTCCAATTCGTCCGGGTGCGCTTGGGCAATGCTTTTTTGGTCAGGTTTGCCCCAGTTGATAAAGGCTGCGTTAACGTCAGTAGCAATGACTAGCAGGTCACTGTTGAGCTGTTGAGCCAGCAATGAAGAGGCTAGATCTTTGTCGATAACCGCCTCGATGCCTCTGAGGTTGCCGTCTTCGCCATACATGGTCGGAATCCCACCACCACCCGCGCAGATGACGATGGTGCCTTTTTCCAACAGCCATTTGATTGGGCGGATCTCAAAGATGTGTTTAGGTTTTGGGCTTGGCACCACGCGGCGAAATTTGTCGCCGTCCGGGGCAATGTCCCAGCCTTTTTCCGCCGCCAGGCTCTTGGCCTCGGCTTCGCTGTAAACCGGCCCAATCGGCTTGGTCGGGTTTTGGAATGCGGGGTCTTTGGGGTCGACTTCAACTTGAGTCAGCAAGGTGGCGAAAGGCACCTCCTTGGGCAGGAGGTTGCCTAGCTCTTGCTCGATGATGTACCCGATCATGCCTTCCGTTTCGGCACCGAGCACATCCAGCGGGTAGGGTGCTACGTCGGTGTAAGACGCAGCTTGCAGGGATAGCAAGCCCACTTGAGGCCCGTTGCCGTGGGCCACAACCAGCTCGTTGCCAGGGGCAATGCGGGCGATTTGGGTGGTGGCAGTGCGGATGTTTTCGCGTTGGTTCTCAGCGGTCATTGGCTGGCCGCGACGTAGAAGGGCGTTACCGCCCAGTGCAACGACGATACGCATAGAAAATGTCCTTATTGAGCTGGGAAGTCCGGGGCTGTAGGGGCGAGCTTTTGATCGTTTAAAAGATCGCGAGCAAGCTCGCTCCTACAATGTTGGCGTTATGGCTTAAATATCAGCCAGTGCCGCCACCAGAATGGCCTTGATGGTGTGCATGCGGTTTTCGGCCTGTTCAAAAGCAATGTTGACCGGGGACTCGAACACTTCCTCTGTCACTTCAATGCCGTTTTTCAAGTTCGGGTGGTGCTCAGCCACGTCTTTGCCGACTTTGGTTTCACTGTTGTGGAACGCAGGCAGACAGTGCATGAACTTTACGCGTGGGTTTTCTGCGGCCTTGATCATGTCGGTATTGACCTGATAGGGCAGCAGTAGCTTGATGCGTTCGTTCCAGCTATCAACCGGCTCTCCCATCGAAACCCATACGTCGGTGTGGATGAAGTCCACGCCTTTGACCGCGACTTTCGGGTCTTCGGTCAGGGTGATGGTGGCACCGCTGTCTTTAGCGAAGCCTTCGCATTGTTTAACGAATGCTTCGTCTGGCCATAGGCTTTTCGGTGCGGCGATGCGCACGTCCATGCCCAGTTTTGCGCCGATCAGCAGCAGCGAGTTACCCATGTTGTTGCGTGCATCACCCAGGTAGGCGTAGCTGATGTTATGCAGCGGCTTATCGCTGTGTTCGCGCATGGTTAGCACGTCAGCAATCATTTGTGTGGGGTGGAACTCAGCGGTCAGGCCGTTGAACACGGGCACGCCTGCATATTTGGCCAGTTCTTCTACGATTACTTGCTCAAAACCACGGTATTCGATGGCGTCAAACATACGACCCAGAACGCGGGCGGTGTCTTTCATGCTTTCTTTGTGACCGATTTGCGAAGAAACCGGGTCGATGTAGGTCACGTGTGCGCCTTGGTCGTGGGCGGCTACTTCGAACGCGCAACGGGTGCGGGTCGAGGTTTTTTCGAAGATCAGTGCAATGTTTTTGCCTTTTAAGTGCGGCTCTTCAGTGCCGGTGTACTTAGCGCGCTTGAGGTCACGGGACAGATCCAGCAAGTAATGGAGCTCACGTGGAGTGTGGTGCACGAGGCTCAGCAAGCTGCGGTTTTTCATGTTAAACGCCATGGGGATCTCCTGGGTTTCTGATTAGCCGACTTGCGCCGCCTTTTGTGAGGTCAGCGCAAGTAATCAATAGGGGCGTTGGGTTTCTTAATAGTCGATGGGGTCGCGCACGATTGGGCAGGTCATGCAGTGACCGCCGCCACGGCCGCGTCCCAGCTCAGAGGCGCTGATGGTGATGACTTCCACACCGGCCTTGCGCAGCAGGGTGTTGGTGTAGGTGTTGCGGTCATAGCCGATGACCACACCGGGTTCCAGAGCCACAACGTTGTTGCCGTCATCCCACTGCTCACGTTCAGCGGCGAAGCTGTTGCCGCCTGTTTCGACTACACGCAGGGCTGAGAGCCCCAGTGCTTGGGCGACGACATCCAGGAAGCTGGCTTCTTCGCGGCGAACATCAATGCCGCCCGCTTTGCTTTCATCCGGGTACAGCGAAAAGGCGACGATCTGGTTCACCACTTCAGGGAAGATGGTCACCAGATCGCGGTCGCAGAAGCTGAACACTGTGTCTAGGTGCATTGCCGCGCGGGACTTGGGCAGGCCCGCTACGATCACGCGCTCAACGGCTTTATTCTTAAACAAGCTCTGGGCCAGTTGGCCGATGGCTTGGCGCGAGGAGCGCTCGCCCATACCGATTAGCACTACGCCGTTACCGATTGGCATAACGTCGCCGCCTTCCAAGCTGGCATTGCCGTGATCAATCGTTGGGTCGCCGTACCAGACTTTGAATTCAGCGCCGGTGAACTCAGGGTGGAATTTATAAATCGCGGTGGTTAGCAGGGTTTCTTGACGGCGCGCAGGCCAGTACATCGGGTTAAGCGTCACGCCACCGTAGATCCAGCAGGTGGTATCACGGGTGAACTGAGTGTTCGGCAGGGGCGGCAAGATAAAGCTGGTGTGGCCCAGGAAGTCACGGAACATCTGGATGGTTTTGCCACCGAAACTATTTGGCAGATCATCGGCCGAGACGCCACCGATCAGGTACTCGGCAATGTGGCGAGGCTCCAAGCTCTTAAGCCAGGCTTTGACTTCATTGACCAGGCCGATACCCACCTGATTCGGCGTGACCTTATGGTCCAGAATCCAGTCCAGTGCTTCGGGAATGGCAACGATATCGGTGAGCAGGTTGTGCATTTCCAGCACATCAATCCCGCGATCACGCATTTTGGTTACGAAATCAAAGTGGTCACGCTTGGCCTGGTTGACCCACAGCACGTCATCAAACAACAGCTCATCGCAGTTGTTAGGGGTCAGGCGCTGATGCGCCAGACCGGGTGAACAGACCATAACCTTATGCAATTTACCGGCTTCGGAATGTACGCCGTACTTCACTTTTTCCTTGGTCATTACAGTCATCCTCCACAGTAGCTAAACAGGGTGTTACAGGGTTAGAAAGCCGTCATAGAGGCCATACGCTGCGATCAGCGCACCGACGACCACTGCGGCAAAAATCACTTTCTCGATGGCGGTGAAAATCTGTTGACCACTTTCGCGTTTGGCTTTGGCGAATAGAATCGCCCCAGGTGCGTACAGCAATGCCGAGAGCAGCAGATATTTCAGCCCGCCCGCGTAGATCAGCCAAACCGCATAGACCAAAGCAATACTGCCGATGACCAGATCTTTCTTACGCTCCGCCAAGGCGTTTTCGTAAGTCTCGCCGCGAACCGCCAGTAGCAGGCCGTAGGCTGCCGACCAGAGATAAGGGATCAAAATCATTGAGGTCGCTAGGTAGATCAGCGACAGATAAGTGCTTTCTGAGAACAGTGTGATGATCAGGAACACCTGCACCATGGCGTTGGTCAGCCACAAGGCGTTGACCGGTACATGGTTGGCGTTTTCCTTTTTCAAGAAGGCAGGCATGGTGTGGTCTTTGGCGGCCGAAAACATGATCTCGGCGCACAGCAGCACCCACGACAGCAGGGCACCCAGCAAGGACACGATCAAGCCGACGCTGATCAATACCGCGCCCCAGTGACCGACAACGTGCTCAAGCACGGCAGCCATCGACGGGTTTTGCAGTTTTGCCAGTTCTGGCTGAGTCATGATGCCCAGCGACAGTACGTTCACCAGAACCAGCAACAGCAGCACGGTGATAAACCCGATAACAGTGGCTCGACCGACATCAGAACGTTTTTCAGCGCGGGAAGAGAAGATGCTCGCGCCTTCGATGCCGATGAATACCCAAACGGTGACCAGCATCATGTTGCGCACTTGGTCCATCACGCTGCCCAGCGACGGGTTTTTAATGCCCCAGATGTCGCTGGTGAAAATGTCCAGCTTGAACGCGAACAGTGCAATCAGAATGAACAGCACCAGCGGTACGACTTTGGCAACGGTGGTCACCAAGTTGATAAACGCTGCTTCCTTGATGCCGCGCAGGACCAAAAAATGCACAGCCCATAACAGCACTGACGCGCCGATGATTGCCGCGACGGTGTTGCCTTCACCGAAGACTGGGAAGAAGTACCCGAGCGTACTGAACAGCAGCACGAAGTAACCCACGTTGCCCAGCCAAGCGCTAATCCAGTAACCCCAAGCAGACGAGAAACCCATGTAATCGCCAAACCCGGCTTTGGCGTAAGCATAAACACCGCCGTCTAGATTGGGTTTTCGATTCGCGAGGGTTTGGAACACAAATGCAAGGGTCAGCATGCCGACTGCAGTGATTGCCCAGCCGATTAAAATTGCCCCGACGTCGGCACTGGCGGCCATGTTTTGCGGAAGCGAAAAGATCCCGCCACCAATCATTGATCCGACGACAAGTGCAACTAATGCACCCAGTCGAAGTTTTTCAGGACTATCAGACATTTATAGTGACTCCAATCCATGAGAAGTGAGGTCTAAGAGGTTATTGGGTTGTTTGATTACCCAGTTGACTTAGGTCAGGTCATGACTACATTCCATTGTGATTAGAGTGTGAACGTCGCAATTGCGTAGTGCTTTGACGCGAGCTGAACACCTTCAGCCATAGGGCTCTTAAGTCATTCAACGATTTTTAACTAAACGCGTGTGGGGATTGAAGCTAGACACTATTTGAGATTTTGCAAATGCGAATGGAGTGTTTTATTAACGCGTCCGTGAAACGAAAACTTCATCTTTGTATGCGCTGTTTTTTGGTCTTTAATAGAAAATCTCGCTATTAAAACGTTGGGCTTAAAGCGCGATACATCTAAACGAACAGATCGTTCACTTATTTAATCAATAAATTGCAGTTGCGAGATAAGCAGTACTTCCAGTGATCGAAACTTAAGAGGTGACGATGTCTCAGCAGACCCAGAAGCTTCGGCTCAATGCGTTGATTGCGTTGGTGGTCGGTTCAATGATCGGTGGCGGTATTTTTTCATTGCCACAAAATATTGCGGAGCGAGCCGCTGGCGCAGCCGTATTGATCGGGTGGGCCATTACCGCGGTGGGCATGCTGGCGTTGGCTTTTGTGTTTCAGACGCTGGCTAATCGTAAACCTGAGCTGGATTCCGGGGTGTACGCGTACGCTAAGGCCGGGTTTGGCGACTACATGGGGTTCTCTTCTGCTTGGGGCTATTGGATCAGTGCTTGGATGGGCAACGTCGGCTATTTCGTCTTGCTGTTCAGCACGTTGGGTTTTTTTGTCCCCGCGTTTGGCCAAGGCAACACGCCCATTGCCATTGGCTGTGCATCGCTCCTGCTGTGGGGTGTGCATTTTCTGGTAATGCGCGGCATCAAAGAGGCGGCGTTCATCAACCAACTGACCACCATTGCGAAAATCGTCCCGATCGTGATGTTTATTGTTTTGGCCGCAGTTGGCTTCAAAGCGGAGATTTTTACCCATGACCTCTGGGGTGCAGAAACGCCCAGTGTCGGCAGCGTCATGGATCAAGTGCGCAACATGATGTTGGTCACCGTGTTCGTATTTATCGGTATTGAAGGCGCGAGTGTGTACTCCGGGCGTGCTGAAAAACGCTCGGATGTGGGTAAAGCGACCGTGATTGGCTTTTTAGGGGTCTTGGCACTGCTGGTGCTGGTGAACGTGCTGTCGCTGGGCATCATGACTCAACCCGAGCTAGCGAAATTACAAAATCCGTCGATGGCCGGGGTACTCAAGCATGTGGTGGGGGATTGGGGAGCGATTCTGATCAGCATCGGCCTAGCCATTTCTTTGCTGGGGGCTTTGTTGTCGTGGGCGTTGCTGTGCGCAGAAATTCTGTTCGCGACGTCTAAGGACAACACCATGCCAGCGTTCCTAAAAAAGGAAAACGCCAACCATGTGCCGGTTAATGCGTTGTGGCTGACCAATGTGATGATTCAGATCTTTTTGATCATCACGCTGGTGTCTTCAGGCACCTACACCACGTTGATCTACCTGGCGTCGTCGATGATTTTGGTGCCTTACCTGTGGTCGGCGGCGTACGCCGTTCTGTTGTGCGTGCGCGGCGAGACTTACTTGCAGGCCAGCCGTAGCCGGGTCAAGGACTTGTTAGTCGGGGCGCTCGCGTTGGTCTACGCGATGTGGCTGTTGTATGCGGCGGGGCCCAAGTACTTGTTGTTATCTGCCTTGCTCTACGCCCCGGGAATTTTCCTGTTTGCCAAGGCCAAGCGCGAGCAGGGGCAAGTGTTGTTTAAGGGCATAGAGCCATTGATCTTCGGGGCGGTGGTGATTGCGGCGCTAGGGGCGGCGTATGGGCTATATAGCGGGGCATTGACGCTTTAACAATAGCGGCCGCACGCGGCGTTGCTTTGTTTTTGGACTGCCCCCAAAAAGTTGGACACATATCCAACTTTTTGGGGTTTCAACATGAGCAAGTACACAGAGCAATTTAAGCTCAACGCCATCAAGGCTT
>NZ_LLWH01000040.1 GCF_001411475.1 Pseudomonas endophytica | reverse complement strand
TGGCCTTAATACGCAGATTTTTGCCGAGATCAAACTCAACGCCCATGGGCGCTCCAACTTCACCGAGTTCACCGAGGCCATTCGCGGTTTTCCTGAAGTGCTGGAGTGCTATGTGCTGATGGGTTCTGTGGATTTTTTACTGCGCATTGTGACCGCTGACATCGAAGCCTATGAGCGCTTCTTCTTCGAGAAGCTGTCGATGGTGCCGGGGATTCAGGAAGTGAACTCGATTGTTGCGCTGTCTGAAATCAAATCCACGACGTGCTTACCGGTTTAATACCGAGCAAAAAAATGGCCTTCGCGAGGAAGGCCATTTTTAGGCTGTTAGTGAACAAACAGCGCAATTAGGATGATGATCGGGATAGGGATACCGAGAAAGAACAATAGAATCGAGCGCATTTTTATTCTCCAGAATTAACGGTCAGCGACAGGTTGATTAGTCACGTTGTAGGTCACGGCATCACGACGGCGACCACCAAACGTTGCACACAGGCTGGCGAAGAACGCACCGAGCAACAGCGTGATGAATGTCCACAAGGTGCTCCAGGCAGCCACTTTGGCAGCAGTGTCAGCGGCTTCTTTAGCTTTTACCTTGGCATCTTCAATGGCCTGATGAGCTTTTGCGTACACCTGGTCAACCCGTTGCTCGGCTTCTTGCTGAGTCAGGTTGGTCTTTTGGGCAACGATTTTTGCCAGATAAGCGCGATCTTCTGCACCCATTTGGCCATCATTGTCCAGGCTGCGCACAAGGATGCGGGTCACGACGTTACGCACGTCGTCTTCGCTGAGTGCTTGGCCATTATCATTACGAAACAGCGTGTCGATGAAGTAGTCCGAGCTGTTATCACCCTTATTCATCTGCGCACCCGCCACGCTGCTCACCGCCGAAGCTGCGCCAGAAGCAATGTTAGACGTCGCTTGCACACCGCCGCCGATCACGCTGCTGATGGAGCTTGCGATCAATACCGCAGAAACGAGAGTGGCCACGGCCCACGATAAGAAGCCGTGTGCGGTGTCGCGAAAGTACACTTCATCGCCATGCATGCTGGACCATTTGACCCGCAGGCGCCCGGCCAGATAACCGCCCATGCCCGACGCAATAATTTGCGTCAACGCCAGCCAGATAATCGCGGTGAAACCCAAGGCTTTTGCACCTACACCTTCATCCGCCCACGGCGACACAGCTGAGAAGCCCAAACCGGCGCCCAGCATGATCAGCATAAGAGAGAGTGAAGCGGCAGCTGCGGCACCCGCAAAAATCGCGCCCCAAGAGACGCCGGAGTGGCTGGAGGAATCTAGATGGTCAGCGGGATATAGCTCTTTAGTCCCGATCATTATTGTTTTGCTCCTGAAATGGAATGAGGTGCAGCCTTCATTCAAGTAATTGCAGGGGCTATGCCAAGTTACTAAATAACCTAAGTCTATGATTTTTAACGTAATAGTATTTTGCGCCAATCTCGCAGTCATGCAGCCTGCATGATTCGAGCAATTACGAGCGGGCGTAATGCATTGACACAATTTGCAAGTGTGTCGACAAGAAAACAAAAACGGGAGGCGTTTAGCCTCCCGTTTGTGGGGTATTAGTGGTGACGATGTTTTCTCTTCTTGTGATGACCATAAGCATGGCCACGGCCAGGGTGGTCATCTCGATAGTAGCGGCGATCGTTACGGTGGCTGGCGCGGCGATCATCGGCATCGCTTTTGTTGCCCATGTAATTGCCCAGTGCACCGCCAGCGCCCCCGCCTGCGGCGGAGCCGACTAATGCTCCTGTGCTGCCACCGACTCCGCGGCCAATGGCGTTACCACCTGCGGCACCCAGAGCGCCACCAATGGCCGCTTCGCCACGGCTACGTTTATCGGCACCCACGGCACTTCCCGCTGCGCCGCCTACGCCTGCACCAATAGTCGAGCCGGTAGAGCCGCCTAATTGCTGACCCACTACGGCGCCAAGTACTCCTCCTAATGCGCCACCCACACCCGCTTCGGTGGTGCCACCGGCCGAGGCTACGCCACTGACCAGTCCAAGGGACAACAAAAGAATAGAGGTGAGCTTCATAGGTAAGCCTCAAAAGAATGACGAGGCGATCCTGAGGCTGGAGAGGGTTAGTTACAATCGGAATCCGACCAGTAACACGAACTGTGCACAATTACATAAGTTATTGTTTTTGATAGGGAACTTAATGCTTTTTTGTCAGTCTATCTGTCGTTCAGATAGGCCGCTTTTACAAGAAAGCGGCCTTTTTTGTGCCTGCGTTTCAACGCTTCGGTTTAGCTCGCTTTAGCCATTATCAGCTTCGACGGGCTGGCTGCTTCAAGGCGGATCGCCACGAACTTCGACGTCGGAGTGTGGCTACCGTCGCCGGTGCTTTCCAACGGCACCAACGGGTTGACCTCCGGGTAATAAGCCGCTGCTTGTCCCGCCGGGATGTCGAACGCCAGAAGGGTGAAGTTTTTCACCCGACGTTCATGCTGGTCATTCCAGATCGAGACAATGTCGACCTTCTGCCCTGGCTTAAAGCCCAAGCGGATGATGTCGGCTTCGTTAGCGAACAACACATCACGTTGCCCCTTAACCCCGCGATAACGGTCATCAAGGCCGTAAATCGTGGTGTTGTATTGGTCATGTGAACGCATCGACTGCAGGATCAAGTCCGGCAACTGGCCAGTGGCACGGGCGCGAGCGTCGACCAAATCGTGCGGTAATTCGTTGATTCGGAAGTTGGCACGTTGAGTCGGTGTGTTCCACTGCCGTGCTCCAGCAGCGTTGCCCAAGTAAAAACCGCCGGGGTGTTGAATCCGTGTGTTGAAGTCTTTGAAGCCCGGAATTGTGTCGGCAATCAACTCACGAATGCGGCTGTAGTCAGCCACTGTCCAGTTCCAGTCGATGGGGTGCGTGCCCAACGTAGCGGCAGCAATACCGGCAATGATTGCAGGCTCGGAACGCATTTGATTCGACAATGCCTTGAGTTGCCCATTAGAGGCGTGAACCATGCTGAACGAGTCTTCAACCGTGACCGCCTGCGGGCCTTCGGCTTGGAGGTCGATGTCGGTACGGCCCAAGCACGGCAGAATCAGCGCCTCTTTGCCGTGCATCAGGTGGCTGCGGTTGAGCTTGGTGCTGATCTGTACCGTGAGGTCGCAATTGCGCAGCGCTTGGGCTGTACGCGGGCTGTCTGGCGTGGCTTGAGCAAAGTTGCCACCCAAACCGATAAAGACCTTGGCCCGACCTTCGAGCATGGCGTGAATAGCTTCAACCACGTTGTGGCCGTTTTCACGCGGGACCTTGAAGTTGAAACGGCGTTCAAGCGAGTCAAGGAAAGCCACAGGTGGGCGTTCATTGATCCCCATTGTGCGGTCGCCCTGCACATTGCTGTGGCCACGTACCGGGCACAAGCCCGCACCAGGGCGGCCAATATTGCCGCGCAGCATCATTAGGCTGGCGATTTCCTGAATGGTCTGTACCGAGTGACGGTGCTGGGTAATGCCCATCGCCCAGCACATGATGACGTTTTTACCCTTGAGATACATGCGGGCGGCGCGTTCGATATCGACCAGCGTGAGGCCCGATTGCTCGACGATATGTTCCCAAGAGGTGTTGTCCAAGCTGGAGATGTAGTCGAGAACGCCCGCCGTGTGCTCATTCAAAAAGGCATGATCGAAGACCGCTGGCTCGCCCGCAGCTTGTGCATCACGCTCCCATTGCAGCAAAAATTTGGCCATACCGCGTAACAGTGCCATGTCACCGCCCAATGCAGGGCGTAGGTAGGCCGTATTAGTTGGGCGGTCGCCGTTGGTGAGCATTTCTAGCGGGTGCTGCGGGTTCTGGAAGCGCTCAAGCCCGCGCTCTTTCAGCGGGTTGACACACACCACCTGAGCGCCGCGTTTAACCGCTTCACGCAGCGGCTCAAGCATGCGTGGGTGGTTGGTGCCAGGGTTTTGTCCCAACACGAAAATAGCGTCAGCGTGTTCAAAGTCATCGAACGTCACGGTGCCTTTGCCCACACCGATGCTTTGTGCCAGCGCCACGCCGCTGGCCTCGTGGCACATGTTCGAGCAGTCGGGGAAGTTGTTGGTGCCGAACGCTCGCACAAAGAGTTGATACAGATACGCCGCTTCATTGCTGGCGCGACCCGAGGTGTAGAACTCGGCTTCATTGGGGCTCGACAGATTGAGCAAGTGCCGGGCAATCAAGCTGTACGCGGCATCCCAACTGATCGGCGTGTAATGATCGGTTTGGGCGTTGTAGGTCATGGGCTCGGTTAAACGGCCCTGATATTCAAGCCAGTAATCACTTTGCTCCCGCAACGCGCTGACGCTGTATTTAGCGAAAAAGGCCGGGTCTACACGGCGTTTGGTCGCTTCCCAGTTCACCGCTTTGGCGCCGTTCTCGCAGAACTTAACCAAACCGCTTTCCGGCGAATCGCCCCACGCGCAGCCCGGGCAGTCGAAACCGCCGTTCTGGTTGGTTTTAAGCATCGCGCGCAGGTTTTTCAGTGCGTTGTCGCTGGTCAACCAGGCCTGCGCCACACTAATCAGTGCGCCCCAGCCACCGGCCGGGCCTTTATAGGGCTTATAGCGCGGAGTGGGCGTTTGGTCGGCTTGATGATGAAGGCTCACGATTGAATCTCCTGCGCCGGGCTATACACCCGTGGCGCGCTTTTTTGTGGCAAGTGAATAAGATTGAGGTTGTGGCGTCGGGCCCATTGCAGGGCCAAGCCCGTCGGCGAGGACAGGCTGATCAGGGTTTGGATCCCGGCCCGCAACACTTTTTGAATCAGCTCAAGGCTGCAGCGGCTGGTGACAATCGCCGCTCCCCCGTTCAGGTCGATGTGCTGGCGCACCAACGCACCGATCAGTTTGTCGAGGGCGTTGTGCCTACCGATGTCTTCGCGGCCCATCAGCAGTTCACCCTTGGCGTCCATATAAACAGCGGCATGCACGGCGCCGCAGTGTTGGCCCAGCGGTTGGAAGTCATTGATCCGTTGGCGTAACCCCTCGAGCCACTGAGCCGGCGGTAAGGGCGCACCTGGCAGTTTTTTGAGGTCGGGCAGGGCTTGTTCGACGGCCTCAACACCACACAAACCGCAGCCGCTGGTGCCTGCCAACTGTCGGCGTTGTTGTTTAAGGTTCCAGAACGCCCGGCTGGCGATTTCGACATGGGCGTACTGTGCCGAGCCTGCGCCAGTTAGCTTGAGATCGTAGATATCGTTCGCGTTATCAATGATGCCGCTGCCCAAGCTGAAACCGACGATGAAATCTTCAAGATCAGTGGGCGTGACCAGCATCACAGCTTGGCTTATGCCGTTGTAAGCAATAGCCAATGCGACTTCTTCTGCGAGAACCGTTGCTGCGTCGCCGCTCTGTTCTAGCGTGGCGTAGTGGTAGGTCTGACTGGCAGCAGGCGCGGGCGAATTGGGAGCGGGCGCAGCGCACAGAGGGCGCTTGGCGTTCATAAGGCTTTACCAACGTGTTCGATGACCCTAAGCGTAGGCGCGACAAAGGGTCGCGTCTAATCGCTAGCGTTGATCTGTTGATAGAGCGTGTCGATCAAGACCTGCTAAGTGATTTCTGAATCAGTGCAAAACATGCTTCGGCTAACGCTGAACGTGGTGCCTCGCGACGCATGATTAAACCCAGTTGCGACAAGGTTTTAGCGTCTTCAATCGGATGCAAACGCAAGGTGTCGGTGAGCGCTTCAAGCCCGCCCTCAAGCGGCATGACAGCGCAGCAGAGGCCCGCGTGCACCGCTTGTAACAGCTGATGCACCGCATCGGTTTGTAATAAAGGATGCGGCGTGAGGCCACGGCTGTGGAAGTTGTGATCAATGGACTGGCGAAAATGCATGCCGCCGCTGAGCAAGCCCAGTGGCAACTCAATCAAACGCTCCCAACTCAAGGGCTGCTCGCCAAACTTGAAATGCCGTTGGTCGTAAAGTAGGCCCATTCGGGTCTCACCCAGTGCCAGCGAGTCAAATCGCTCGTGATCAAGATGATCCAGATACGACACCCCAATATCGAGCTGATTACTCGCGAGTTGCTCAAGGATTTGCCCAGAACTTAGGGCTGATAACTCAAAGCGCAGCTCGGGGTGTTCTTGGTGCATACGCTCAAGTAACGGCAACGGATCGAAATTCGACAGTGGCACCACGCCGAGGCGCAACGTACCGATCAAATTGCCGCGACAGGCCGCCGCTTCGGCCTGCAAACCATCGTAAGCGGCCAGGACCGTACGGGCCCAAGCGAGTATGCGCTCGCCGGGCGCGGTGAAGCTTTCGAAGCGTTGGCCACGGTTGACCAACTGCAAATCAAGCTCTTGTTCAAGGCTGCGCAAACGCATCGACAACGTGGGCTGAGTGATATGGCAACGGGCGGCGGCTTGCCCAAAATGCCGTGTTTCGTCTAGGGCAATGAGGAATTTGAGCTGCTTGATGTCCATCGTTGCTCCAAGAGTGATGGTCTACGCTTAGGTTTCTGGATATTTCATACCTTGGAGCGTGACCGATGAGCCTTTTAAGCTTTGTGAAAGAAGCCGGTGAAAAATTAGCCCACCTATTTACGCCGGGTAATGCCAATGCGTCTGATGACCTGAAAAAGCACGTGGCGGATGTTGGCTTGGGCAATCCTAATATCAAAGCCGAGGTTGAGGGCGACAAGATAACGCTAAGCGGCGAAGCGGCCACTCAGGAAGAGAAAGAAAAAATCATTTTGGCCGCGGGCAACATCGTGGGTGTGGCCAGTGTTGATGACCAAATCACCGTTTCTGGGCCTGCGGTCGTGGCTTCACGGTTTGTCGTGGTGAAAAAGGGCGACACCCTGAGTGCGATTTCACTTCAGGTTTATGGCGACGCGAACAAGTACAACAAAATCTTCGAAGCCAACAAGCCGCTGCTTAGCGACCCGAACAAAATCTATCCAGGTCAGACGCTACGTATTCCCGAGTAACCCGATTTAATGTAGGAGCGAGCAAGCTCGCTCCTACATTTCAGGTCTTATTCAAAGCCCTTGCAGCAACTCGCGGTAATCCCCGAGCGCCTCGAATTCTTCGGTGTTTTTCGGGCCTTTTTTGCTGTCGGGGTGTTTGACTGCCAGCAAATGGCCTATGCCGAACGCACCGGCGCTGCGCAGGATGGGCAAGGTGTCGTCGATAAACAGGCTGCGGCTGGGCTCAAAGCCAATATCGGTTTGCAGCGCATCCCAAAATGCTGGGCTTTCTTTGGGGTAGCCATAATCATGTGAGCTGATAAGGCGCTCAAAATACGGCGCCAGTTCAATGCGCTCCAGTTTTAAAGACAGCGAATCACGGTGCGCATTAGTAATCAGAATCACCCGCTTGCCCGCCTGTTTGATCGCCGCTAAAAAGGTATCTGCATCAGGGCGTAAGGCAATCAGGTGGGCCGTTTCGAGCTTAAGCTCACGCACCGGAATGTTTAACTCGCTGCTCCAGAAGTCTAGGCAGTACCACTGCAACTGACCGGCGTTGTTTTCAAACAGTGGGTTCAGCTCCAAGTCAGCCATCGCCCGGCTGATGCCGTGTAGCTCGGCATAACGCTGCGGCAGGTGTTCGAGCCAAAAATGGTTGTCGTAGTGCAGGTCGAGCAGTGTGCCGTCCATGTCTAACAGAACGGTATCAATGTCGCGCCAAGGTAACGCTGTCATGCAAAACTTCCCCCACAGTAGAAAAACATCCGACACAGACAATCGGAAAAGCCGGGGTATAGTAACCCGTTCATATTGAGGAGCCGCT
Source organism: Pseudomonas endophytica (assembly GCF_001411475.1). Taxonomy (GTDB): domain Bacteria; phylum Pseudomonadota; class Gammaproteobacteria; order Pseudomonadales; family Pseudomonadaceae; genus Aquipseudomonas; species Aquipseudomonas endophytica. The sequence goes on along the minus strand of NZ_LLWH01000040.1, from coordinate 2,525 downwards.
ATGCGCCAAAAACCCACTGTACTTGCCCGTGAAATTGTTGCCAGTAGCCGGTTGTTTCGGGTCGAAGAAGTGCAGTTGCGCTTCTCCAATGGCGTCGAGCGTACTTACGAACGGCTGGTGGGGCGCGGTAATGGCTATGGCGCGGTGATGATCGTGGCAATGATTGATGCCGAACATGCCATCTTGGTCGAAGAGTATTGCGGCGGCACCGATGAGTACGAAATCTCGCTGCCTAAAGGCTTGATTGAGCCAGGCGAAGACGTGCTGGCGGCCGCAGAGCGTGAATTGAAAGAAGAGGCCGGTTTCGGCGCTCGCCAGCTTGAGCATTTGACTGAGCTGTCATTGTCGCCGGGGTACATGAGCCAGAAAATTCAGGTGGTGTTGGCCTCTGATCTGTATGAAGCCCGCTTAGAGGGCGACGAGCCGGAGCCTATGCGGGTTGACCGGGTTAACCTGCGGGAATTGTCGGCGTTGGTGCAACACCCGCAATTCAGCGAAGGCCGTGCATTGGCGGCGCTGTACTTGGCGCGGGACCTGTTGACCCAACGCGGGGTTTTTAAACTGTGACCTTGGCGCATCCTTTAATGGCTCCGGTGATTGAGCTCGCGCACCGTGCAGGCGAGGCTATTTTGCCGTTCTGGCGCGCTGACGTCGCGGTCACGACTAAAGACGATAACTCCCCGGTAACAGCCGCTGACCTTGCGGCCCATCACATCTTGCTCGACGGCCTAACCGCGCTGGACCCCAGCATTCCGGTACTTTCCGAAGAGGACGCCAACATCCCCCAAAGCGTGCGCGAAGGTTGGGCTCGCTGGTGGCTGGTTGACCCCTTGGACGGCACCAAAGAATTTATTTCCGGTAGCGAAGAGTTCACCGTCAACATTGCGCTAATCGAGCAGGGCCGAGTGGTGTTTGGCGTGGTTTCATTGCCCACCAGTGGCCGTTGTTACTACGGCGGCGCGGGCTTAGGCGCTTGGCGGGCAGACGCGGAGGTGATCACGCCGATCAGCGTGCGTCACGTCCCACCACAAGGTGAGCCACTCATCGTGGTTGCCAGTCGTAGGCATTCAAGCCCTGAGCAAGAGCGCTTGCTGTCAGGGCTAGAGAAGGCCGTTGGTAGGTTAGAAATGGCGAGTATTGGCAGCTCGTTGAAGTTTTGTTTGCTGGCTGAAGGTGCTGCGGACTGTTACCCGCGTTTGGCGCCGACCTCACAGTGGGACACCGCGGCTGCGCAAGGCGTGCTAGAGGGCGCGGGTGGCGTGGTGCTGCAACTCAATGGCGAGTCGTTCACTTACCCGGCCCGCGAGTCGTTGCTCAATGACTATTTTTTGGCGTTGCCGGCAAAGGCCGCGTGGCGTGAACAGCTACTGGCATTAACACAACGCTAACGACCAGTTCCTGTAGGCGCTGCCCTGTAGTCGCTGAAACACCATCGCGCACGCTGTTTGGGTGCATCTCTGTTTTTGTAGAAGCTGGCGCAGCCTGCGATCTTTTGATCTTCAACCGCAACATCAAAAGATCGCAGCCTGCGGCAGCTCCTACGGGGGAGATTTGTCTGCCTACACACCCTGTGTAAATACGAAAACAATGGTGCCTTTTGAAATCAATAACTTAATTCATGTTTGAAAAGAGCGAACTTGGCGAACAGCTCGCTAGCGATGCAATACGTATTGCCCGCTAAACCGCACCGCATCATCCCCGCCCTGAGCATTGATCACCCGCGTTTCAAGGGTCAGTCGCGCCCGGCCGTGGCGTTTGTACATCGCCAAAAATTTATTCCACACCGCTTCGGCGGGCGCATCGCATAGCGCGATGGCGTCTTGGGTGACGGGCAGCGGGTAGCGGATGTGGCCTTCTTGAATCACGATATGCCCGTCGTCGATCCCGGCTTCACGCAGGCTCAGGTGCAACCAGCCCCAGCCGGCCAATACCGCCCCGCAATACAGACTGCCGCCAAACATGGTGCTTTTGTGGTTGATATTGGCCGCTAATGGCAACTGCAAACGCAGTTGCTGCCCCTGCCAGTCGAGCACGCTCAGGCCCATTTCACGGGTCAGCGGAATGTCGTGATGAAGAATGGATTCCAGATAACGACTGTCGCGGTTCATGCAAGAGGATCCTGTACAGGTCAATCGAGTTCATCCGTGTGAGGCTGGCTGCCGCTCTCAAAGTGAAGCCCATGTTTGCGCAGTTTGTCATGCAGGGTCTTGCGCGGCACGCCCAGCGCTTCGGCCAAGCTGCGCATCGAGCTGTGCGAGCGTTCTAACTCGGCGCCAATCAAGCTTTTCTCGTACTGTTCGACTTGCTCGCTCAAGCTGCCAGACACCGCAACATGAGAAGACTGAGCAGCGTCGTTAGGGTCTTCGTCCAAGGCTAACTCCAGACCTAGGGCAAAGCGCTCAGCGACGTTTTGCAGTTCGCGCACATTGCCCGGCCATGGGTGGTGGAGTAATTGCGCCCGTTGTGCTGGCTGCAACACATTGAGCGGCAGGCCGTGGCGGGTGCTGGCTTCGTCGGCAAAGTGC
>NZ_LLWH01000039.1 GCF_001411475.1 Pseudomonas endophytica | reverse complement strand
CCAGCTCGGCGCGTAGTTCAGGGAAGTTGTAGATCGCCCCGTTGAAGGCCAGCGAAAGACCCAGTTGGCTGTCGATCATCGGCTGTGCCGAGCCGTCTGATAAATCCATAATTTTCAGGCGACGGTGGCCGAGGGCTATCGGCCCTTGGCTGTGAAATCCCCAGGCATCTGGGCCACGTGGTGCAAGGTGGTGGGTGATGCGTTCGATGGCTGCCAAGTCGGCAGGTTGATGATCAAAACGTAACTCTCCAGCTAATCCGCACATGGTGTGTAAATCCTTGGTGTCTCGTCATGGGTGCCGCTCGCGCTTTAGTCGACATCGGCTAGGGATGTGCGCAGCGAGGGCACGGTTAACAGAAGGCTTGGCGGGTGGCCATGCCTTGAACTCAAACGGCGCGCAAGATTCAAAAATTCCCCTGCGCCGCGATCAATGACCGTGTTTTATCGAGTGATCGCGGTCTGGATCGTTCAATAAAAATTACAAACGGTGGTTTATTGCACTGTGGTAAGGGGCAGTTTTTTTCACGATATAGCCTGATAGGTCATGGCGTGCGCGTTGGCGCATTAGGTTGATGAGCCTTATGACTAGAAAGTGGAATGCCCGTATGACCGATTTTTTGAAGCGCTCCCCTCTCGACGCCCGTGATGAGACGCTCAGTGAATTAGAGCCTCTTGAACTTGTCCGCAGCCACATGCCGAAGTGGCTGTTGAAGGCCACCCCAGAGATGATCAAGACACTGAATGCCTCGATGGCGCAAAGTCGCGCCTACCATGCACTTTCAGGGCAAAAATTTGCCCAACTTGAAGGTATTGAGGCGTATTGCGCACCTTTACTGGCGGCCGAGTTGAAACGCCGCTATGGGGTCGTGCTGAACATCTTTCGTGATCAACTGGAGGTTGCGCATGTGCATGTGGTGACCGATGACACGTTACTTGGCACTGTCCGCTATCGAACTGACTTAGATGAGCCCAAAACCTTGCTGTGGGCGGCACTGCAAAACTTTTCTGAGTCCCAGGCGGTGCCGGGGGGATTCGACCCACAGAGCAAAATCCGTCTTGCCGGGCTGCCCGGGCGGGCTAGCCCGATTCGCCCAGATCAATTTGCGGCACTGTGCCGAGAGTTGAATTTGGGGTTGAAGTATCAGAATTACTTACAGCAGTTTTTAGGTGTGGCCGCCACCGGTTCGGTCAATACAAGTGAGGTTGAGCAAGAAACCGAGTCCAATCTGCGCCTGCTCAAACGCTATGACATGGAGGTGGACGCGCAGATTGCATACCTGAAAAACCATATCAGCGATACAGCCCGCACCGCGCTGCTGGCCTTGTTGGCACAGGCTGAAAACCCCGCCCCGGCAGCGCAGGCCAAGCTGGATGGCAAGCCGCTGGTGCAGAGTTCGTTATCGATACTGGACACGGTGATTGACGGGGTGGTGGTGTTTAGCGCAGATACACCTTTGTTACATCCAACAGATCGTTTGATTATCTATATACCGAATGATCCGGTATCGCCTTTTTTCGAATTCAGTTCATTACAGGTCTTGATTGATGAGCTGAAAGTCCGTTTTCGCCGCTCGGAATACGTGAGTTTTTTCTCAGGTTTTGTCGCGTTGAGTGCCAGGCCGGTTTTCTTGCAAAAAATTAATGCCAACCCTGTAAGGCTAAGTCTGACCACAGCGACGTTGGGCATGAGTGCTGCACATTACTTGTGTGTCGTTCAGTTGAAAAACATGTTTGCCGATGCGCAACTGCTGGCAGTGCCCACGGGTGTCCTGGATGCGCAAGAGCGCGAACAGCGCTGGCAACTCTTTAAAAATGCGGGGTTGTTTATTGTCAACGTTGCCTCGCTGTTTGTACCGGTTCTGGGCGCGGTGATGCTGGCTGTTGCCGTGGGTGAGATGCTGTCTGAAGTCTACGAGGGCGTTGATGACTGGCTGCACGGTGATGTCGACCATGCCCGTGAACACCTTTTGAACGTGGCGCTGGATATTGTCACTGCTGCAGCCATAGTCACGGGAACGATCATCCTCAAGAAGGCAACCAGCGGATTGAGTCAAGCCACCAAGGAGTTTTTTGGCAACTTCGAACCCATCACCCGCGAGGACGGCACCGCGCGCTTGTGGGATAAAAAACTTGAGCCGTATTCGTCTGCCGATGAAGCTCAGCACCGCCAGTATATGAGCGATGCGCAAGGTATTTTCAAGGCTCATGGCAAGCACCATGTCACGGTGCAGGGCAAGCACTATGCCGTTGAGCGCGACCCTGAGAAGCAGCATTGGCGGATCATTCATCCGCGCAGGGCAAACGCTTTCAAACCGGGGCTGGTGCACAATCGTCAGGGCGCCTGGCAGTTTGCCCATGAGCGTCCATTGGAATGGGAGGGCAGCGCCCAGTTGATTGGACGTTTAGGGACTGGCCCGGCCAGCCTTGACGAAACGACGTTGGAGCAGGTCCGAGCGCTGACTGACACACCCAATGCTGTCATGCGCCGCGTGCATCTTGAAAACCTGCCAGCACCGCCTTTGCTTAACGTGAGCCTTAAACGATTCGAGATTGATCGCAAAATCGACGGTTTTATCGAGGCGATGAAAACCAGCCGCTTTAAGGCTGCGCAGTGGGCGGATCTGCAATTGAGCTTATTGCCTGATCTTGTGGGCTGGCCTGAAGACACAGGACTGGTTTTGCTCGATGGAGCGGGCCACTCCAACCTGGAGTACAACGCAACGTTATCCGTCGTCACGTCCCGGATCAGTATTACGCCAACCGACCTGGCGCAGGGCAAAGTCCTGGATGCCGTGCTTAGAGGTTTACCGAAACAGCGGCTGTCAGCCATTTTGGGCGCTGAAGTCTCGTTAACACCATTGCCTGTATCGACGCTGGCCAATCGACTCGGGCAATTGGCCAGCGACCGTCGCGCCAGTGTTTTTGAAAAGCTGTATGAGCGATTCAACGTGGCCCGCAGCCCTGAAACCCGTCCTATTGAAAAGGCTTTTACAGGCTTGCCACGGCCGGTGGCCCAAGCTTTGGTCGACTCGGCCACGGATGTTGAAAGAGCCAGCTTGCGGCATGGCAAAGTGCCGTTGCTGCTGGCTGAGCATGCCCGTGAATATGTGCGCGAAGGGCGTTTGAACCGTGCATTTGAAGGGTTCTTTTTGCGTACTCAACTCAACCCGGATACCGAGAGGTTGACCAGGCATTTCATTGCCAAGATGGCCAATTGGCCTGCCACCACCACGATAGAGCTGCGTGACGGTTCGACGTGGGGCAATGTGGTGCAGCGTTGGGGAACCGGGACGTTGAAAAGTCCCTGCGTAATTGTCAAAACCGAGGGCGGCTATCAACGTTACAGGCTGCAGGGCGAACAGTATGTGCTTGAACCTGGTAGCGAATCGCTGCTCTCGACCGCGCTGTTTAAATCGTTGACGAACGATCAAAGGCAACGTTTGGGCTTTGCAATGATTGATCAGGCCGCTGATTTCAATGCATCACTGGCGAATCTGGCTTCTGCCGATCGAGCTGAATCCGCCCGGATCTTAGGCATGCAACCGATTAAACCCGCCTTCAAACCGCCCTTGCGCATCAGCGATGGCAAGTTGGGCTATCCGTTATGTGGGTTAGACACAGGCGATGTTTCTCGCTCGATGCGCCGACGTGTGCTTGATCTGTACCCCGGGTTCGATGACGAGCAGATACAGGACTACCTGGCCTCCATTACTGAAACCGGTCTTGACCCTTTGACGTATTTACGGGGGCGCAAGCGCCAGAGAAAACTCTTGCGTCAGACGTTGCAGAGCTGGGTCGACGAAAGCCCCACAGAGATCTCGACGAGTCGCGAGTTGTATAACTACCCTGACAGTCGGTATCAGGCGGCCGTATTGATTCAACGCAGTTGGCATAAAAACACGACGTATATGCCTTGGGTGAGTCCGGAGCAAGCGTCGAGCTTGAGTCTGGACGGTTTACGTGTTGGCCATTTGCCCATGCTACCGTCCGAGATTGATTTCAGTCACATCACTCACTTGAACATCAACAACATGGAGTGCGGGGAATCAGTGAGTGGGTTTCTTGAACGCTTCAATAATTTGACTTTGCTGCACATGGACCACAACCGGATCCGTTCATTGCCAACGCAATTACAAAACATGCCTTTCTTACGCCAGCTTTCAGTGGCTAATAATTTTTTGTTTGTATCGCCTGCCGATAATGCCTTGTTGGGCTCGCTTCGAAACCTGGAAGTATTAAATCTCAATGGCAATTTATTAGGTCCGTTACTGGACCTGAATACACTGCCGTACTTACGCCGTGTCTACTTACGTAGAACGGCGATCCAGGACTGGCCGAGCGGGCTGGTATTACGTCCATTGCTTGAGATCGCGGACTTGCGTGAGAACCGGTTGCTGGATATCCCGGAACTTGTGTATCAGGCCCCGGCTTCAGTGACACGCAATATATCTTTGTCGGGAAACCCGTTAATAGCGTCCAGTCGTTTGCGTCTTGCGCGTTTTGTTGCCCAAGGCGGCAGCAGCATGGGGATCAATAGTGAAGCCCTGATAAGCGAGGCGGCGGCTTTTGACTTTTGGACGGCAGGCATTACCAGTCATGAACTGGCACGACGTGAGGAGCTGTGGGTCGCGTTGAAAGGCGATCCTGCCTCTGAAGACTTTTTCACAGTGATCAGTCGTTTGACCACGACAGCTGAAGCGCAAAGTGTGCGTCAGGATTTGAGTCGACGAGTGTGGGAAATGATAGAGGCGGCCACTCAAAATCAAACGTTGCGTTTTGATTTGCTCGATATGGCAGCATCTCCGCGCAGTTGTACGGATAGCGTAACCATGGTTTTTAGTGGACTTGAAATCATCATGATTCTGGCCAGATTGAATGCCGATAGCGCCGCGAGTGAATCTGATTTGTTGCGTCTGGCCGTAGGGCTTTTTCGATTGGACAAGGTGGGAAAAATTGCTGAAGACGAGTGCGCCGCACGCTTGGCTCTAAGTGGTAAGGCGGCAGACGAGGTTGAAGTGCACCTGGCTTATCGCATCGGCTTGGCTCAAGCGCTGGACTTGCCGGGCCAGCCACGGCATATGACATTTAAACTCATTGCCGACGTCTCGCAGGCAGATCTAGATAAAGCCCGTATACAGGTTGAACTCGCTGAAAAAACAAGCGAGGTCAGTCAATTTGTTAGCCGCACAGAGTTTTGGCGTGAACATTTGAATCGCACGTTTTCGTCAGAGTTTGCACAACTAACCCTCCCTTACTTCGAGCAACTGAATGACCTGTTGCGTCGCTCCCCGGAAATGACCAGCGAGCGTTACCTGAGACGCGTCAACGACATTCGCACGGCCAAGGACGTTGTAGTTGATGCGTGGAGCCTGACGAAAACCGCGGCAGTGTTGCCGGCGCCACTGCCAGGTGGCGCGCATGGCTAATATCTAAAGCCTGCGCACCAATGCGCGCAGGGCAAAACGGTTGGGGTGACAGGCCTCTGCTACTGAGCGGGGAAGCGGCAGAGGCTCGTTGTTGAGCCATGCGGCGAGCAATTCACCCGACAGCGGTGCGGTAATCAACCCGCGAGAGCCGTGACCGCTGTTCACATACAAACCCTGCAACCAAGGGCATTCAACATCCGGCACTTGCCGTGCGTCTTTGCTGAGCACCGCATAGGCATGGTGAAACGCTTGGGTATCAGCCAGCGGGCCGACAATGGGTAGGTAATCGGGGCTGGTGCAACGAAACGCGGCCCAGCCTTGCAGCGTCTCAGGGTCGAGATTTTGTTCGGCAAGACGTTGCATCAGGTCGGGCGATATTTCTTCCAGCAAATCTAGATTGCCCTGATGGCCCTCGGGAGTGGTGGTCAAATCTTCATTATTAAAATCGAAGCTGGCGCCCAGCGTATGTTCGCCCAAGCGGCCTGGAGCCACATAGCCTTCGGCGCAGACCACTGTTTTAAGTGCTGAGCTTTGCGGGGTTTCGGCCAATTGGGTAATTTGTCCACGAATGCGTTTGAGTGGCAAGCCGCTGCTCGCCGCAAAGCGTTTGACCTCAGCCGCGCCCGCCAGAATCATCACCTGCGCACTCGCGAGTACGTGATCGCCCTGACCCGCCTGCCACTGGCCATTCACCTTGTCGATGTGCAGCACATCATGGTGAGTCAACACCTGCACATTAGGATGCAGCGCTTGAAACTGGCACAAAGCGGGCGGATGCACCCAGCCACCCTCGGGGTAGAAAAGCCCGCCGTGGGCCAGTTCCACCCCTGCTAGGGCTTGCGCTTGGGGTTGATCCAGCAGGTGGACCAGCGCCGGGGCGAAGGCTGCGGCCAGTTGTGCCTGACGCTCAGCTTCTTTGGCATTGAAGCCCAGTTGCAACACGCCGCAATCATCCCAATCGCGCCCACGCTGCAACTGCTCAAGGACCCGACGGGTGTAGCCAAAACCGCAGACGATCATCTGCGATAGCGCTGTGCCGTGAGCCGACAGCTTGAGATACAGCACACCCTGCGGATTGCCGGAAGCTTCTTTGGCTAACCGATCGTGACGCTCTAGCAGCACCACCTTCCAGCCGCGTCTGGCCAAGCTGTTGGCGCTGGCGCAGCCGGATAAGCCACCGCCTACCACCAACGCCGTGCGTGGGCCGGTGATCTGTGGCGGTCGGGCGAACCAGGGTTTGACGGTCGCTGCGCGCCGAGCGGTATCCGGGACGCCGAGAAACACGCCCCGTAGAATCTCCCACTTGTGACCGATACCTGGCGTGCGGCGCATCTTGAATCCCGCTTCGTTCAATGCGCGGCGCACCCAGCCGGTGCTAGTAAACGTGCTGAGGGTGGAGTCGGGTGCGGCCAAGCGTGCCAACTGCGCAAACAGCTCCGGCGTCCACATGTCCGGGTTTTTCGCCGGAGCAAAGCCGTCCAGAAACCAGGCATCGACTTGAGCATCAAGCTGCGGCAGTTGCTCTAGGGCATCGCCGATCAGCAAGGTGAGGGTGACCCGGCCATTGGCCAGCGTGAGGGTCTGAAACCCAGAGTGAATGGCGAAATAGCGGGCCAGCAACTGTTCGCTGTAATGCTTCAGTTCCGGCCAGAGGGCGAGGGCGCGTTGCAGATCGTCGCCGGTCAGCGGGTATCTTTCGACACTGACAAAATGCAACCGGGCTTGAGGGTCTGCGATTTCGTCGAACAACTGCCACGCGCAAAGAAAATTGAGCCCCGTGCCAAAGCCGGTTTCAGCAATTACAAAATGCCCGTGGGCGGGCAGCGCGGCAAAGCGCTCGCGTAAAGCATTTTGTTCAATAAAGACATAGCGGGTTTCTTCAAGGCCGCACTTGTCTGAAAAGTAGACGTCGTCAAACAGTCGTGAATGGGGGCGACCTTGGTCATCCCAGTCCAACTGGGCATTGGGCATTTCAATCGTCATGTGGGGCTCGGTATCGGCAAGGCGGCTATTCTAGCTGATCAGTCGCCGCGCAACTGATGGATGACAGTTTTTAAAAGCTTTGCCGCCCCGCCTAGACAGCAATCGACTAGGCTTGAGCCAACTTGCTAGGGAGCTTTCCATGTTCGAATCTGCAGAAATCGGTCATTCAATTGACAAAGAAACCTACGACAGAGAAGTTCCTGCCCTACGTGAAGCCTTGCTTGAGGCGCAATACGAATTGCATCAGCAAAAACGCACGCAGGTCATTGTGTTGATCAACGGGATTGAGGGCGCGGGCAAGGGTGAAACCGTAAAGCTGCTCAATGAGTGGATGGACCCGCGGCTGATTGAGGTGCGCACCTTTGATCAACAAACCGATGAGGAGCTGGCGCGCCCGCCAGCATGGCGTTACTGGCGTCAGTTACCGGCTAAAGGGCGAATGGGTGTGTTTTTTGGCAATTGGTACAGCCAAATGTTGCAGGCGCGGGTGCATGGGGTGATTAAGGATGCAGTACTCGATCAAGCCATCACCGGTGCCGAACGCCTAGAGAGAATGCTGTGTGACGAAGGCGCGGTGATTTTTAAATTCTGGTTCCATCTGTCTAAAAAACAGATGAAAGCCCGCCTCAAAGCCCTAAAAGATGATCCGCTGCACAGCTGGCGAATCAGCCCTTTGGACTGGCAGCAATCGAAAACCTACGACAAGTTTGTGCGTTACGGTGAGCGCGTGATTCGCCGCACCAGCCGTGATTACGCGCCGTGGCATATCGTTGAAGGTGCCGACCCGCATTACCGCGGCTTGATCGTGGGCAAGATTTTGCTAGAAGGACTGCAGGTGGCGCTTAACGCTCCGAAGGCCCGCGCCCGCACGATCAATGTGCCTGCGCTGCCTGAAAGCCGTGATGGCATGAGTTTGCTCGATTGCCTGGACATGACTCAACGTCTGGAAAAAGACGACTATCAGGAGCAATTAGTAACCGAGCAGGCTCGGTTATCGGGCCTGATGCGTGACAAGCGCATGCGTCGACATGCGCTGATTACGGTGTTTGAGGGCAACGATGCGGCCGGCAAGGGCGGAGCTATTCGCCGCGTGGCGGCGGCGCTCGATCCGCGTCAATACAACATCGTGCCGATTGCTGCGCCGTCTCAAGATGAGCGTGAGCAACCGTATCTGTGGCGCTTTTGGCGACAGATCCCAGGGCGGGGTAAATTCACGATTTTCGACCGCTCTTGGTACGGGCGTGTACTGGTGGAGCGTGTCGAGAGTTTTTGTAGCCAAGCGGACTGGATGCGCGCCTACGGCGAAATCAATGATTTTGAAGAGCAACTGAGAAACGCGGGTGTCATCGTCGTCAAATTCTGGTTGGCGATTGATAAAGACACCCAACTTGAGCGGTTTCAGGAGCGTGAAACCATCCCGTTCAAACGCTTTAAGATCACTGAAGAAGACTGGCGTAATCGTGAAAAGTGGGACCTGTATCGCACGGCTGTGTGCGACATGGTTGACCGCACCAGCACCGAAATTTCGCCGTGGACCTTGGTTGCAGCCAATGACAAACGTTGGGCTCGGGTCAAAGTGCTGCGCACTATCAACGACGCGCTGGAAGCAGCTTTCGCGAAAAGCCAAAAAGACGCTAAAAAATACAAAAATCAGATTCGTATCTGAGGGGCGCCAGTCCTAGAGCTGTGATCTTTTGCTTTTGAAGATGAAAAGATCGCAGCCTGCTGCAGCTCCTACAAGTTTGGGGCTTTTGAACTCGTCGTCGGTTAAGTCATTGCGCGCTCTTCTGCTTTGCGTAGGAGCTGCCGCAGGCTGCGATCTTTTGCTGTTTAGGTCCAAAAGATCGCGAGCAAGTTGTCGTGGCTCAATGTTTGCCAGGGCTGAGCATGTTTTCTGGACGCACCCACTCGTTGAACTCGTCGTCGGTTAGGTAGCCCAGCTCCAGCGCCGCTTCGCGAAGGGTTAGCCCTTCGGCGTAAGCTTTTTTGGCGATTTGCGCTGACTTGTCGTAACCGATGTGTGGGTTGAGTGCGGTGACCAGCATCAGACCACGCTCCAAATGCTCTGCCATTTTGCTCGCGTCGGCCTCAAGCCCAATTACGCAGTGTTCATTGAAATTGCTGCAACCATCGGCCAGCAACTGGATTGATTGCAGCAAGTTGTGAATGATCACTGGCTTGTACACGTTGAGCTGTAAATGCCCTTGGCTGGCCGCGAAACCGATGGCGACATCATTGCCCATGACCTGACAGGCCAGCATCGACAATGCTTCGCATTGGGTCGGGTTGACCTTGCCCGGCATGATCGAGCTACCCGGCTCATTCGCGGGCAATTTGATCTCAGCCAGCCCGGCACGCGGCCCTGAACCCAGTAAGCGGAAGTCGTTCGCCAGTTTCATCAATGTGACGGCCAAAGTCTTTAACGCACCCGATAAGGTGGTCAACGGCTCGTGACCCGCCAAAGCGGCAAACTTGTTGGGCGCGGTGATAAACGGTAGTCCCGAAAGCGCAGCGAGTTCTGCAGCAATGGCTTCGGCAAAGCCGTGTGGGGCATTCAGGCCGGTGCCTACGGCAGTACCACCTTGCGCCAGTTCACAAACAGCAGGAATGGCAGCGCGAATGGCTTTTTCGGCGTAGTCCAATTGCGCGATATAAGCCGAAAGCTCTTGGCCGAACGTAATAGGGGTTGCATCCATCATGTGGGTGCGGCCGGTTTTCACCAGCTTCATGTAACGCGCCGACAACTCGGCAAGCCCGCCCGACAACTCATTGATGGCTGGCAACAGGTGTTCATGTATCGCCTTGGCCGCAGCAATGTGCATGGCGGTCGGGAAACAATCGTTCGAGCTTTGTGAGCGGTTGACGTGGTCA
>NZ_LLWH01000038.1 GCF_001411475.1 Pseudomonas endophytica | reverse complement strand
AACTGGGTAACAGACCAGCACCGGGCAGCCCGCTGCCAGCAGAAGATGGCGCGCCAATCGATCTCTTCTGACCAAGAGAGCGCCGAGGAGTGAGCGGCAAGTTAGAAGCGGTGTTTTGCTTTGGCTTGCCGTTTGCCGCCTAAGACAAATCGAGAATGTCCCCTGTGTAGGGCGCGCCAACAACATGGATGCCCATTGAGGCATCCAACTCAGCCCTAGAAAGCCCCTTGGGTGCCATTGCCAGTTGCTCAACGCGGGTGTTGTCGCTGTAGCTCAGCCAGCGCTCAACACTCTCGGCCAGCCCTTCAGCGTCTGCCGCACAACTGCCATACACATCTTTGAGTTGTATCGTATGCAAGCTCAACGTTTGCAGCCGCTCACGGGTCATTCTTAGTTTTTGCACCTCAGTGAGCAGGGAAGCAATATCTCGTTGTGAAATACGTATGAACGGGTCAGACGTATGGCTAAATTGTCTGCGCTTTTCTTTCAACTGCGCCTCAACGCGCGCCAACATCTCATCCACCCACTCCACTTCTCGCCCGGTCACCCGTGGACGTTGGTTGGCCAGTGCTTCTTGCCAACGGCGAAGCGTGGCCCACGTGTGCGGTACATACCCGCCGGTCATAAAGTGATCACCCACGCCCATCACTTGTTCTATCAAACTGCCTCGGGCGGGCAGCCCTTCGTGTTGCGCAAGGGCGATGCTGCATGCGGCGTGTTGCGCCAACGTCTCACAGACGGGTGCCCACAAAATATGAGACATCTCCTTGCCACCAAAATCGACCGGCATAAAGTGCTGCAACTGCCCATGGTGAGCATACGGCTCACCGTCAACATTGTTCATGCTGATGACATAAGCCGCAAACCCGACCGGTACATGCCCAAAACGAATCCCGATACTGGGCATCGGCTTGCCCGGTTTAATCTTCATCCAAGGAGCGGGCACACTGGGCACGGGATCATTGTGGTTGACCATGCGGTGATGCACTAAAGATTCAGCGGCTTTGACAAAGGCTGCGTCACCTGCGCGTGGGGAGCCGTAGGTGTAGAGTAGGATTTCGTAAGTAAAACCAAGCCTGTTGCGTAACATTTGGGACAGAATTAGGGCGATCGCTCCGCCCAAGCTGTGGCCACAAATCAGAATTTTTTGGCCTGTATGGAATTTATCCAGGTATTTGGTCGCAAAGTCATCGGCTTTCTTTTCCGCTTCGTAAAACCCACGATGGACCGCGCCTATACCTTCCTCAAACGGTACTTGGAAGGCATCAAAATCTCTCAGGAAATCTGGCACTAGCTCACTGGTACCTCGAACTGCGATCAAGATAATTTTGTCGCTGTGGGTAGCAAAGGCTTGGGTATCCACTCCAGAACGTGCTGCTGTTGTGCGACTTTCAAGTAAGCCTGTTGATGCTGATCCAGTAGAAAACGCAACGCGTTAGTTTCGCGGATAGCGGTTAGTTGCGCGCTGGTAGAGGGCACACTCAGCCAAGTCGGGGCTTGTGGTAGCGGGTATTCACCCGGCATCGGATTGTCGGTGATGGCCCAGTGCTCGCCTTGCCAATAACACACGCTGATGGCCGCACCTAAATAGGCCGCAAGGCTGTCGATCGGTAGATACTGCAACGCTCGAGCCAGCACGCGGTTGTCCTGAAACCGATACAAAGCCCGGTTAGGGCTTGTGCCCACTAAGCATCTTGCCCGCCAATGCGCTAACCATGCGGGCAAGTCGCCCTGCGCGATACTGGCCAACCACCCCCAATTACGCTCAGGGGCATGCAGCAGTTCGGTTAGGTGCTCACTGTCGGCGCTGTCGAGTTCAATCAAAAATGGACCGGCAGCAGCCAGTTCGGCCACCGGGGTTTGGCTATACACGCTGGAATAACGGTTGTAGGCGCGTTCTCTCAACAACGCTGTGCGGGCTTCGATTTCGTTTTGTGCGTCCAGCACTAGGCATACATTACGGCCCTCGCCGCGCTGCGCAGCAAGCCATTGATCCGGCATGACCTGGCTCATAGCGAAGCGCCTTCGGGCAGACACACACCGTTTTGACAGGCTTCGCACACCGGGCAAAAGTCAGCGCCCAGCGCTTGCGCAGCGGCCATCAAGGCGTGTTGGGTTGGGGCGATTTGCGTGGGCAAGGCTTCAGGCTCCCGCAGGCGCTCAGACTCTCCCGGTAACAGCGGCACCGCTGGCAGCCCCGGTATCGGCACACCTCCGGGTAAGATCGGGCAACTCGCGTAGATGCCCGCCGCCCCTATCAACAGATGCTGCCCGCCTGCCATCAGGGTGAGGTTGCCCCCCGCATCCATCACCACACTTGCTCCACCCTTGAGGTGCACGTGCGCTCCAGCTTCGACGACCATCGCCACCCCGACGCAGGTGTGGCTGCTTGCCTTGGTGATGAACCTCGGTCAACAGCCAACCGATGTTGAACTCCACATTTGGATGCTCAATCACCGTCACAACATGGCCGCTGCCCAGACGCGGTTGATCACTGCGACCACTGGCTTGGCGTTGACCTGTTTGGAAATGCTCTAGCGCACGCTGACTTTGTTGTTGGCCTTGGGCTATTTCTGTGAAGCGACCAGGGTAGGTGTAGTTCTCGAGCACATGCTCGTCTAGGTCAGATCGGCTGTGTGCCTCGAGCGTATGACTGGCCTGATGAAAGTCGTAATCGCGATGCACTGTGCAGTTAGTGCGCGTATCAAGACGCAGCTCGAGGTGACTGATCGACGGGGCTTCAGCCACCATCCCTTCATTTAGCACGTAAGCAGTAGGTTGTTTAAGCAAGGTAAACGCTGGCTGTTTATCACCGAAAACTAAGTGATGGCCGTCAGGCGAATGCCTAAAGTGGTAGTGAAAACCTTCCTCAAAACACAGACGCTGAATAAAGCGCAAGTCTGACTCGCCGTACTGCACGCAATATTCTCGCGGGGTATAAGACGAGAACGATTCAAAGGTGTAGGCGTTGCCAAGAATGCCGTGCTCTTCGAGTAGTGCTTCGATGATCTGTTGCACGGTCAAACGTTGAAAAATGCGGTGATTGGTGCGATAGGCCAAGTAGGCCAGTCGCGGCTCAAGCCTCAAGCGATAGCGAGCCAGTTGCCGACCAAAGCTACTAAGAACAATGCTGGAAATATGCCCGTGGACCCCATGGCCCAACGCATCAAATGCCAAATAAGCAGGCTGATGCAGCATCGCCTCAAGGTCTAAATCAAAGCGGGGGCTGACCAGCTCAAGATCGAAGATATACGGCGCGCTGATGGCCTCTTTGCCGGTGAAGGCAAGCACTCGCAGTTCATGCTCAGCGCCGATGATAGTCAGGTTAAAGCATGGCTGACGGCCAACAGTAGACATCCGTGACTCCTCATACGCAGAGGGCACGCTCACGCACAGAGCCCCTCCCGAGCTAAGGGGTGGACATTAGCGGACAGTTTTAGAAGGGGATGTAGGATGCGTCTCTAACACCATAAGGAATTGGGCATTTGATACAACGCTGTTCAAGAGCGCTCTAGGGAGAAACGCTTATCTCCAGATAGGGGCGCCAGCCATCGCTCTAGGTTTTGCTTTAGTAATGCAGGGCTTTGTGCACAATTACCATAAACGTCACTTAGGCTTGGCACCTTAAATCGCATGTCGTACAAACGCTGGCGGGTTGTGTGGAGTCGACTCAGCTCGCGCATCAGTAGATTAATCATGCGCTCTTGAATCTGTGGGTCCGCATCAGATTGGCTCACCACCGCCTGATAGTGGCTGCGTAGTTGCTGGGCAATGTGCTCAAACGCCAGATCAATCACCTTCACTTCATGCTCTGCAACCCATGCTTGCTGGGCCTCAAGCGCTACTTGGGCTTGGTGCAAGGCCACCCAACAACTCGGGACATAGCTGTCCACGCCAAACGACTGCTCCAGCTTGACTAACGGCCCGACCAAGCCGTCGCACTCAGGATTCGCTTGCACAGCGTTAAAAATCGCGCGACTCACGGCATGCTGAGTCACGATATCGCTCGTTGGCGACCACAGTAGGCACGGGATGTCTGCTTGCCCCAAATCCATCGGCATGAAGTGGCACAAGGTTCCGTGATGCTGATACAGCTCCTGCGTCAATACACTGAGGCCCGCCACAAAAACACTCAGCTCGGGCGGCACGTGATTAAAACCAAGTGCTGCACACGCACGATAGTTCGACAGCCGGGTGTTCATCCAACTGCCGGGCATGCTGGGCAGCGGGTCGTGATGGTTCACCACCCGGAAATGCACCAGCGACTCAGCCGCTTTAACAAAGGCCGCATCGCCCGCACGTGGGGCGCCGTAGGTATAAAGCTGCACGTCGATGGCCAGCGGCCGATGGCGCAGCATCTGGCCCAGAATCAAGGCAATTGCACCACTCACACCGTGCCCGCACATCAGTACTTTTTGAGGCGCTAGGCCTTTATCTAGGTAAGCGCTTAGCTGTGCATAAAGCTGTTTGGCAGCAAGGTAAAAACCCCGATGAACGCGGCCTTGCCCTTCTTCAAAAAGCACAGCTTGACTATCAATGCTATTCAGGAAGTCGGCCGCAGGACGCGGCTCACGAATGGCGATTAGCAAAACATCTTGGTTTTGCGCCATAAATGCCTGATTGGGCGCACCGGGTAAGACCTGAAAACGTTTTGAGTAAGCGACATCTTCATACAACGGACGGTAAACAGGCTCACGCAGTGTATTAGTGTCCCCGCTAGAAGACTCAACAGCGCAACCACTTTGCGTTGCCAGTAATGCCATTTGGTACAGGTTGAGGACACCGTGTTGGGCCAGGCTCGAAAGCATAAGGCTCAAGGCCCGCAGAGGTCGGATCTCCAGAACGGTGTTACGACCAGCGGTCAAGCACATACCAAAATGAGCGTGGGCATACATCCGCTGCTGCATCTGAAAATCAAGTGGGTCATGGCACTCGACTACAGGCGGCAAGTGCGAAACATGCTCGACCAAGTGCCTGACTTCAACCTGGTAGTAGTCAGTTTGCACGTCGTACTGCGCAGGATTGTTACGCGTCCTGGCCCCCTGCTGGTTTACGTATCGTGTCTGCTCGGCCCTGACTTGCAACTCCGTGATCTGAAGAGGGCTCTGCAAGCGGGTAAAGCGTAGCACCCCATATTTGCCCGGTAGCGCGTTAAGCGAGCCTTGCCCATTAGCATCCAAGTAGCCATGGTGTTCGCCCCCTAGCTCATCGACAACCTCGTAAGCCAACCCCGCATAAGGTTCGCCATCCCCCTGCTCATCGACCAGTTGAAAATAGGTTGGCAGTTGAACGATCGAGGAGATAGGCATATCGAAGGGCGTCATGGGCGCTGTCTAAATGAAACAACAGACGCTAACGGATAGTTACATTGATTTATGTAGGAATATTCCTATAAACGCACATGAAGAGGATTTGAGACGAGAGGTTCTATGCACACGGCCCAATGCAAAAAGCCCCGACTCTTTCGAGCCAGGGCTTTAGGTTTGACGCTACGCAGGCTTAGCCGTTGAAGACGTCATCCACGCTTTTCAGCGGGTAGTGTTTCGGGTACGGCAGGGTCGCAACACCCGTCTCGATAGCGGCTTTAGCCACAGCATCGGAGATCAAGGTGATCAGGCGCGCGTCCATTGGTTTCGGGATGATGTACTCACGACCGAACTCCAGCTTGATGCCGCCGTAGGCGTCACACACTTCTTGCGGCACTGGCAGTTTGGCCAGTTCACGCAGTGCGTTGGCCGCTGCGATTTTCATTTCTTCGTTGATGCGCTTGGCACGAACGTCCAAAGCACCACGGAAGATGAACGGGAAGCCCAATACGTTGTTGACCTGGTTCGGATAGTCCGAACGGCCAGTGGCCATGATCACGTCATCGCGGGTAGCGTGAGCCAGTTCTGGGGAGATTTCCGGATCAGGGTTGGAGCACGCAAACACAATCGGGTTGGCAGCCATGGACTTCAGGCCTTCAGCGCTCAGCAGGTTCGGGCCAGACAGACCAACGAACACATCGGCACCTTCCAGCGCATCAGCCAAGGTGCGCTTGTCAGTTGCGTGGGCGAATACCGCTTTGTACTGGTTCAGGTCATCGCGCTCGGAGTGGATCACGCCGGTGCGGTCGATCATGTAGATGTTTTCGATCTTCGCGCCCATGCTCACCAGCAGCTTCATGCAGGAGATGGCAGCAGCGCCTGCGCCCAAGCATACGATCTTGGCTTCTTCCAGGGTTTTACCCGCGATTTCCAAGGCGTTGATCATGCCGGCTGCGGTCACGATTGCAGTACCGTGCTGGTCATCGTGGAAAACCGGGATGTCGCACTGTTCGATCAGAGCACGCTCAATTTCAAAGCACTCAGGCGCCTTGATGTCTTCTAGGTTGATACCGCCGAAGGTGATAGAGATGCGTTTCACGGTGTCGATGAAAGCTTGTGGGCTTTCGGCGTCAACTTCGATATCGAACACATCCACACCAGCAAAGCGCTTGAACAATACGCCCTTGCCTTCCATCACTGGCTTGGAAGCCAATGGGCCGAGGTTACCCAAGCCCAGAATTGCTGTGCCATCAGAAATAACGGCGACCAGGTTGCCCTTACCGGTGTATTTGTAGGCCAGCTCAGGGTCGCGAGCGATTTCGCGGACTGGTTCAGCTACACCCGGGCTGTAAGCCAGCGCTAGATCGCGGGCAGTAGCAGTAGGCTTGGTGAGCTCGACACTCAGTTTCCCTGGGCGGGGCTGGGCATGATATTCGAGAGCGGCGGTTTTCAAATCAGACATAGGGGCATTCCGCTTTTTTTCTATTGGACGACGAGCCGCCGAGCATACGCGTGTCGTAAAGTCCCGACAAGACTGACCAGTCAGCAGTGTCAAGGGCTTTACCTTACGACTTTGGGCCAAGACCCGCGCCCTACAAGGCCTGAGTGTCCACAATATTAAGCTAAAATTGTCTACAATTTTAATTCTGAGCGACGTTAATCATCCCCGGATGACTCAGTGACAACATCCAACGCGCTTGGTCCTTTTTCAACCCTGAGCGCTGAGCGCGATCCAACACCCAACCACGTACCTCTATGCGCTTACCGAGCCAATGAGCGAAGGCGTTTTGATCGAAGTTGTGCAGTTGATCGGGGGCAATACGCACCACCGCGCCACCCTCAAGATCTATCCAGAGCCCACCGCGGTTACGCTGCACCTTCGTGACCTTGGCACTCACCACCGCAAAGCCTGATCGGCTGATCTGCTGCGGGGACACTACCGGCGATAGCCGCCACACCCCCATGCTTGCCGCCCGCGCACGATGCTCAGCAGCTTGCTGACAATCGAGCAGCTCAACATTAGGCGCCAGCGCCACTTGAAACCCCAAGCCATCGGCCAGTAACTGTGCTTCGAAATTGCTGCCATTGGCGCCGAAAACATGGGCTAGGGTGCGCCCATAACGATCTTGCGGCTGCTGCCCCAATAGCAATCCGACACGCCCATTACTTTGCGTCACCAGTGCCTGCAAGCGTTTGCGCGCTGCATCGGCAAACGGCTCATCAGGGCGGCCTTTTTTACCGGTTTCCGGGGCATTAAGACCGATCAAGCGCACACTGCGCCCATCTTTAAGCCTCAACGAATCGCCATCAGCCACACGCTCCACCTGCGCGTAAGTCAACGCACGGGGAGCTGCGCACAGCACTTGGGCCTGAGCGGCTGAGAGCCAAATCGCGGGCACAAAAAAGGCGCCCACGAGGGACGCCTTTTTCATTAACCCGGTCAGACCCAAAAGCCTGCCCAAGGTCATGTGCCTTACTCGGCGACTTTTTTAGCGCCGAAAGCGCCAAAACGAGTCTTGAAGCGATCAACACGACCGCCAACGTCCAGAGTTTTTTGCTTACCGGTGTAGAACGGGTGGCACTCGTTGCATACGTCTGTAGCCAGTGCTTTGCACAGGTTCGAGCGAGTTTCGAACTTGTTGCCGCAGCTGCAAGTTACTTCGATGACTTCGTACGCTGGATGGATATCGGCTTTCATGGGGTATTCCTCAGGCTAGCGTGCCGCCACTCAACACCATTGTTGAATACCGCACGTAAATTTAGGGCGGGAATGATACCAGACCTTTATAGAGACGCAAGCACCGGGGGTCGGGTCCTTCATCATGCTTATAAGGACGTTTTCACCTGTGTCAGACCTGTTTCTAGGCGCGTTGTCTGCTAGGCTCCCGACCTTATTGACCGTCCACCACTTGAGAGCCCCGCGTGCCCGACGCCATTTTGCGCCTTGCCCTGCCTTCTCCTCTGCGTCGCCTGTTTGATTACCGGGCGCCTGCGGGCGTGCAGCGCAGCCAGTTACAGCCTGGCATGCGCTTACGGGTGCCGTTTGGGCGACGCGAAATGATCGGCATATTGGTCGAAGTGGCGGATCATAGCGAAGTCCCGGCGGACAAACTAAAACCCGCCATCGCTTTGCTCGACACCACGGCGCCCCTGCCCGCCTCGCTGTTTAAGTTATGCCTGTGGACTTCACAGTATTACCAACACAGCTTGGGCGACACACTGAGCTGGGCGTTGCCGGTGCTGCTGCGTCAGGGCGAACTGGCCGAGACTCGCCAAGAGCGTTTTTGGCAAATAACCCCCGGCGCTCGACTTGATGACCCGCGAGTCGCCCGCGCGCCGCGCCAGCGTGAAGCGTTGACCACCCTTGCCCAACACCCGCACGGTGTGGCCCATCAGTTGCTGAGCAAGTTAAAACTAAACAAAGACAGCCTCGACCTGCTGCTGGCCAAAGAGCTGGTGACGGTCGAAATTCGTCGCCATGCGCCGCCCCCACGCCATGAACACTGGCTGGCCCAGCCTGAGTTGCCACTTAATGATGAGCAACGCGCCGCCTGCGAAGCCATTCGAGCCGGATTTGACAGCTTCCATGCCTTCTTATTGGCTGGCGTCACGGGCAGCGGCAAGACCGAAGTGTATTTGCAACTGATCCGCGCCACCCTCGAAGCGGGCAAACAAGCTTTAGTGCTGATCCCTGAGATCAATTTAGGGCCGCAAACCTTGGCTCGCTTCGAGCAACGCTTCAATGCCCGGATTGCGCTGGTGCATTCGGCGGTCAATGATCGCGAACGGCTTGAGAGCTGGCTCGCGGCTCGCGATGGCGAAGCCGACATTATTATTGGCACCCGCTCCGCCTTGTTCACCCCGATGAAAAACCCGGGGCTGATCATCATTGATGAAGAACACGACGGCTCTTATAAACAGCAGGAAGGTTTGCGCTATCACGCCCGCGACTTGGCATTGGTGCGTGCGCGGCAAGAAAACATACCGATAGTCCTCGGCTCCGCCACGCCTTCGCTCGAAAGCCTGCATAACGCCTACACCGGTCGCTATGGCTTGCTACGTTTGAATGAGCGCGCTGGCGGGGCCAAACAGCCGCGTTTCCTGCGTCTCGATGTAAAAAGTCGACCGCTGGACAGCGGTATATCCGGGCCGATGCAACAAGCCATTGGCCAAACGCTGGCGGCGGGCCAACAAGTATTAGTGTTTCTCAACCGCCGCGGGTTTGCGCCTACGCTGCTGTGCCATGACTGCGGCTGGATGTCGGAGTGCAAACGGTGCGATGCGCGCATGACCGTTCATCAGCGATCCGGCGAGTTACGTTGCCATCATTGTGGCCATGTCGAGCGCGTACCGCGCAATTGCCCGCAATGCGGCAAAGTCGACCTGCGGCCGGTGGGCGCTGGCACAGAGCGGGCCGAGGAGCGGTTGGGGATTCTGTTCCCAGACTACCCGGTGCTGCGCGTCGACCGCGATAGTACTTCACGCAAAGATGCCATGAGCCAACTGTTTGCCACGATTCAAAAAGGTCAGCCGTGCATTTTGGTCGGCACGCAAATGCTTGCCAAAGGGCATCACTTCCCACGGGTGACGCTGGTGGCGATTCTAGATGCTGATGGCGGGCTGTTCTCAGGTGACTTCCGCGCTAGCGAGCGCATGGCGCAGCTGATTGTTCAAGTCGCAGGCCGCGCGGGCCGGGCTGAAGAGCCGGGCCGAGTGATTATCCAGACGCACTTGGCCGACCATCCGCTGCTGATTCAGCTGACCGAGCAGGGTTACTTTGCCTTCGCCGAACAAGCCTTGAGCGAACGCCGAGCGGCGGGTTTACCGCCCTTTACGCATTTGGCGCTATTGCGCGCTGAAGCGCATAAACCGGGGCAAGCGGAAGGCTTTTTGGATCAAGCCTACAGCGAGGCAGAGCGGGTGCTGGCTGACATGAACCTGAGTGGCATCGAGCTACTAGGGCCTGTACCGGCGCCCATGGAGCGACGTGCCGGACGCTTTCGCGCTCAACTTTTGCTGCAA
>NZ_LLWH01000037.1 GCF_001411475.1 Pseudomonas endophytica | reverse complement strand
TGTGGCCGAACGCGCAAGGCCGGGAGAACGCGAAAAGCTCTGGCCCCGGCTGATTCGCGAGTGCGACCGTTTAGAGTCGTTAATCAGCGAAATTCTTGCGCTGGCCCGTGTGGATGCCGATCAGGCTAGCGCGGAACACATTGAGTTGAATCCTTTACTCAGCACGGTTCAAAAGGACGCCTCACTGACCTCCCTCGAACAACCGGTGCAGCTAAATGCCGAGCCGGACTTAAGCTTGACCGGTTGGCCAACGATGATTGAGCGAGCTGTGGACAACCTGCTGCGCAATGCTCAACGCTTTAACCCGCCGCAGCAGCCTATTGAGTTGAAGGCCCAGCGCACAGGCGATCACATCATCATCAGCGTGCGTGACCACGGCCCCGGAGTGGCTGAGGCGTATTTGGCTAACTTGGGCGAACCGTTCTTTCGCGCACCCGGCCAGACAGCAGCCGGGCATGGATTAGGGCTGGCGATTGCCCGACGCGCAGCAGAACGCCATGGCGGGCGGTTGTTGCTGGGCAATCACCCTGAGGGCGGGTTTATCGCCACGCTGGAATTGCCCATACAGCCTATTTCGTAGGGAAAGATCGCAGCCTGCGGCAGCTCCGCGAAGAGACGGGCGGGACTTAAGCTGACCACACTTGGACGAATTCAGCACTGTCTACGGCTGGCGCAGTGCGCAATTCGTTCTGCGGGGTGCCCAGATACAGGAACGCGACCACTTCTTCGCCCTCCCCCAGCCCCAGACCTTTGGCCACGTGCGCGTTGTACGATAATTCACCGGTGCGCCACACCGCACCAATGCCTTGGGCAAATGCGGCCAGCTCAATGGCGTGCGCCGCACAACCGGCGGTAATCAGTTGCTCAGACTTGGGCACCTTGAAGTGATCCTGCAAGCGAGCCACCACCACCACGATCAAAGGCGCACGCAAAGGCATCGCCCGAGCCTTGTCCAGTGCAGCCTGAGCCACCTCCGCGCCTTGCGCTTGCACAGCTTGGGCAAGCACTTCACCCAATTGATGACGCGCCTCACCTTCGACGGTCAAAAACCGGTAGGGGCGAAGTTGACCGTGGTCCGGCGCCCGCAATGCGGCCGCAAACAGGACTTCACGTTGCTCAGCCGTTGGCGCGGGTTCCAGCAAGCGCGGGGCAGATACACGGTTAAGCAAAGCGTCGAGAGCCTCCATTGGCCACCTCCAGAAGAAAATGTGCGGCTATTCTAACGGTATCCATCGAAAGTCTGGCGGTTTACATCGCTCAGACCACAGGTAGAATGGCGCCCCCCTCTAATCCCGAGCTGATTTCATGGCATTGCCGACTTTACGCATTATCGGTTTTGTAATTGGCATCTTCCTGATTACGCTCGCCGTCAGCATGTCTGTACCGATGCTGACGCTGGTCATTTATGACCGCATGAGTGATCTGCCGTCCTTTCTCTGGGCCAGCCTGATCACCTTCGTCGCCGGTCTGGCGCTGGTCATTCCCGGGCGCCCAGAGCAAGTACACCTACGACCGCGCGATATGTATTTGCTCACGGTGTCCAGTTGGGTCGTGGTGTGTATTTTTGCCGCGCTACCGTTTTTGCTGACACAGCACATCAGTTACACCGACTCGTTTTTTGAAAGCATGTCCGGGATTACCGCCACAGGCTCGACAGTGTTAAGCGGGCTGGACCACATGACCCCAGGGATTCTGATGTGGCGCTCGATGCTGCACTGGCTCGGTGGCATCGGTTTTATCGGCATGGCAGTCGCCATTCTGCCGTTGCTGCGCATCGGTGGCATGCGCTTGTTCCAAACCGAGTCGTCTGACCGTTCAGAAAAAGTGATGCCGCGCTCGCATATGGTGGCACGCTTGATTGTCGCGACGTATGTCAGCATCACTATCCTTGGCAGCTTGGCGTTCTGGTGGGCGGGCATGAGCGTGTTCGACGCCATCAACCATGCCATGTCGGCCATCTCCACCGGTGGTTTCTCGACCTCAGACCAATCGCTGGCCAAATGGACGCAACCAGCGGTGCACTGGGTTGCTATTGCAGTGATGATTATGGGTAGCTTGCCCTTCACCTTGTACGTCGCCACGTTACGCGGCCATCGCAGAGCATTGATCAAAGACCAACAGGTCCAGGGTTTGCTCGGGTTGTTGGTCGTGACTTGGCTGGTCCTTGGCACTTGGATGTGGTGGACCACCGACATGGTGTGGTGGGATGCCTTTCGGCATGTGGCGCTGAACGTCACGTCGGTGGTGACCACGACTGGCTTTGCACTGGGTGACTACAGCTTGTGGGGCAATTTCTCACTGATGCTGTTTTTCTATCTGGGTTTTATCGGCGGTTGCTCGGGTTCGACGGCGGGCGGGATCAAGATTTTTCGTTTCCAGGTCGCTTACATCCTGCTAAAGGCCAACCTTAATCAATTGATACACCCGCGCGCAGTGATCAAGCAAAAATACAACGGGCACCGCCTTGACGAAGATATTGTGCGCTCGATTTTGACCTTCTCGTTCTTCTTTGCCATCACTATCAGTGTGATTGCACTGGCGCTGTCGCTGCTCGGGTTGGACTGGATGACCGCGCTCACCGGCGCGGCCAGTACCGTGTCCGGCGTGGGGCCGGGGTTGGGTGAAATTATCGGCCCTGCTGGCAACTTCTCAACGTTGCCAGATGCTGCGAAGTGGATTTTATCCCTAGGCATGTTGCTCGGCCGGCTGGAGATCATTACCGTGTTCGTTTTGTGTATACCGGCCTTTTGGCGGCACTAAGCGCAATCAACACCACCCGGAGGAACGAGCTTGCCTGGCATCTTTTTAGATATTAAAGATCGCGCAACAAGCTCGCGCCTGCAGACGAGAGACTCACCATGAGCCAAATCCTGTCAGTGCGTCATTATCGCCAAGACGTGATTGCACATAGCCACGAGCATGCGCAGGTGGTGATCAGCTTGTCTGGCACGCTCGACTTCGAGGTCGATGGTCAAGGGTGTCTACTGCGTCAACAGCATCTGCTGGTGGTGCCGGTTGGTGCGCATCACACCTGTGGCAGCGAGCAAGGCAGTCAGTGTTTGGTGCTGGATGTACCGGGCCATGACTGGCTAGGTGAGTCGCTGGGCAGTCATGCCGACGCCAGCCGCCGTTTGCTCGACAACACTGGGCACTTGAGCCTCGATGCCAAACAGCATCAGTTGGTCACTTGGCTGGCTGCTAGCCCGGTGAGCGACCCCATAATTGCCCGCCAAGGGGCGATCTTGTTACTGGCGAGCCTGAACACTGACAGCGAGTCGGTGACCGCAAAACGTCTGCCTTTCGCCGCACTCAATGCCTACATTGATCAAAACCTCGCCTACCCACTTCAGGTCATGGATCTGGCGCGCATAGCGGGCTTATCCTGCGCTCGTTTGCATGCACGTTTCCTTAGTGAATGTGGGCAAACTCCCATGGATTACATTCGCCAACGACGCCTGAACAGTGCATTGGCACTCTTGCGTCACAGCGCCTTGCCCATTGGCGAAGTCGCCAACCGGGTCGGCTACGCTTCGCAGAGCGCGTTCAGTGCGGCAATACTGCGAGAGTTCGGTGCCTCGCCGTCGATACTGCGCCGCGAGTCTGGCGACAATTGAAGCGAGCTTGGCGACAGACAGTCTGCAGGCCCACGCTTTAGACTGAACGCCTTGCCTGTATCGACTTAAGGACTGCAATGACTCCCCGTACCGCCTTGGGCGCCCTGCATATTGGTGCGCTTATGTTCGGCCTGACCGGCGTGTTCGGCAAACTCGCCGCCGCCTCGGCTTCTATCATTGTGTTTGGCCGGGCTGGATTCGCAGTCGTGGCGCTGGCCTTCTTTGCCGCACTGGCCAAAGGAACTCGCTGGAAAAAACTAGCGCCACGTGATGTGCGCAACTTACTGGTCAGCGGCTTGCTGCTGGCCGGACACTGGGTAAGTTTTTTTGTTTCGGTAAAAATTGCCGGAGTGGCGATTGCAACGCTGGGCTTTGCTAGCTTTCCGGCGTTTACGGTAATCCTCGAAGGGCTGATTTTTCGCGAACGCATCCGTCTCAATGAAATCGTTCTGGTGCTGCTGGTGAGTATCGGGCTGATTTTAGTGACTCCAAGCTTTGACTTGGCCAGCCAAGCCACCGAAGGCCTGATCTGGGCCATTGCTTCGGGCTTGTTATTTTCTCTGCTATCTCTCAATAACCGGGCCAACAGCGGACGGGTCCCTGCGGTTCAAGCGGCCATGTGGCAAAACGCGGTAGTTGCCTTGTGCCTGCTGCCCTTCGCCGCACCGGGCTTGAGCGCGGTTCGAGCGCTGGACTGGTTGTGGATTGGCCTACTCGGAGTGTTGTGCACTGGCGTGGCCCACAGCCTGTTTGTCGCCAGCTTGGGGGTCATCAAAGCGCGCACCGCCGCCGTAGTCTTCGCCCTGGAACCGGTGTACGGCATCACCTTGGCGTGGTTGTTGTTCCACGAAACTCCGACATTGCGCATGCTGCTAGGCGGTCTGCTGATCATCATCGCAATCGTAGTGTCGAGCCGCATGGGCAGCAGCCCGACACCGAGCAAAGCCGTGCTGGATTCAGCCGCTCACTGACCGCGGTCGTTGTGCCCTAAGTCACGCTGCGGGTCGATCTGATCGCGGACTCGCTGCTTGAGCACCTTGGCCTCCGGAAAGCCGCCATCGGCTTTTCGCTCCCAGATCTGCACACCATCACAGGTAATCCGAAAAACACCGCCAGTACCGGGTTCTAACGCAACTTGGCCCAAATCGTCCGCAAACGTGCTGAGCAGCTCTTGGGCCAGCCACGCAGCGCGAAGCAACCACTGACATTGCGTGCAATAAGTTATGACAATTTGTGGCTTGCTGGCAGGCATGTTTCTCAAACTCGCATAGTGAAAGGCGCCGCTATAATAGCCGCCTTTGCCGCTTGCCCAGAGATTCATGATGCGTCGTCTGCTGATTTTGTTGCTCGTGTGTTTATCCCCATTAGGGCTGTTCGCTGCTGAGAAGCCACAGCCAAAAATCGGCCTGGTGTTATCCGGCGGCGCAGCCCGCGGCTTGGCACACGTCGGCGTGCTTAAAGCATTGGAAGAGCAAGGTATTCACATTGATGCCATCGCGGGCACCAGCATGGGCGCCGTGATTGGCGGGCTGTACGCCTCGGGCTACAAAATTGATGAGCTAGAAAAGCTCGCCATGAGCATTGACTGGCAAGACGCCTTATCCGATAGCCCCGCCCGAGAGGACATCCCGTTTCGGCGCAAACAGGACGACCGCGATTTTCTGGTCAGGCAACAACTCAGCTTTCGTGACGATGGCAGTCTGGGCTTGCCACTGGGGGTGATCCAAGGGCAGAACCTGTCACTGCTGCTCGAAAGCCTGCTGGCGCACAGCAGTGACGTTCGCGACTTCGACAAGCTACCGATCCCCTTCCGCGCGGTGGCGACAGACATCGTAAGTGGCGAGAAGGTAGTCTTCCGCAAAGGCCACTTACCTCAGGTGATCCGCGCCAGCATGTCGATTCCGGCCGTGTTTGCCCCAGTCGAAATCAACGGTCAGTTGCTGGTCGATGGCGGTATGGTCGATAACATTCCAGTGGACGTGGCCCGTGAGATGGGCGTGGACATCGTGATTGTGGTGGACATCGGCACCCCGTTACGCGGGCGTAAGCAGTTGAACACGGTTTTCGACATTCTTAATCAGTCGATCACCCTGATGACCCGCAGCAACTCTGAAGTCCAATTAGCTTCACTGAAGCCAGACGACGTGCTGATTCAACCCTCGCTCGCCAGCGTGGGCGTCACAGATTTTGGGCGTTCAGAAGAGATTATCAACGCGGGTTATCGCGCTACTCAGATCCTCGAAAAACGTCTGGCCAGCTTACGCCAGCCCACCAACGTAGAGCTGGCCATCGCCCGCTCACCCGAAGAGCGGAACCCGGTAATTACCGCGATAAAAATCGAAAACGACTCAAAAATCGACGACGCGGTGATCCGCTATTACATTCGCCAACCCGTCGGTGAACCGTTAGACCTGACGCGCCTGCAGCGGGACATGGGCACGCTCTACGGTCTGGATTATTTCGACCAAGTGCAGTACCGCGTAGTACACAAGGGCAAAGAGCGCACGCTGGTCATCAGCGCCCGCGCCAAGCGCAGCGGCACCGACTACCTGCGACTGGGGCTCAACCTGTCTGACGACATGCGCGGCGACAGTGCGTTTAACCTAGGCGCCAGCTATCGCGTCAACGGCATCAACCGCTTGGGCGCAGAGTGGCTAACTCGAGTGCAAATCGGTGACAAGCAAGAGTTGTACAGCGAGTTCTATCAGCCGCTGGATGTGGGCTCGCGCTACTTCGTGGCACCGTACCTCAACGTGGAATCACAAAACGTCGAATCCATTCTCGATAACGATCCAATTGCTGAATATCGCTTGGAGCGCTACGGATTCGGTTTGAATTTGGGGCGCCAAATCGGCAACAGTGGTGAGATCCGTCTAGGTATCGGGGAGGCATGGGGCAAGGCCGATGTGCGAATCGGAGACCGTGACTTGCCGAGCACTAGCTTCACTGAAGGTTTCTATGACGTGAAGTATTCCTTCGACTCACTGGACAACGTCTACTTTCCGCACACCGGTGAAGACATCAGCCTGAGCATGCGTCAGTTCGAACCGGCACTGGGTTCCGATGAGCGTTATCGCCAATGGGAATTCAACCTAGACAAAGCACTAAGTTCGGGGCCGAACACGTGGATTCTGGGTGGGCGTTATGGTCGCACCCTCGACCAAGCCAATATCGTCACTTCAAGCTTCTTGCTCGGTGGGGCGCGGCAGTTGTCAGGGTTCCGCCAAGATGCGATTTCAGGGCAAAACATCAGTTTAATGCGGGCCGTTTACTATCGACGCCTGACGCCACGCTCCTATATGCCGTTTGATTTCCCACTGTATGCAGGCGCGTCACTGGAACGTGGCCGAGCGTGGAACAATGACAACGAGTTCGACAGTGGCTATATCAACGCAGCGAGCATTTTTATCGGCTTTGATACACCGCTGGGCCCGCTGAATTTTAGCTACGGCTTCAACGACGACAATCAAAAGGCGTTGTACCTAAACTTAGGCCAGACGTTCTAGAACATTCAATACACCCCCGAGCTGCCGCAGGCTGCGAGCTTTTGATGTTAAAGATCAAAAGCTCGCAGCCTGCGGCAGCTCCTACGGGGGTAGTTTTTAGAGCGTCAGTTTTTTTCGAGATTTTCGAGGATGCGCTTGTGCACGCGCATGCAGATACGCTGCTCTTCTTCGTCAACGCCCACAAACAGCTCTTGGCGCAAGGCGGTGGCAATGGCCTCGATCTGTGCAATCAACGGCCGGGCCGAGTCACTCAACACAATTTTCTTAGCGCGACGATCTTCAAGCACCGCATGACGCTTCACCAAGCCTTGGGCTTCAAGGCTGTCGAGCAAGCGCGCCAGCGTCGGGCCTTCTACACCCACACTCTGTGCCAATTCGCGCTGGGTTGGGACATTCTCAAAGCGAGCCAAATGCAACAGCACCAGCCAACGGGCTTGCGAAAGACCGAGACCGGCAAGGCGTCGATCCAGCTCAGCCCGCCAGCCACGGGACATTTGCGCCAGTTGCATACCAAAACGGTGTTGATCGGTTAACGGCATAAAAAACTCAATGTTTAGACTGAAATAGAGTGAAACTAATTGTTAGTCAGCTAAGCATGGAGCTTGCTCATAGGCAAGACCTATAAGTCAATCAATTCGTTACATATCAATAATCTTTACAGCTCGAACTCGGATTGCAATGCGGCTCGCACGCAATACAACACCCCTTCTGGGACTCGACCTTTAAACTGTTCAGCGATGCTGGCAACACTGGGCAACTCGCCCTCACCGTCTAAAAACGCGTCCTGGACTTCTTCCATCAATGCTTCAGGCAAGTCCAGCGCTTGATCCAATGACAATTCATGACGGCCAATGGCTTCAGCCAACATCGTGTAAACGTTTTTTTCAGAGCACTTCAACTGGCCACAGATTTGCATTGGCGTCATACCCGCACGCGCCAAGCTGATCAGTTCGTGGCGAATGTCCGCGACCACTTTGGGGGTGTCTGCTTGCCCGCCCAGCACATCGAGGAACGCCTCGCCGTAACGCTCCAGTTTGCGCGCACCGATACCGCTGACTTTGGCCATGTCAGACAGAGAAGTCGGCTGACTACGCAGCATTTCGAGCAATGTCGAGTCTGGGAAGATGACGTAAGGCGGTACGCCGTGTTCTTCAGCCAACTTGCGCCGCAGGGCTCGCAAGGCTTCCCACTGCTCACGCTCGTCGCCGCGTACCAATTGGCTGGCTGGGCTGGCAGAACTGCTTTTGACCGAGGTTTGTGGTTTGAGCTCACGGCGCAGTTCCAAGGTGACCTCGCCGCGTAACAAGGGGCGGCAACTGTCGCTTAAACGCAATCCGCCGTAGCCTTCAATGTCAATATCTGCCAGACCACGGGCGACCAGCTGACGGAACAAGGTGCGCCACTCGCCCTCTGAGCGAGCTTTGCCGACACCAAAGACAGACAAATGCTGATGGCCCATGCTGCGGGTTTTTTCATTCTCGCGCCCCAGCAACACGTCGATCAGATGCCCAGTTCCGTAACGCTGGCCAGTGCGATAAATCGCTGACAATGCCTGGCGTGCAGGTTCTGTTGCGTCCCAAGTTTGCACGCCATCGACACAGTTATCGCAATGCCCACATGGCTGAGGCATGTCTTCGTCAAAATAGGCAAGCAAAGTCTGACGCCGGCAGCGGGTTTCTTCGCACAGAGCCAACATCGCGTCGAGCTTGTGATGTTCCAGACGCTTGTGGCGCTCGTCGCCTTCGGAGTTTTGCAGCATCTGTTTGAGCATCACCACGTCTTGCAGGCCGTAAGCCATCCACGCATCTGCTGGCAAACCGTCACGGCCTGCACGGCCGGTTTCTTGGTAATACGCCTCAAGGGATTTGGGCAGATCTAGGTGTGCCACAAAGCGCACGTTTGATTTATCAATACCCATGCCGAAGGCAATGGTTGCCACCATGATTAGCCCTTCTTCAATCAGGAAGCGCTTTTGGTTAGCCGCGCGCGTTTCGTTTGGCAGCCCGGCATGATAGGGCAAAGCCGGGAAGCCCTGATCGCAAAGGAACTGCGCCACTTCTTCAACTTTTTTGCGCGACAGGCAATACACAATGCCCGCATCGCTGCGGCGCTCCGAGAGAAACGCCAGCAACTGTTTGCGTGGCTGCTCTTTGGGCACGATGCGATAAAAAATATTGGGTCGGTCAAAGCTCGACAAAAACCGTTCGGCGTTCTGCAAGTGCAGACGGGTAACGATTTCTTCACGGGTTCGTTTATCGGCCGTGGCGGTCAGAGCGATGCGTGGCACATTCGGGAACATTTCGGCCAATTGGCCCAACTGCAAATATTCTGGACGGAAATCATGGCCCCACTGCGAAACACAATGCGCTTCGTCGATGGCAAACAGTGCGATGTCCAAGCTCTGCAAGAACGCCATCATGCGTGGCTGTACCAGACGCTCTGGCGCCAGATAGAGCATTTTGACTTCACCGCGCCGAATCCGAGAGGCGAGATCGCGCTGCTGATCGGCGCTCAATGTCGAGTTCAGAGCCGCAGCTGCAACGCCCAACTCTTCCAACGTAGCAACTTGATCGTCCATTAACGCGATCAACGGTGACACCACAACCGCCAGCCCATCACGCAAGAGGGCGGGCACTTGGAAGCACAAGGACTTGCCACCGCCGGTAGGCATCAGCACCAAAGCGTCGCCA
This sequence comes from Pseudomonas endophytica, assembly GCF_001411475.1. Taxonomy (GTDB): domain Bacteria; phylum Pseudomonadota; class Gammaproteobacteria; order Pseudomonadales; family Pseudomonadaceae; genus Aquipseudomonas; species Aquipseudomonas endophytica. The sequence continues at coordinate 769 of NZ_LLWH01000037.1, read as the reverse complement.
CCACTGGCTACGCGCTCAATGATGTCACCTTGACGGCCACGGAAACTGTCGTAGCCGAAGATGTCTTTGAGTACGCGTTGAGCCTGTTCGAGCATAGAAACTCCAGAAATCGCCGAAACACCCCTGCGCCAGCGTAATCCTGCACGGCCGCAAGCCTCTTTAAAGCTTGGGCGCAGAGCGCTTGACCCGCTGCATAGACCGCAGGGCATCACAAAACGCGGCAGTATACCCGAGCAGTTCTCTCAACAGGGCGATGTGATTGCGGCGCCGATCGCCGGGAAGTAATGGCAAATGCGCCTAACGGCTGGCTTGGGCGCTCAAGAAAGCCTAGAATTCAGCATTGTTTATTTTCTAGGTAGTTCACTAATGTCCTTCGCTGAGCAACTAACCCGCCTGCAAGTCTTCCTCGACGCTGACGAGCTGCATGACGAGGCGCTGGACTACGTAGCCACTCATGGCTATCTGACTGCCCTATCCATCTGCTCTGAGTCCGTTCCTGAGCGTGAATGGATTGACGCCATTTTCTCCGAAACCCCGAATTACAAAGACGACGCTCAATGCACCGAGATCGAAGACACCTTGATTAAGCTCAAGGATCACATCGCTCGCCAACTGGCCTCTGACGAAGAATTCGAGCTGCCTTGTGATCTGGATCTGGGCGACGAGCCAGACGACTCAGATCTGCGCGGTTGGTGTGTGGGCTTTATGGAAGGCGTCTTTATGCGTGAAGCCGCTTGGTTCGCAACCGCCGAAGAAGAAGTCAGCGAAA
>NZ_LLWH01000036.1 GCF_001411475.1 Pseudomonas endophytica | reverse complement strand
GCGGGTTGTCGGGAAGGCTGGGGGTGGATGGGGTGATGCTGGTTAGCCGTTGTCTGACCGCTGTCCCGTACAATCATCGCCGCTCACTCAATGAATTTAGCTCAAGGGCATACACGGGGCCTGAACAGCAGTGTTCAGGTCCCCGGTACTGGAGAAAGAAAGCATGAGCAACTGGTTGGTAGATAAGCTAATTCCTTCGATCATGCGTTCCGAGGTCAAAAAGAGCTCGGTACCTGAAGGCCTGTGGCACAAGTGCCCGTCTTGTGACGCAGTGCTTTATCGTCCAGAGCTGGAAAAAACCCTGGACGTCTGCCCTAAATGCAATCACCACATGCGTATTGGCGCACGCGCACGCATCAACATCTTCTTGGATGCTGAGGGCCGCAACGAGCTGGGTGCTGATCTGGAGCCTGTTGACCGTCTGAAGTTTCGCGACAGTAAAAAGTACAAAGACCGTATTGTGGGTGCGCAGAAAGATACGGGTGAGAAAGATGCACTGGTGTCTATGAGCGGCACCCTGTTGGGTATGCCGATTGTGGTGTCGGCGTTTGAGTTCTCTTTCATGGGCGGCTCGATGGGCGCCATCGTTGGTGAGCGTTTCGTACGTGCCGCCAACTACGCCTTAGAACATCGCTGCCCAATGGTCTGCTTCTCAGCCTCTGGCGGGGCACGCATGCAAGAAGCGCTGATCTCTCTGATGCAGATGGCTAAGACCTCTGCGGTGCTGGCGCGTCTGCGCGAAGAAGGTATTCCGTATATTTCGGTGTTGACAGACCCGGTTTACGGAGGTGTTTCGGCCAGTTTGGCAATGTTGGGTGACGTGATTGTCGGTGAGCCAAAAGCGCTGATCGGTTTCGCCGGCCCACGTGTCATTGAGCAGACCGTTCGTGAAAAGTTGCCAGAAGGCTTCCAGCGCAGCGAGTTCCTGTTGGAGCACGGCGCCATTGACTTGATCATTTCCCGTCAAGAGCTGCGTCCGCGTTTGGGCAACCTACTGGCACAAATGATGGGCCTGCCAACACCTGAATTTGTTGCTGCGCCAGTCGAGCCGATTGTTGTCCCACCGGCTCCTGCAAACCTATGACCCAGCGCACCCTTGGCGAGTGGCTCGCCTATCTTGAACAGTTGCATCCAGCGGCCATCGATATGGGGCTGGATCGCGCACGAGAGGTAACGATCCGCATGGGCTTACAAAAGCCTGCGCCTCGGGTGGTGACAGTCACTGGCACTAACGGCAAAGGTTCGACCTGTGCATTTATTGCCTCGTTACTGCGCGCGCAAGGGCTCAAGGTCGGGGTTTATAGCTCGCCTCACTTGTTGCGTTATAACGAGCGCGTGCAGATCGACGGTGTTGAAGTTTCGGACCAACAACTGTGCGAAGCCTTCGAGGCATTGAACGCAGGGCGTGGCGAAACCTCTCTGACGTACTTTGAAATGGGCACGCTGGCCGCTTTCTGGTTATTCGAGCGTGCTCAACTTGACGTAGCGGTGTTAGAGGTTGGGCTGGGTGGGCGGCTGGATGCAGTCAACTTGGTTGACGCTGACTTGGCGTTGGTCACCAGCATTGGTGTGGACCACGTGGAGTACTTGGGTAATACCCGTGAATCTGTGGCCTATGAAAAAGCCGGGATTTTTCGCCAAGGTAAGCCCGCTTTGTGTGGCGACCTTGATCCGCCTCAGCCGTTGCTCGACAAGGCCAAGGCGTTAGGTTGCCCATTGTTTATTCGCGGGCGCGACTTTAGCGTGACCCTTTCTCAAGCGGTGTGGCATTGGCAGGGTCGCGACGCAAAGAAGCAAACGCTAGAGCTGCGTGACGTACCCTTGCTGGATTTGCCGATGGAAAACGCGGCACTGGCGCTTCAGGCTTATGCGTTAATGTCATTGCCGTGGCAGCCCGAGCGTATTGTTGAGGCGCTGTTGGCGACGCAAGTCACCGGCCGCTTAGACCGTCGCCACGTTAATTGGCGCGGTAAAACCCTTAATTTACTGCTGGATGTAGGGCATAACGGCCATGCAGCCAACTATTTGCTCAAGCGTCTGCAGCAGCGCCCGTTAGCGGGCAAGCGGCTGGCGGTGTTTGGTCTGCTGGCTGACAAAGATCTGGATGCCGTGGTAGAGCAACTGGCCGGTGTTGTAGAGCATTGGGCGGTTGCGCCCCTTAATACCGGGCGCACACGCCCTGCGCTAGAGTTGCAAGCTGCGCTGCAAGGGTTGGGCGCATCGGTTACTCCGTACGACAGTGTGGATGCAGCTCTTGAGGCGCAATGCGATCGTGCAACGCCACAAGATGAGATCCTGTTGTTCGGGTCATTTTATTGTGTCGCTCAGGCGCTTGAATGGCTGGAGCGGCATGCCAAGGAGGAGGCGGTCAATGGCATTGCTAGATAAGGTCTTCAAGCAACGGATGGTCGGCGCGCTGGTATTGATCGCGTTGGCGGTGATTTTTCTGCCCATGCTCTTCTCGCGCGAGGATGAGCAGCGTCAGATTCAGGTCGACGCGCCGACGGCGCCGCAGGTGCCTGCTATGCCTCAAGTTCAGGTAGAGCCTGTGCCGGTGCCTGAGCCGCAAGTTATTGAGCAAGAGCCAGCGCCGCCGGATGAGCCACAAGAGGTTGCGCCGCAAAAACCGGTTGTTGCGCCTGCCGCCCCGGTTGCAAGCAAGCCAGCAGTAGCGCCTAAGACGCCTGCAGTTACTCCGGCGCAGACGGTGGCACAGCCGCCAGCTAAGCTCGATACCGCGCAAAAGCGTGTCGACCCTAACGGGCTACCGATCAGTTGGTCGATTCAGTTGGTGAGTTTGTCCAACCGTGCAAGTGCCGACACTTTGCAGAAAAACCTTCGTAATCAAGGCTATAACGCCTATATCCGTACCTCGGGTGGGATGAATCGGGTTTTTGTGGGCCCCTTGTTGGAGCGCGCAGAGGCAGAGCGCATGCGTGATGTGCTCGACAAACAACAGAATCTCAGAGGTTTTGTCGTGCGTTTCCAGCCCGAGCGTGGGTAAGCGCATAAAAAGGTTGTAACTGATAGCCAATGCACTGATAAATCGCCTGACTTGAGAGGCGGCGCTCTGCTAAAATGCGCCGCCTTAACCGTCTGTAGACTGAACTGTGCCATTTACCTGGGTTGACTGGGCGATCGTTGCAATCATCGCCATTTCCGCTTTGATCAGCTTGAAGCGAGGCTTCGTAAAAGAAGCGCTGTCGCTGTGCACCTGGATCATTGCCGGGGTTGTCGCTTGGATGTTCGGTGGCTCACTGTCGCAGTACTTGGCCGGCTACATCGAAACACCTTCCGCCCGCATCATTGCCGGGTGCACCATCATGTTTGTCGCCACCTTGTTGGTAGGCGCAATGATCAACTTTCTTATCGGCGAACTGATTCGCGTCACCGGCTTGTCCGGGACCGATCGTTTTCTCGGCATGGTCTTCGGTGCTGCGCGTGGCGCATTGCTGGTGGTCGTGGGAGTAGGGCTCTTAAGCCTAGGGCCGGTGCAGCAAGACTCATGGTGGCAGGAGTCTAGGCTCATGCCACAATTTCTATTGGTTGCCGATTGGTCGAAAAATCTCATTTTGGGATGGAGTAGCCAATGGTTAGCCAGCGGTGTCAGCGTACCCGCTGATTTACCGTTCAAGGAGCACCTCTTGCCGGCTACCCAGCCCAAGTGAGTGGTGTTCAGTTCAGATCTATTAAGTAGGGGTTGCGTCGCATGTGTGGCATCGTCGGTATCGTCGGTAAGTCGAACGTCAATCAGGCGCTGTATGACGCGCTAACCGTCCTCCAGCACCGCGGCCAGGATGCTGCCGGTATTGTAACCAGCCATAATGGCCGGTTATTTCTGCGCAAGGACAACGGGTTGGTGCGTGATGTGTTTCATCAGCGCCACATGCAGCGCTTGGTTGGTCACGTGGGCATCGGTCATGTGCGCTATCCAACGGCAGGCAGCTCGACTTCAGCTGAGGCTCAGCCGTTTTACGTCAACTCGCCATATGGCATCACCTTGGCGCACAACGGCAACCTGACCAACGTTGAACAACTGGCCAAGGAGATTTACGAATCTGACTTGCGTCACGTCAACACCAACTCTGACTCGGAAGTGCTGCTCAACGTCTTCGCCCATGAATTGGCGCAGCGCGGTAAGTTGCAGCCAACCGAAGAAGATGTGTTTGCCGCAGTCACTGATGTGCACAACCGCTGCCGAGGTGGTTATGCCGTGGTCGCGATGATCACCGGCTACGGTATTGTCGGTTTCCGTGACCCTAACGGTATTCGTCCAATCGTCTTCGGTCAGCGTCATACCGATGAAGGTGTCGAGTACATGATCGCGTCCGAAAGCGTGTCGCTCGACGTGCTGGGCTTCACCCTGATCCGCGACTTGGCGCCAGGTGAAGCGGTGTACATCACCGAAGATGGTCAGCTGCATACCCGTCAGTGTGCAGTTAACCCGCAACTGACCCCATGCATCTTTGAGCACGTGTATCTGGCGCGCCCGGACTCGATCATCGACGGCGTTTCGGTCTACAAAGCGCGTCTGCGTATGGGCGAGAAGCTGGCCGAAAAGATCCAGCGCGAGCGTCCTGATCACGACATCGACGTGGTTATTCCGATCCCGGACACAAGCCGTACCGCAGCGCTAGAGTTGGCGAACCACTTGGGCGTCAAGTTCCGTGAAGGCTTCGTTAAAAATCGTTATATCGGTCGTACCTTCATCATGCCGGGCCAGGCCGCACGTAAAAAGTCGGTGCGTCAAAAGCTCAATGCCATTGAGCTTGAGTTCCGTGGCAAGAACGTGATGCTGGTAGATGACTCGATCGTGCGTGGCACCACCTGTAAGCAGATCATTCAGATGGCTCGCGAAGCGGGCGCCAAAAACGTCTACTTCTGCTCAGCAGCGCCGGCGGTGCGTTACCCGAACGTTTACGGCATCGACATGCCGAGCGCGCATGAATTGATCGCTCACAACCGGACCACCCAAGATGTAGCCGATCTGATTGGCGCTGACTGGCTGATCTACCAAGATCTGCCAGACCTGATCGAAGCGGTCGGTGGCGGAAAAATCAAAATCGACAAATTCGATTGCGCCGTGTTTGATGGCAAGTACGTCACGGGCGACATTGATGAAAATTACCTGGACCGTATCGAGCGTGCGCGCAACGATGCCTCTAAGGTAATTGCCCAGGGTGTTGGTGCAACGATAGGCTTGTACAACAACTAAGTTTCAACAAACCGGCCCTAATGGGCCGGTTTGCATTGTTCTTATACAAAGCAATCCATACACAGCAAGGAGTGGGCAGCATGAGTCAGGATTGGGATGCCGGTCGGCTAGACAGCGACCTTGAGGGTGTCGCGTTCGATACCTTGGCTGTGCGTGCTGGCCAGCACCGTACGCCAGAAGGCGAACACGGTGATGCGATGTTCCTGACGTCCAGCTACGTGTTTCGTACCGCTGCCGACGCAGCGGCGCGGTTTTCGGGCGAAGTCGCAGGCAACGTCTATTCGCGCTACACCAACCCCACTGTGCGTGCGTTCGAAGAGCGTATCGCGGCACTGGAAGGTGCTGAGCAAGCCGTCGCCACAGCCACCGGCATGGCCGCCATTTTGTCGGTAGTGATGAGTCTGTGCAGTGCGGGTGATCACGTTTTGGTTTCGCGCAGCGTTTTTGGCTCGACCATTAGTCTGTTCGAAAAATACTTCAAGCGTTTTGGCGTTGAGGTGGATTACGTTCCGCTGGCCGAATTGGCCGGCTGGGACGCGGCTATCAAACCCAACACCAAGTTGTTGTTTGTCGAATCACCTTCCAACCCCTTGGCTGAGTTGGTTGACATCGCCGCCCTGGCAGACATTGCCCACGCTAAAGGCGCGCTGCTAGTAGTGGACAATTGCTTCTGCACGCCAGCCTTGCAGCAGCCGGTCAGGCTGGGGGCGGACATCGTTGTGCATTCGGCCACCAAGTTCATCGACGGTCAAGGCCGCTGCATGGGCGGTGTGGTGGCTGGGCGCAGCGAGCAGATGAAAGAAGTTGTCGGCTTCTTGCGTACTGCTGGCCCAACGCTAAGCCCGTTCAATGCCTGGATCTTCCTTAAAGGTTTAGAAACCCTGAACTTGCGTATGCGCGCCCACTGCGCCAGCGCCCTTACGTTAGCTCAGTGGCTGGAGCAACAGGACGGCGTTGAAAAGGTTCATTACGCAGGGCTTGAGAGCCATCCTCAGCATGCGTTGGCTCAGCGTCAGCAGCGCGGTTTTGGTGCGGTGCTCAGCTTTGAAGTTAAAGGGGGGAAGGAGGGTGCTTGGCGCTTTATCGACGCCACACGCCTGATTTCTATCACGGCTAACTTGGGTGATAGCAAAACAACTATCACTCACCCGGCAACTACTTCCCATGGCCGTCTAGCACCCAAAGAGCGTGAGGCCGCAGGCATTCGCGATAGCCTGATCCGCATCGCAGTAGGCTTGGAAGACGTTGCAGATCTGCAAGCTGACTTGGCGCGAGGCTTAGCCGTACTGTGACCGAATGGGCTCTGCAAGCACCGATTGAAGGCAATGGCCGTGTGGCGCTAGTAACCGGCGCTGCACGAGGCATTGGTCTGGGGATTGCGGCGTGGCTAATCAGTGAAGGCTGGCAAGTAGTGCTGACCGACATTGATCGTGCGCGCGGCTCCAAAGTGGTCAAGGCGCTGGGTGAAAGTGCTTGGTTCGTGGCCATGGATGTGTCGGTCGAAGCCGATGTGATTCAGTGCGTGGCGCAGGTGCTTGGCCAATTTGGTCGTCTTGATGCACTGGTGTCGAACGCTGCGATTGCCGACCCGCACAACATGACCCTTGAGAGCCTCGACCTTGAGCATTGGAACCGCGTATTGGCGGTCAACCTGACCGGGCCATTGCTGTTGGCGAAGCACTGTGCGCCGTATTTGCGGGCGCATTGCGGTTCGATCGTCAACTTGGCGTCCACACGCGCCCGTCAATCGGAGCCGGACACTGAAGCCTATGTGGCCAGCAAGGGCGGGCTGTTGGCATTGACCCACGCACTGGCCATCAGCCTAGGTCCCGAAGTTCGGGTCAACGCTGTCAGCCCGGGCTGGATTGATGCTCGTGACCCGTCGGTGAGGCGCGCAGAGCCGTTAACGGATGCCGATCATGCGCAACATCCGGCAGGTCGTGTAGGCACCGTAGAAGACGTTGCCGCGATGGTTGCCTGGCTTTTGTCACGTAATGCCAGTTTTGTGACCGGGCAAGAGTTTGTGGTTGACGGTGGCATGAGTAAAAAAATGATTTATGGGGAAGAGCAATAGCTGCACGTTGTCAGCGGCAAGTTGCAGCGGTGATGGCGCACAGTTGATTGGCGGCATTTGATCTCACTTGTTGCTTGAAGCGGGCCGCAGTTGTTCGCTGTTTTGAAAAAAACTCAATAATCCCCTTGACTTAGCTTCAATACCTGCGTAAATTTCGCGGCCTCAACGAAGCAAAGGGTGATTAGCTCAGCTGGGAGAGCATCTGCCTTACAAGCAGAGGGTCGGCGGTTCGATCCCGTCATCACCCACCACTTCTTGAGTGTCTCGAAAGAGAAGGTCGCTTTTAACGAAGCAACCAACCGACGCGCAGCGGTAGTTCAGTCGGTTAGAATACCGGCCTGTCACGCCGGGGGTCGCGGGTTCGAGTCCCGTCCGCTGCGCCATATTTGTACAAGTCAGGCTAGCTTGGCTTGCGATCGAAAAGCACCGAAGCTTCTTGATCAACGATTTAAAAGATTCAAACGGACGCAAGTCCGAGCGATACGCAGCGGTAGTTCAGTCGGTTAGAATACCGGCCTGTCACGCCGGGGGTCGCGGGTTCGAGTCCCGTCCGCTGCGCCATATTTGCTCCAGAGCCCTTGAACTCTCTGAAGCTACAAAAAAGCGACCTAAGGGTCGCTTTTTTTTGCCTGCTGGTTTGTCCCAAAACAGGTTGAGCCTTTTGACACGCTAAATGAAGGTGTTCATTGGCAAGCACGTGTTGCGAAGGGGCCGATTGAGCCCCTTGCAGGTTTATGTCCTACAACCAACTCTTGATTTGCGTACAAACGGCTTGAGTCGATATACCGTAGCGGTCGTGCAGCGTCGGCAGCGCGCCTGCATCGAGAAACGCATCCGGCAACGCTATTTGTCTGAACGTTGGTGTAACGCCATTGCGTAACAAGACGGTTGCCACTGCTTCGCCCAATCCACCAATGATGGAGTGGTTTTCTGCAGTTACTACGAGTCGTCCCGACTTTCTGGCCTCCGCCAGAATAGTTTGCTCATCCAAAGGTTTGATAGTGGGGACGTGCAGCACTGCGACATCGACACCGTCAGCCTGAAGCACCTTGGCTGCCTCCAGCGCACGCATGGTCATTAGCCCGGTAGAAATGATTAAAACGTCGTTACCTGTGCGCAACGTTTTGGCTTTGCCGATCTCAAATTTATAGCCGTATTCGTCGAGCACCAGCGGTACGTTGCCCCGCAGTAGTCGCATGTAGACAGGCCCTTGATGCGCGGCAATGGCAGGCACCGCCTGCTCGATTTCTAACGCATCGCAAGGATCTACGATCATCAAATTCGGCATGGCGCGAAAGATCGCCAAATCATCAGTCGCTTGGTGGCTGGGGCCATAGCCGGTGGTCAGCCCTGGTAGGCCGCAGACTATTTTGACGTTAAGGTTTTCTTCGGCAATGGCCATGCAGATGAAGTCATAGGCGCGTCGCGAAGCAAACACCGCGTAAGTGGTCGCGAAGGGCACGAACCCTTCACGAGCCATGCCTGCCGCCGCGCTCATCAGTAACTGCTCAGCCATGCCCATCTGATAGAAGCGTTCTGGATGAGCCTTCGCAAAAATGTGCAGGTCAGTGTACTTGGACAAGTCAGCCGATAATCCCACAATGTCTTGGCGTTGGTCCGCGAGTGCGGCCAATGCGTGGCCAAAGGGCGCGGGCCGGGTGGCCTGGCCCTCGGCGGCAATCGAAGCAATCATCGCGGAGGTTGTGAGCTTTTTCTTCGGCGTTGCTGTTGTGTGGGGTGCATTGCTCATAGGTTTTTACCTTCTTCGAGGGTGTTCAAAGCCACATCCCACTCATGCTCGTCCACGCGAATGAAGTGGTTTTTTTCACGGATTTCCAAGAACGACACCCCTTTGCCCATCTTGGTATCGCAAATGATCACGCGCGGTTGGGCGTCAGTGTGGTTGCGGGCGGCGTCGAACGCTGTGACCAAAGCGTTCAGGTCATTGCCGTCTACCCGCTGAGTGAACCAGCCAAAGGCTTGCCAACGATCAACGATCGGTTCAAATGCCAACACCTCGCTGGAGTGCCCATCGGCTTGCTGATTATTGACGTCGACAATGGCGATCAGGTTGTCCAGTTTCCAGTGTGAAGCGGACATGACCGCTTCCCACGTTGACCCCTCATTCAACTCGCCGTCCGAGAGCAGGTTATAAACGAAAGAGGCGGATTGCTTGCGCTTTAGGGCTAAGCAGGCGCCCACCGCGATGCCTAAGCCTTGGCCCAGCGAACCACCGGTGATTTCCATGCCGGGGGTGTAAGCGGCCATACCGGACATGGGTAGGCGGCTGTCATCCGAGCCGTAGGTTTCAAGCTCCTCCAGTGGAATGATTTGGGCCTCGATCAAGGCGGCATACAACGCGATCGCGTAGTGACCGATAGACAGGTAAAAGCGATCACGCTGTTCCCAGTCGGGATTTTCGGGGGTGTAGTTCAAGGCATGAAAGTACGATACAGCGAGCAAGTCAGCCGCCCCTAGGGCTTGGCCGACATAGCCTTGGCCCTGGACTTGCCCCATGCGCAAGGCATGGCGGCGAATGTTATGGGCGCGCTGTGCCAAGCCGATGGACGACGCGCGAGATGAAGTGGCAGTCATGGATGTTCTCCCTAAATTCAACGATTGACCGAAGCGGCCGGTATGCGCAGCACCAAGCAGGCACCGATGAACAACACACCGGTAATCAGGTACATGCCGATGGCGCTTGAACCGGTCGTGGTAGTGATCCATCCGATCAGGTACGGCGAGCAGAAGCCGGCCAGATTGGCAAAGCTGTTGATGCCAGCGATTCCCGCAGCGGCAGAGACGCCGCCGAGCAACGTGGTCGGCAACATCCAAAACAGAGAGGACGCCGACAACACGCCTGCGGCTGCCAGGCACAGGCTCAACACCGATAACGTCAGGTTGGTGCCAAACACCGCGGCCAATGTGAGGCCGACTGCGCCCGCTAGCATGGGTCCGACCAGATGCCAGCGGCGCTCTTGATGCTTGTCGCCGCTACGGCCCATTAACACCATCGCGACGATGGCGCACAGGTAGGGCAGGCTGGTGAGCAGGCCGATGTGCAGTGGGTCGGCAACCCCGGTATTGCGGATGAGCGTCGGCAGCCAGAAGGTGATCGCGTACTGGCCCATTACCACGCAAAAGTAGATGCACGCCAGCGTCCACAAGCGGCGGTCGCTCAGAAACGCGCCGACCGATGCATGGGTGACTTTGTGGCTGTTGTCCTCGGCCAGCTCCTTGCTGATTAAGGTCTTTTCTTCATCATTCAGCCACGTTGCTTGGTGTACGCCATCTTTGAGATAGGCCAGCACCATTAGGCCAACAATGACGGTTGGAATAGCCTCAATCACAAACATCCACTGCCAGCCCGCCCAACCTTGAACGCCAGCGAACTTCGTCATGATGTAGCCCGAAAGCGGCCCGCCGATCATGCCTGACAGCGGAA
>NZ_LLWH01000035.1 GCF_001411475.1 Pseudomonas endophytica | reverse complement strand
CTGTAGGAGCTGCCGCAGGCTGCGATCTTTGTTTTTAACGATCAAAAGATCGCAGCCTGCGGCAGCTCCTACCAAAAGCAGAAGCAGCGCCGGTTATGGCCGCAGCAACACAGGTGAACAAATCACAACGATGGACTGTAGCGAGTGTGTCTCGCGATCTTTTGATCATCTGACAGATCGCGCCTATACCGTCCTCAAGTCACGCTACATCACCGCGCAACTCACTGACCCGCTCACGCAGTAGCTTTTGCGTGGCTTCGTCAGCAGGTATTGGCGCACCGGCCACCAGGGTGACACGCGACCACAGGCGTCGGAAAAAACCTTTATTCGGGTCACGGCTGAAGAAACTACCCCACAAGCCTTGCAAGGCCATCGGCACAACGGGCACCGGCGTCTCGTCTAAAATCCGCTTCACCCCGCCCTTGAATTCATTGATCTGACCATCGCGGGTCAACATGCCCTCCGGAAAAATGCACACCAACTCGCCGTCATTTAGATACTGAGCGATCTTTTTGAACGCTCGCTCATAAATTGCTTCATCCTCAGCCCGCCCCGCAATCGGAATAGTGCCAGCGGTACGAAAGATAAAGTTGAGTACCGGTAAATTGTAGATTTTGTAATACATCACAAAACGAATCGGACGACGCACCGCGCCACCGATTAGCAGCGCATCAACGAATGACACGTGATTGCACACCAATAAAGCTGCGCCTTCATCCGGGATAGCGTGCAAATTCTTGTGCTCGACCCGGTACATGGAATGGCTGAGCAGCCAAATCATGAAACGCATGCTGAACTCAGGAACGATCTTGAAGATGTAGGTGTTAACGGCGATGTTCAGCAGTGAAACCACTAGGAAAAGCTCAGGAATCGTCAGCTTGGCCACACTCAGCAGCAGGATAGTGACGACGGCCGACACCACCATAAACAGCGCATTGAGGATGTTATTGGCCGCGATCACTCGTGCTCGTTCGTTTTCAGCCGTGCGCGCCTGAATCAATGCATACAGCGGCACGATATAAAAACCACCGAATACGCCCAACCCAAGAATGTCCAACAGCACCCACCATGCTTGGCTGAAACCCAGCACGCCGAGCCAATCGTGGACCTGGACGCTTGGCGGCATTTGCCCCGAATGCCACCACAACAGCAGCCCGAACACCGTCAGGCCGAAAGAACCAAACGGCACCAGGCCGATTTCGACTTTGCGACCGGACAGCTTTTCGCAGAGCATCGACCCAACCGCAATGCCCACCGAAAACACGGTGAGGATCAGCGTGACAACGGTTTCATCGCCGTATAACCACTCTTTGGCGTAAGCCGGTATTTGCGTGAGATAGATAGCCCCGACAAACCAGAACCACGAGTTACCAACCACAGAGCGCGACACCGCTGGTGTTTGGTTCAAACCCAAGCGCAGCGTGGCCCACGTTTCGCTGAAGATGTTCCAATTAAGGCGCAGGAGCGGCGTATCGGCAGCTACCCGCGGGATGGCCCGACTGGCCAGATACCCGAGCACGGCAACTGCGACAATCACCCCCGGCACAATCACCGTGTAATGCGGCGAAGAGAGCATGATCCCAGCGCCGATAGTCCCCGCCAGAATCGACAAAAAAGTACCCATTTCAACCAGACCATTGCCACCCACTAACTCATCTTCGTGCAGGGTCTGCGGCAGAATTGAGTACTTGACCGGCCCAAACAACGCCGAATGGGTGCCCATCGCAAACAGAGCAACCAGCATCAACACCAAATGATTAGAAGCAAAACCGATAGCGCCGACGAGCATGATCGCGATTTCGCCCAGCTTGATCAGACGTATCAGTTGGTCTTTGGGGTATTTTTCGCCAAATTGGCCGGCCAGTGCTGAGAACAAAAAGAACGGCACAATAAAGAGTAGTGCACACAGATTGACCCAGATCCCGCGGTCACCTTCGATGCTCAATTTATAAAGAATCGCGAGAATCAATGACTGTTTAAACAGGTTGTCGTTGAGCGCGCCCAACGACTGGGTCACAAAGAACGGCAGGAAGCGACGCTTACCTAGCAAACTGAACTGCGAAGGGTGGCTCATCATCCATGTACTCAAGTTGCGCCGAAGGCTTTTTCATTGGAGTGTGGTTTTAACACTCAAGGCACAACCTTACTCAGGTTCTGTCACGAAAAAAGACACATTAGGCGTTTTCGTACAGAACCTGAGTCCATGAACTACTTTTTAAGCTCGGCGATGCACGGCGATACAAACAGCTCACCGCGCCAGGCACCTTTAAGGGTGCGCGATCCGACAATACACCACATCAAAATCAGCATCAGAACCAACAGACTCCCTACCACATCGAAAAAGCTCAGTTGCAGCACATGCCCTAGGCGCAAGGTCGCCAGCGCGTAAACACCCAACGGAAAGGTAAACCCCCACCAACCCAGGTTGAACGGAATGCCCTCGCGCAAATAGCGTGTCGTAATCAGCACCGCCATCAGCATCCACCACAGGCCAAAGCCCCACAGTGCGATACCCGAGATCAACCCCAAGCCCTCAGCAATTTCGCCGATACGGGCAAAACCATTCGCGGCAAAAATACTTGGCGAGTCAGCCCCCAGCAGCAACATCCCCAACGCGCCAGTGCCAATCGGCCCTAAAGCCAGCCAACTTGAGGCCGCCATGTTTTCGTGGGGCAACTTATGCAGCGCCATGCGCAGCATCAAAATGGTCAAAATACTGAATGCCACCGGGACAGAAAACGCCCACAGCACATAGCTGGTGATCAGCACGTGGAACTGCATAACTGGATCAACCAGATGCGGTGCAAGCAAACCGCCACTGGCCGCCGCGACTTCTGCAGCCACCACAGGCAACAGCCAAACAGCCGTCATCTGATCAATGCTGTGCGCTTGGCGGGTGAACATCATGTAGGGAATCATGACCCCGAATGCAAGCGACATGGCCACATCCAGCCACCATAGCAAGTACGCAACGTGCACCATCTCAGTGCCCCAACGCGCAACGCCGAACAATAAGAAGCCGTTAATGATGGTCGCGAGCCCCATCGGGATGGTGCCGAAAAACATCGACACGGTGGAGTGTCCAAAAATCCGCCGCGCCTCGTGGTAATACAACACCCAGCGCGCGCCGTAGAGCACGCTGAACAACACAAATAGGCCGATATTGAACAACCACAACGCTTGTGCAACAGCCTGTACGCCGGGGATTTTTCCCGGCAACTGGGCCAGCGCTAGCGCCAGAACCCCTGTGCCCATCGTGACGGCGAACCAGTTCGGGGTGAATTGGCGGATCATTTCACGCGGGTGCTGCAATTGGCTTAATGGTCGAAAACTGGTTTTGGCAGTCGTGGTGCAATTCATGGACTCCTCCTGTTCCTCGTACGAGGTGCAGCAAGAGTAGAACTGAATCGAATATCTATATAACGGGTAATTTCTCTATCTGTTATCGGTTTAACAAATACAAAGATTAACGCTTAATCTTCAAGCCTTGCGCGGGCTGACGGGCCAGGCAATGCACCGAGCACAAGCCAGACTGCGCTCAGACCATGGTCGACACTGACGCGCTTTGAACATCGTGCGAGACTAGGCTGCCGAGCAGGATCGCCCGGGTCTTTTCGTTCAGGAGTCATCATGTCGTTGTCCAGCGGGCTGATCGCGGCCGTCGCCTTGGCCTATATGGCCATCATGTTCGCCATTGCCTTTTATGGTGATCGACGCAGCAAACCGCTGCCGCCGCGAGTACGGGCGTGGGTCTACAGTTTGTCGCTGGCGGTGTACTGCACGAGCTGGACATTCTTCGGTGCCGTGGGCCAGGCCGCCGAGCAACTCTGGGCGTTCTTACCGATTTACTTGGGCCCGGTGCTGCTGATGGTCTGCGCCCCCTGGGTGTTGCAAAAAATGGTGATGATCAGCAAGCAGGAGAACATCACCTCGATTGCCGACTTTATTGCCGCGCGCTATGGCAAGTCCCAGTCTTTGGCGATTGTTGTGGCGTTGATCTGCCTAGTCGGCGTACTGCCTTACATCGCCCTGCAACTTAAAGGCATCGTACTGGGCGTTAACTTATTGATTGGAGCTGGGGCCGACGCGACGGGCACCCGCGCCCAAGACACTGCACTGCTGGTTTCATTGGTTCTGGCGCTGTTCACCATTGTGTTTGGCACCCGCAACCTGGACTCCACCGAGCACCATAGGGGCATGGTACTAGCCATTGCATTTGAGTCGCTGGTTAAGTTATTCGCTTTTCTTGCAGTCGGCGCGTTTGTTACCTACGGCCTGTATGACGGCTTCGACGACTTATTCAGCCAAGCCATGCTAGCGCCACGGCTTGAAGAGTACTGGAAAGAAACCATCAACTGGCCGTCAATGGTGGTGCAAACCGGTGTCGCCATGATGGCCATTATCTGCTTGCCGCGACAGTTCCATGTCACGGTAGTTGAAAACATCGAGCCGCAAGACCTGCGCTTGGCCAGATGGGTATTCCCGGCGTATTTGATCCTGGCCGCGTTGTTTGTAGTACCGATCGCATTGGCCGGGCAAATGATGTTGCCAAGTTCGGTGTTACCAGACTCGTTTGTAATCAGTTTGCCACTGGCACAGGCGCATCCGGCTTTGGCAGTACTGGCATTTATTGGCGGCGCTTCGGCTGCGACGGGCATGGTGATTGTGGCCAGTGTGGCACTGTCGACCATGGTCTCCAACGACATGTTGCTGCCGTGGCTGTTGCGGCATAAAAACGCCGAGCGCCCCTTCGAAGTATTCCGCTACTGGATGCTGTCGGTGCGCCGTATTTCAATTGTGGTGATTCTGCTGCTGGCCTATGTCAGCTATCGCCTACTGGGGTCTACCGCCAGTCTTGCGACCATCGGACAAATTTCCTTCGCCGCGGTGACGCAACTCGCCCCCGCCATGCTCGGAGCGTTGTACTGGAAACAAGCCAATCGCCGTGGTGTTTTCGCCGGTTTGGCGACCGGCACATTTGTCTGGTTCTACACCTTAGTGCTGCCGTTGATCGCTCATAGCATGGGCTGGCACTTGAGCCATTTCCCGGGGCTGGCGTGGCTGCACAGCAACCCTTTGAGCCTGCCAATCACCCCGCTGACACAAGGTGTGGTGCTGTCACTGGCAGGCAACTTCATCATTTTTGCTTGGGTCTCGGTGCTGTCGCGCACACGGGTGTCGGAGCACTGGCAAGCTGGACGCTTTATCGGCCAAGAAATCAGTAGCCACCCGAGTAGTCGCTCAATGCTCTCGGTACAAATTAACGATTTGCTGACGCTGGCTGCCCGCTTTGTTGGCGAAGAACGCGCCCATCAGAGTTTTATCCGCTTCGCCTATCGACAAGGCAAGGGCTTTAACCCTAATCAGAATGCGGATGGCGAATGGATCGCACATACCGAGCGCTTGCTCGCCGGTGTTCTCGGCGCTTCCTCAACCCGAGCTGTAGTTAAAGCCGCCATCGAAGGCCGGGAAATGCAGCTCGAAGACGTTGTCCGTATTGCGGATGAAGCGTCAGAAGTACTGCAATTCAATCGTGCTCTACTTCAAGGCGCTATTGAAAACATTACTCAAGGTATCAGCGTGGTCGATCAGTCACTGAGGCTGGTCGCCTGGAATCGGCGCTACTTAGAGCTGTTCAACTACCCAGAAGGGCTCATCAGCGTCGGCCGCCCGATTGCTGACATTATTCGGCACAACGCCGAACGCGGTTTGTGTGGCCCCGGTGAGGCTGAAGTACATGTGGCACGGCGCCTGCATTGGATGCGCCAAGGTCGGGCTCATACCTCTGAACGCCTGTTTCCCAATGGCCGAGTCATCGAACTGATCGGCAATCCTATGCCAGGCGGCGGCTTCGTCATGAGTTTCACCGACATTACGGCCTTTCGTGAGGCCGAACAGGCACTCACAGAGGCTAACGAAGGCTTGGAACAACGGGTTGCCGAACGAACCCGCGAACTGTCGCAACTCAATCAGGCGCTGACGGAAGCCAAAGGCATCGCCGAGACTGCCAATCAATCGAAAACCCGCTTTCTGGCCGCTGTCAGCCATGACCTGATGCAGCCCATGAACGCAGCTCGACTGTTTTCGGCCGCCCTTTCACACCAAAAAGACTTGAGCCCGGAAGCACAAAAACTGGTGCAGCATCTGGACAGTTCACTGCGCTCGGCTGAGGACTTAATCAGCGACTTGCTGGATATTTCCCGCCTTGAAAACGGGAAATTCACACCCGACATTAAGCCATTCGCGATCAATGACTTATTCACCACCCTCGGCAATGAATTTACCGCTCAAGCGCAGGAGCAAGATCTCAAGTTCCGCGTTCGCGGGAGTCGCTTGCGGGTCAGCAGCGACATCAAATTGTTGCGACGTATTTTGCAAAACTTCCTGACCAATGCCTTCCGTTACGCCAAAGGCCCAATATTGCTGGGCGTTCGCCGCCGTGGCGATCATTTATGCCTAGAAGTCTGGGATCGCGGCCCCGGCATCGCACAAGACAAGCTGCAGGTCATTTTTGAAGAGTTCAAACGCCTGGACAGCCATCAGACCCGCGCCGAAAAAGGCTTGGGCTTAGGCTTGGCCATTGCCGATGGTCTGTGTCGAGTCTTGGGCCATCAACTTCAAGTTCGCTCATGGCCGGGCAAAGGTAGCGTGTTCAGCGTCAGCGTACCGCTGGCTAAAGCGCAGACAGCGCCAGTCGCAACGTTAGCCGAACAACCCAACCAGCCAGTCAGCGGCGCGCAAGTGCTGTGTATTGATAATGAAGACAGCATCTTGATCGGCATGCACAGCTTGCTCACGCGTTGGGGTTGCCGCGTATGGACCGCCAGAAACCGCGATGAATGTGCAGCCTTGCTTAACGACGGTATACGTCCGCAACTGGTACTGGTCGACTACCACCTAGACAACGGTGAAACAGGCACCGACCTAATGGGCTGGCTACGTTCACAACTAGGCGAGCCTGTTCCGGGCGTGGTAATCAGTGCTGATGGGCGCCAGGAAATGATTGCGCAGGTACACGCCGCAGGGCTCGAATACCTAACAAAGCCGGTCAAGCCTGCGGTACTGAGAGCGCTATTGAGTCGACATGTACCGTTGTAGCAACTGTGTTCTCAAGCAAATGCGCGCCAGCATCGGCGCATCCAGATGACGACACACAAATAATCACAACAATGAGCTGTAGGAGCAGCGCAGGTGAACTGGCCTTACTCCGTCGGATGCGCCACACCGTCAATGTCGGTCATGGCGCGCTCGAGCAATTCGGGGGGTAAGCTTTTACTCGCGCGCGCACCCAGCAATTTAAGCTGCTCGCTGCGACTGACAAGGTTGCCCCGGCCATCTGTAAGTTTATTTCGCGCTGCGGAGTAGGCTTTGTCCAATTGCTGAAGACGATTGCCAACTTCATCCAAGTCTTGAATAAACAATACAAATTTGTCGTACAGCCAGCCTGCCCGCTCGGCGATTTCCCGTGCGTTTTGGCTTTGACGCTCTTGCTTCCATAAGCTATCAATCACTCGCAGCGTGGCGAGCAACGTGGTTGGGCTAACGATCACGATGTTGCGATCAAAGGCTTCTTGAAACAGGTTGGGCTCCGCTTGTAAGGCGGCTGAAAACGCCGCCTCAATCGGCACAAACAGCAGCACGAAATCTAGGCTGTGCAGGCCCTCAAGGCGTTTATAGTCTTTACCCGCCAAGCCCTTCACGTGATTGCGCAACGACAGTACATGTTGCTTGAGCGCGGCTTGCCCGATCACCTCATCATCTGCCGCGACGAACTGCTGGTACGCCGTCAGGCTGACCTTAGAGTCGACCACCACTTGCTTGTCACCTGGTAGCAAGATCAACACGTCTGGTTGAAAGCGCTCGCCATCAGGCCCTTTAAGGCTGACTTGGGTTTGATACTCACGGCCTTTTTCGAGCCCTGCATGTTCAAGCACTCGCTCCAGAATAAGCTCGCCCCAGTTACCTTGGGTTTTCTGCCCTTTTAGCGCGCGGGTCAGGTTGGTTGCCTCGTCGCTCAAGCGCAGGTTTAGCTGCTGTAGACGCTCCAACTCTTTACCCAACGAGAATCGCTCACGCGCTTCCTGCTGATAACTTTCTTCTACACGCTTTTCAAAGGATTGAATCCGCTCTTTCAGCGGGTCAAGCAATTGCCCTAAACGCTCATTACTTGTCTGCGCGAAACGCTGCTCACGCTCATCGAAAATCTTACCGGCCAACTCCGAAAACTGCGCCCGCAGCTCATCCCGCGAACCTTGGAGGTCGTTCATGCGTTGCTGATGGCTTTCTTGCTGCTCGCGTAACTCAGCATTTAGTGCGGCCGTCTGGGCATCTAGACGGCGCAGTTCGGCTTCTTTTTGCGCACGCTCCATGCTCCAGGCATGGGAGGCGTCGCGGGCGTTATCGCGCTCCAGTTGCAGCAGCTCAACCTCACGACGAAACGCTGCCAACTCGGCCTGTTTGGCAGTGTTAGCCTGCCCTAAGTCACTGACTTCATCACGGCTGGCATCCAATTGTGCACTCAGGCCCTCTTGGGCGAACTGGGCCATATTCAGACGCTCTTCGAGCAGATTTAACTCGGCTTGATGCCCGCTGGCACGCCGCTGCACTTGCCAGATAAACGCCAACAACGGCACACCTGCCAATGCCAAGCCCAGCAAAATGCTGCTCAGGTCCAAGGCCATAACCACTCCGCACGAGGTAAAGGGCAAGGTTAACTAAGCTTAGGAGCCGAAGACAGCTCAGTCTTCGATTTTGCTCAATTCTTGTTGTGCAACGCGATCGCCTGCACGGGCAGCCTGACGCAACAGTTCTTGGCCGATTCGTTGGTCCCGGGAGCTGCCGCAATCGCGGCACATCAATTGCCCTAGGCGGCTTTGAGCGAGCACTACACCTTGGCGCGCAGGCTGTTTGAGCAAGTGACCGGCCACCTGCTTGATGCTGGGCTTAGCGCCAAGGTGAGGGTTGTCCAGCAACCAGACCGCAATCCGTAAAGAAAAACGCTTAGGCGGTGTGTTGGAGCGAGCAACAGAGGAAGTAGCTGTGCGAAACTTCATAAAACACTGTAGGGCAGAACAGAAGGCGCGCCACTCTACTCCTTTTTTCGTTTAGGTAAAGCCGAAAAAAGTCTATACCCGCGATCTAGAGCAAGCGCACGGGACAATCCACAGATCCTGTGGATAAGTCAGTGGACAACCTCCTTTTACCCCCCGCAAACCCCCACTCTACGGGGGCTAGAGTCAAACTGTCGATTTTTTCACCAATTAAAAAAAACGATGTTTTTCATTGACTTAAATTTACGGAACAGGCTAGACAACGATCAGCATCGAGCTTAGAAGCAATTGTGATAGTGATGTTGCAGATGTGCAAAAGTTCGCGTCTTAGGAAAAAGACCAAGCTGTTAAGGGGCAAAAAATGTAGGACAACCCACTGCAATCGAACCAGCCCGATGTAATTAACTTCGCCAGTGACACGTCTGAACACGGCTGGAATGTTGTTAAAAATAGGCTAATACCAGCGACTACGACCTGAGCTTGCAGCGATTCATTGAAGGTTTTTGCACAATACGTTACCGCCGCCGTCAATAAGTATTTTCGCTAGCACACTTGCATTTAAATTTTCAAGGCGCTAGTATCCGCAGCGTTAGTACCAAGCTGAAAGTCAATTCGGGCCGAACAAATCCTCGCAGCAAGCTCTCAAAAAGTAGCCAAGCTGATCACGGGATCGACCCCCTCGATGGTTTCCAGGTAAATCTTACGCCGATACGGCCTTTGAACAAACAAAGGGTATCGAGATGTTTTTACTCTGACCGAACCAACCTGCAAATTGATCAGGATCTTCACCCAGAGCACGGAACCTTAGCTCTTGTTGTGATTGCCTGCCCTCCTAAGTACCTACCTGCCAGCCCAAGCGCCACATATTTTATGCGCATCAACTGGCGGCTTTGTTCCAGACAGGTTCTTCGTCCAGCCAAAGATGGCACGACGTTACTGGAACGTTTTAACGCAGCACAGATCATATCTGTGTCTTTTGTAGGAACACCTAATAACTATGAATACTCAAATCCAAACTCAGGATGCTATTCGCACCCTAACTAACGCTTTTGCTCCAATGAACTGCCTGATTATGGCTGCTCGCAAAGGCTGCTTTAGCTTCACATTAGTTAACGAACACGGCATAGCTCGTCACAGCGAACGCCTGTACCCCGATCAATATTCCAGCGCAGAACCTCTGCAAGCTGTGATCGAGCGTACTCGTCAGGCACTTATTGCTTAAGATTTAGTAAGCGCTTACACACAAAGCCCTGCCTCAATAGCAGGGCTTTTTGTTGCCTGATATTTAAGAAATATCCAGCATTGCTTAAGCACTTGCGGATATATCGCTTCCAGCTTGAAGCTACAAATGATTTAAAAACAGAGTATTACAACAAAGATATGACACTACACTTCAACTCAGGCGGTCTACTCCGCTTCTGGCGCCCCCACACGACTCACCGCTGCCAAGCGCTCGGGTGTCGCCGGCCATTTTCAGGCGTCGAGGACGATATGGGAATCGCAGCCAGAGAGTTGAGCCTTTATGTCATTCGGCCAACGCTTCTGTACTTGGGGCAAAACAACCCGGATGCAGAAGTGTTGCTGCTGGGGATCGCTGCCAGCCAGTCCCGTTTAGGCTCTGAACTGCACAATCGGCGCGGTCATGGTCTTTACTGTATTCGCGAACCTCGCCATTGGGCTTTGTGGGATCACTACTTGGCCCATAACCCAGACCTGGCAAGCCAGATTCGTGGACTGGCGAGTCAGCATGCATTTCTTGGCAACCCGCATCTGGAACTCACGGTTAATTTACGTTACGCCACCGCTATCGCCTGGTTGCTCATTGAGGAGCAAAAAACCCCCATTCCCCATGCTGATGACATACCCGGCATGGCCAGACTTTGGCGCCAAGTATTTGAGCCACAAGGACGTTTGCGAGATTTCACGGATGCTTGGCACAGCTTTGTTACACCGCTCAACCAAGTGGCTAGAGATTTTTAGCCATCCATAAAAATGCAAATGATCCAAAACTGGTCGGATTGTCCTACAAAACATCGCTATCTTCTGCGATTTAGCCTATAGCGCTCTCACAAAAATGTTGGTAGTTTTCGTCCGGTGATCAAAAGGAGTTCTAATAATGAAAAAAGTAATGCTCAAGACCACACTTAGCCTCGCCGTCACTTTGGCTTCCAGCCAGATTTTCGCAAGCGGCTTTGCCCTCAACGAACAAAGCGTTAGCGGTATGGGGACCGGTTTCGCGGGTCGTTCATCTTCAGCTGATGATGCCAGTACTGTATTCGGTAACCCTGCCGGTATGTCCCGCCTAAGCGGACAACAAGTCACAGGCGGTATCGCCGTTATTGATGCCTCTACCGACATCAAAAACGCCAGCGGTAACGTCAATGGCACCAACAAAGGCGATATGGTGCCGTTCACTGGCGTGCCAATGGGCTTCTACACCAACAAACTGGATGATCAGTGGGCTATCGGCTTCGGTGTTTACGCACCTTTTGGCCTCGCCACCGAGTATGAAAACAGCTTCCAAGGCCGTGCATTCGGTAGCACCAGTGACGTTAAAGTCATCACGCTGCAACCCACCGTGAGCTATGCCTTCAATGATCGCGTTTCGATTGGTTTTGGCCCAACCATCAACCGCATCTCCGGCAAGTTGGAGTCTGATCTTGCCCTCGTTCCAGGCACGCCTGAAGCACACGTCAAGATCAAGGGTGACGACACAGCGTTAGGCTGGAACGCCGGTATTTTGGTGCAAGCCACTGATACCACCCGCGTTGGTCTGACCTACCATTCCAAAGTGACCTACAAGCTCAAGGGTCATACTGAAATTGAAGCGGGCGCTGGTACTCCAGCCCAACTGCTGCAAAGCAATCGCTATGACGCATCGTTGTCAATCGACACCCCAGAGTCTTGGGACTTGTCTGTCACGCAAGACCTTTCTGATGCGTGGAAAGTCTACGCCGGTAGCACGTGGACTCGCTGGAGCCGCCTGAAAGACATCACCGTTGAAAACAAAGGCGTGACCGCAGGCAATGCTGGCGCGGGCGGTGCTCAAGCGTTCACCACCATCAAAGAAGATCAGAACTGGCATGACACGTGGGCTTACGCCCTCGGTACGTCGTATCAGCTCAACAAGCAATGGGTGCTGCGTACCGGTCTGACTTGGGATCAGTCGCCTACCAACAACACTAACCGTTCACCACGTATCCCAACCGGTGACCGGACAATCTTCAGCCTGGGTGCCGGTTATGCCGTCAACGAGAACCTGGTGATTGACGTGGCTTACTCCTACCTGAAGGAAGAGTCGGTCAAAGTTAACGACGCAAAAGGCATCAACCGTTACAGCGCCAAGTATGAAAACAGCGCCAACGGTTTTGCAGTCGGTGCAACGTACAAGTTCTAAGCCTTTGCGAGTCTGAATTTCTCGCCAGCTGAACTAAAAAAGTCCCGCTCTCATCACGAGGCGGGACTTTTTTCTATGTAGGAATTAAGGCTTTGAAGCTATGGCTTTTTCTATAGCTTCAATCAACTCTGGACTGTCCGGCTTGGTCAAACTCGAGAAACTGGCGACCACCTGACCTTTGCGGTCCACGACGTATTTGTAGAAGTTCCACTTAGGCGAGTTGCTTTGCTCTGCCAATACCTTAAACAGATGCGTTGCATCATTACCATGAACCTTTTGCGGCTCCGTCATGGTGAACGTCACGCCGTAATTGACGTAGCAGACATTGGCAGTCTCTTCGCCATCTTTAGACTCTTGCTTGAAATCATTCGAGGGCACGCCAATCACTTCCAGCCCTTGGCCTTTAAAGCGTTGATTCAACGCCTCAAGCCCTTTGAACTGTGGAGCGAAACCACAAAAGCTCGCCGTATTAACAATCAATAAAGGCTTGCCAGCAAACTGCTGACACAAATCAATCGACTCTTTGGCTCGTAACTTAGGCAACGAGCCTTCAAGCAAAGACGGACAATCAGCCGCCCAGACAGAACCCGCACACGCTAACAGCAGAACAGGCATCGCAATCCAGCGCTTAAGCATTATCAGTGTCCTTTAATGAGAGGCAGGCACAGAACTTACTCGCCCCGGCAAGGCACTAGCAAGCGCCCATGCCTAACTCTAGCAAAGCCAACCCGCCCTGATGCCAGCCCCACCAACACAGGGCTAGCAGTAAAAAGCCCGCACCGACGGCACCCAGCCAAAGCCATGTTGAGTTCACGCCATGCCCCCTTGTGCTTGCAAACGTGCCACGGGACGCTCACGTACCGGCCAGTTCAGAGCGGCCGCCATTAAGCTGAGCACAATTGAACCCTGCCAGATCAGCTCGTAACTGCCGGTTTGATCATAGACCACGCCGCCCAGCCAGCCGCCCAAGAACGCTCCCATTTGATGGAACAAGAAGACAATTCCGCCCAGCATCGACAAATTACGTACGCCAAACATTGTTGCAACGGTTCCGTTGGTCAGCGGCACAGTCGAGAGCCACAAAAAGCCCATCGCCATGCCAAACAGGTAAGCGCTGAACTGCGTCACTGGGGCCCACAAAAATAAAACAATCACTACCGCCCGCGCCAGGTACAAGCCCGTCAATAAGCGTGGTTTAGACATACGCCCGCCCAACCACCCCGCGGTGTAGGTGCCGAAAATATTAAATAGCCCAATCAGCGCCAACACGGTTGTGCCCACAGTCGCGGGTAAATGTTGATCGACCAAGTAGGCCGGTAAGTGAATACCGATGAACACCACCTGAAATCCGCACACAAAAAAACCAAACGCCAGCAGCCAGAAACCCGAGTGCGTACAGGCCTCACGCAGCGCCTCTTTGAGCGTTTGCTCGCTGCCTAGAGTCGGCATCGGCCGATCTTTGAGCATACTCACCAGCGGCACGATCAACGCCACCAACAGCCCCAATACCAACAAGGCAGACGACCAACCGAGCCAGCCGATCAGCCCCAATGTGCCAGGCAACATTGCAAACTGGCCAAACGAACCCGCCGCACTGGCGATCCCCATGCCCATGCTGCGTTTTTCTGGCGGCAAGGCACGGCCGACCACCCCTAAGATGACCGAAAACGAGGTGCCAGACAGGCCGATACCAATCAACAAACCAGCACTGAGCGATAACGTCAGTAATGAATCCGACATTCCCATCAGCACCAGGCCCAAGGCATACAGCACACCACCGATGACGACGACCTTGGCTGCGCCAAAGCGATCCGCCAACGCGCCAGTAAACGGTTGTGCCAGCCCCCAAATCAGGTTCTGCAACGCGATAGCGAAGGCAAAGACCTCACGACCCCAACCAAACTGCGCACTCATTGGCGGCAAAAAAAGCCCAAACCCATGCCTGACGCCTAAGGACAGCGCCAATATCAATGCACAGCCAAGCAGCACCCAGCCACTGGTTCGCCACACCGTTGTCATTATTATTCTCCTGATGCGGGTACATGCCCGTTCTTATTCGTAATAACGGGTGCTAATCGACACCCGCCAGCTCATCCAGTAACTGCACTAGCTGCGCGCGCCGGTCTTCCCCTAGGCGTTCGACCAAACGCTGTTGCGCGGCCTCCCAAGCGGGGCCAGCTGCAACCAAGCGTTTTTCGCCCTCTTCGGTCAGACACACCAAACGATTACGTTGGTCTTGACCTTCAGACAGCGTCACCAGCCCCGCACTTTGAAGCACGCGTAAGTTTCGCCCAAGCGTACTGCGATCCAGCCCCATGGCCTCGGCCAGGCTGGAAATGCTCGGGTGATCAAGTCGCTTGAGATTGCTCATTAACGAAAACTGAGCGACGTTAATTCCGAAGCCATCAAGGGCTCCGTCGTAATGTCGGCTGATGCCCCGCGAGGCGCGCCGCAAGTTAGTGCACAAACACAAAGTTGG
The DNA here is from genome assembly GCF_001411475.1 of Pseudomonas endophytica. Taxonomy (GTDB): domain Bacteria; phylum Pseudomonadota; class Gammaproteobacteria; order Pseudomonadales; family Pseudomonadaceae; genus Aquipseudomonas; species Aquipseudomonas endophytica. The sequence goes on along the minus strand of NZ_LLWH01000035.1, from coordinate 55,290 downwards.
TAACATTTTATCTGTATATACCCGCAATAAAGGAGAATCAAGATTTAAAAATGCACGACTAACAGGCGCGAATTCAGGTTCGCTCCATTGATAGTGAAGCTCGCGCTTATGAGGTAAGGCTTATCGCCACACCTACCAAAACCAAGACTTCAAGCAATTCCAGCAGCGCGCCGGCTGTGTCTCCTGTGGTGCCACCCAAGCGACGCATCATCAACCGGCGCAGCCACACGAACCCTACCGCCGCTAGTGCTAAGGCCCAAACCCCTGCGCTGGATGCCAAAAGCCAACAGGTTAAAGCGCTCAGCCCTAGCACCCACCAGCCCGCCTGCCGTGGCAAATGATCAGCCAATGCCTGCCCCAAACCCCCTGCCCGCACGTAAGGTGTGGTCAGGAATATCGCGAGTAACGCACTGCGACCGATCAAAGGGACGACCAATAAAACCGCCGTCTGCTGAAGCTCGATTAGCGCCAACACTGCACAAAACTTGAGTAATAACACCAACACCAGCGTGACCACCGCTATCGGGCCACTGCGTGGGTCTTTCATGATGTTTAGGGTCCGCTCGCGATCACCAAAGCCGCCCAGCCAAGCGTCCGCACTGTCTGCCAAACCGTCCAAATGCAACCCGCCACTGAGCAACACCCAGGCGGTCAGTAATAGCGCCGCATGCAACATTAAGGGTGTGCCCGCCAGCAGACTGCTTAGCCCCCACAAGAGCACGCCAAACAACAGCCCAACCAGCGGATAAAACAACAGCGAACGACCCAGCTCTTGAGGCTGCGGCATACCGGGCAAACGTATCGGCAAGCTGCTCAAAAATTGCAGGGCGATCCACAACGGCAACATGCTCAGCGCCCCTCGCTCAATGCGCCGCATGCGTCGACGTGTAGCGTGAACAGCGCGCCATTGAGGACTTGAATTTGCAACAGCTGTTCGCGCGGTAGCCCTCGGGCTTGCGCCAACAGAAGCTTCATCACGCCCCCGTGACACACCACCAACACCCGCTCACCGGCGTAGATGTGCTGCAAACGACTAACCGCTGCCAACACCCGCGTCGAGAACTCAAGCACCGGTTCGCCTTGCGGTGGGGTGAGCGCGTAGGGATCAGCCCAAAACAAACCCAGCGCCTGTTCGTCGGTTTCCATCAGCGCGGCAGCACTCTGCCCTTCCCACGCGCCAAAATGCAGTTCTTGCAGGTCTTTATCGAATGTCACAGGGAGTTTGAGTTGCTCGCCTAATGTTTGGGCAAACAAGGCACAGCGCTGCAAAGGCGAACTGACAATTCGATTCCACGGACCTTGGCCCTCAACAGCAGCGCGCATTTGCTCCCAGCCCAGCGCTGTCAGCGCGTCATCCAGGCTGCCGCGCAGCCCGCCACCCAACTCGGTTTCGCCATGGCGCAGTAGATCCAGGGTGAGACTCATGCCGGACGATCCGCAACAGAGGCTTCAGCGAAAGTCGCCATCTGCCCGTGCAAGTCACACGCCAAGCGCACTAAAGGCACGGCCAGCGCAGCCCCACTGCCCTCTCCCAAACGCAAACCCAGATCGAGCAGCGGCTGAGCGTTCAGGCTTTCGAGCACACGTCGATGGCCCTGCTCAGCACCTCGATGGCCGAACAATAGCCACTCACGACACTCAGGGTTTAAACGCACAGCAACCATGGCTGCAACCGTACAAATAAAGCCGTCGACCAATGCGACGATGCCTGCTTGGGCGCACGCTACATAGGCACCAGCCAACGCTGCAATTTCAAACCCGCCCAAACGAAACAACGTTTGCAGCGGGTCATCCAAGTAGCCGTCATGAAATCTCAGCGCGTGCTCAATCACCCGCGCCTTATGGCTCACGCCGGCCGCATCCAGACCGGTGCCAGGCCCAGTCAAATGAGAAGCGGGGCACTGCAAAAACGCACTGGCCACGGCACTGGCGGAGGCCGTATTGCCAATGCCCATCTCGCCAGCCACAAATAGCTCACTGCCGTGCTGTTGCGCACGCGCCACGCTGTCACGTCCGGCAGCAAGGGCTTTCAAGCCTTGGGCGTCTGACATGGCAGGGCCAGAAGCGAAATTGGCGGTGCCCGCGCCCAGCTGCAAATGCCGCACCCCCGGCAAATCGAGCATTGGGGTCACGGTGCCCAAGTCAACGATGTCCAAATGCGCACCCAACTGACGGGCCAACACGCTGATTGCCGCCCCGCCGCTGACAAAGTTAGCCAGCATCTGCCCTGTTACCGCTTGCGGATAAGCCGACACACCTTCGGCCACCACGCCATGATCCCCAGCAAACATCGCAATCCATAATTGGTCCGCACGGGGTTTTAAGCGTCCTTGTAAACCGGCCAACTGCACGGCCAACGCTTCCAGTTGCCCTAGTGAACCCGCAGGTTTGGTCAACTGCTGTTGGCGCTCGGCCGCCGCGGCTTGCACCTCACGATCAACCGCTTTACAGGGGCTTAGCCACCACGGGGTGTTCATAGAGCAGTTCCTTTCAATGTCAGGGGCAGGCCCGCTACAGTCAGCACCACTCGCTGACAGCATTCGGCCAGAGCTTGATGCAACCAACCGGCTTCATCGACGTAACGGCGAGTCAATTCGCCCAGCGGTACGACACCCATTCCGGTTTCGTTGCTGACAAAAATAATCTGCCCTGGCAGTTCAGCTAGGCATTCCAGCAGTGCATCTCGCTCTGCGCTCAAGCGCTGTGGGGCGTCAAGCATCAACAGATTAGTCAGCCATAGGGTCAAGCAATCGACCAACAGACAAGTGTCTGCGCCTGCGTTTTCACGCAGCACTCGCGCCAACTCAATCGGCTCCTCTATCAACCCCCAATGCGCGGGGCGACGCTCTCGATGCTGACGAACCCGCTCGTTCATTTCACCGTCCAGCGGCTGGCTGGTAGCGATATAGATGACCGCGCAACCAGCGTCTGCAGCGAGCTTCTCGGCCAAGCGACTCTTACCCGAGCGGGCACCACCCAAAATCAATTGCTGCATGCCAAAAAACCTCTCTAAGACCGCGTATTCCTTGGAGCGAGTGTGCTCGCTCTTACGATTACCGATCAGATCCTGCACAGTTCACGTAAGTAGGCGGTATCCAGATGTTTCTCAACCAGATCAGCTAGACGTTCGATGTCGCGCTCGCGCAGGGCGTGGTAGTCCACAGGCTGTACGTTTTCTAAACCAGCCCAGCGCAGCAAAGCGCCACAGGCGGCAGGCGACTCGAACAACCCATGCAGATAAGTACCCAGAATCTGCCCGTCAGCGCTGTGCGCGCCGTCACAACGACCATCCTCTAAACGCACTGCGGGTTGCTCAAGCGCTGCACCCGTGGTGACGCCTGCGTGAATTTCGTAACCATTGACCTCGGCGTTTTCCAGCAGCAAATGACCGCGTACGTTACGTAACTGCTTTTCGGCCGCCAGTTCGGTGCTGAATGCCAGCAAGCCCAATCCATCACTGGAGCCCGCCGCGCCTTCCAACCCCAACGCGTCATGCACTTGCTCGCCGAGCATCTGCAACCCCCCGCAAACTCCCAATACTTTGCCGCCATAACGTAAGTGACGATTTATTGCCGTTTCCCAACCATTGGCGCGCAAATAGGCCAAGTCGCTGCGCACACTTTTTGAGCCCGGCAGGATGATCAAATCTGCGGACGGTATCGCCTGACCCGGCCCGACAAACTGCAAATCCACCTGCGGGTGCAGGCGCAGCGGATCGAAGTCGGTATGGTTGCTGATTCGCGGTAGCACCGGCACTACGACCTTTAACACTTGTTCAGCCTTGTCGGTTTGGCGCTGGTCAATACCGTCTTCGGCTTCTAGGTGAAGGTCCAGCACGTAGGGCAAGACACCTATTACCGGTTTCCCCGTGCGCTGCTCCAACCAATCAAGCCCCGGTTGCAACAGTGCAATATCGCCGCGAAACCGGTTGATGATGAACCCTTTGACCCGCGCCTGTTCAGGCTCTGACAACAGCTCCAGCGTGCCGACCAGATGCGCAAAAACCCCGCCGCGGTTGATGTCAGCAATCAGCACCACCGGGCAGTCCACCGCCTCGGCAAAGCCCATGTTGGCAATGTCTCCGGCACGCAGGTTGATCTCGGCCGGGGACCCCGCGCCTTCGACCATCACCACTGGGAACTCGGCACTCAAGCGTTGATGCGAAGCCAGGACCGCTTGCATCGCGATGGCTTTGTAGTCGTGATAGGCCACTGCATTCATGCTAGTGACTGCGCGGCCATGAATAATCACCTGCGCACCCGTGTCGCTGTTGGGCTTTAGCAGCACCGGGTTCATATCGGTGTGCGGGGCCAGGCCAGCTGCTTGGGCTTGAACCGCTTGCGCACGGCCGATTTCACCCCCTTCAGCGGTCACGGCGCTGTTGAGCGCCATGTTTTGTGGTTTGAACGGCACCACACGTACGCCTTCACGGGCCAGCCAGCGGCATAAGGCCGTAACCAATGTGCTTTTGCCAGCATCCGAGGTGGTGCCCTGCACCATCAAAGTACTCATGGGCCCTCCTCAACGAGCATCTGGGTATAAGCTTGCAGGGCTTGCTCCAGCTTTAACCAATCGGCTTCATCAGCAGGCAGACCAAACCGCACGCTGCTGTTAGCGATAAACAGGCGCAACAAAATCCCGCGCTGCGCCATAAACTCGTAAAGACGCCCGGCCCGTGGCGTGATCAGCCACTGGAATAAAGCGCACCCACCTTGGGGCTGTAAATCATGCTGGCCAAGCAAGTGCTGTAATCGGGTACTGGCCACCTCGCTGCGCTCGCGTTGCTGCGCTTGGGCTGCGGTATCAAGCAGGCAGGCTTGGCCGACAATGCGCGTCGGGCCGCTTACCGCCCACGGCCCAACTTGCTCAGCCAGCAGCTTGAGCAGCTTGCGTTCCGCCAGCACAAAGCCCAATCGCACCCCGGCCAAACCAAAAAACTTGCCAAAAGAACGCAGCACAATTAACCCGGTACGCCCGCTGTCAGCGGCCAAACTCAAGTCGGGGGTATTGTCCATAAACGCTTCGTCCACCACCAGCCAGCCACCGCGCTGAGTCAGCCGTGCGTGCCACGCCAGCAAACGCTCGGGTGACAGGCTTAAACCCGTAGGGTTATTAGGATTGACCACCACCAGCACATCCAGCGTGTCGAGGTATATATCGACCTCCTGCTCCATCACCTCACGCACGATGTGCCCGCTACGCCGCCAAGACTCGGCATGCTCGGCGTAACAGGGTGAAAGAACGCCCACCTTGCCATTGCGGCGCAAACGCGGCAGTAACTGGATGGCACACTGCGAGCCCGGCACCGGTAGCACGTTCTGCGCGCCGTAGTAGTCGCACGCCGCCTGCTCCAACCCGTCATCGGTTTCAGGCAAGCGTGCCCACGCGCGCTCAGCAATGGGAGCAATTGCAAACGGCCAGGGCGCCAAGCCACTGGACAAATCCAGCCAGTCAGACTCAGCGATGCCATAGCGCAAAGCCGCCTGACGCAAACGTCCGCCATGTTCAAGCAAAGAACTCACTCCCCACGCACAAGATCAGTAACCACAACCACACACCGCGCTGCACCAATTGCCAACCGCGAGCGATGGCGTCGGCATCAGCGGGGGCGCCCTCACCTAACTGCGGGCGCTCGTGTAGCTCACCGTGATAAATCGCCGAACCGCCCAACTCAACACCCAGCGCTCCAGCGCCCGCCGCCATCACCGGCCCTGCGTTGGGGCTGTCCCAAAGTGGCGCCTGTTTGCGCCAGCAGCTCATGGCTAGACGTGTTTTGCCGAGCACGGCGTAGGTCAATGCCACCAAACGTGCGGGAATATAGTTGAGTAGATCGTCGATTCGAGCGGCGGCCCAACCAAAGCGCTCGAAGCGTTCGTTGCGATAGCCCCACATCGCGTCCAGCGTATTGCTCAAGCGATAGAGCACTACCCCCGGTGCACCCGCGACAACAAACCAAAACAACGCTGCGAACACTGCATCACTGCCGTTTTCCAGCACCGACTCCGTAGCAGCACGTGCGACTTCAGTGGAGTCCAGCTCGCTGGTTTGGCGGCTGACCAAATAACCGACCCGCGTGCGCGCTTCATCCAAGTCGTTAGCACGCAATGCTTGGGCCACTGGCTGAACATGCTCACCTAAGCTGCGCATACCCAACGCGCAATACAGCGCCAGAATCTCCACTAGCCAACCGATGTATGGCAGCCACGATAAGGCCGTTGCCAGAATTGTCAGCGGCACGACGGCCAAAAACCACGCCGTCACCCCGTGGCTGCGCCAGCCACGCCCGCCCGAATTAAAACGCTGTTCGATACGCTCAGCCATACGACCAAACGCAACCAGCGGATGCCAGCGTTTAGGCTCACCGAGCAGCGCATCCAACGCCACTGCGCCAACGCACGACAACGCCACACTCATGGCTTTACCCCCCAATAATTTTCGTACAGCAATTCAGTCAGCGGTCGCGCTTGCGCCCACCCTTCCAGCACCAACATCGGTGCCGGATAAAACGCTTCAACTGGCCCTAAGCACAACACCGCCAGCGGCTTGGCGCCAGCAGGCAGGCTCAGCAGATCAGCCAACGCTTGTGGCTCAAACAATGACACCCAGCCCATGCCCAAGCCTTCAACCCGGGCCGCCAGCCACAGGTTTTGAATCGCACACGACAATGACGCCATATCCATTTCGGGCAAGGTACGACGCCCAAAAATGTGCTTTTCGCGGTCGTCCATCAACGCCGCCACTAGCACTTCGGCGCAGTCATTAATGCCTTCGACCTTGAGCGTCATGAACTCATCAGACCGCTCCCCCAACGCCTCAGCAGTGCGCACGCGTTCGTCTTCGACCACACGCTGGATCTTGCCGCGCAAACCGCGATCAGTGATGCGAATAAACCGCCACGGCTGCATCAGCCCCACACTGGGCGCTTGATGCGCGGCCTCCAACAAACGCGCCAATACCTCAGGCGCCACTGCCCCGCCGCTGAAATGCCGCATGTCGCGGCGCTCAGCAATTGCGCGGTACACGGCGGCTTTTTCTTGCGGGCTAAATGCGTTGTCGCTCATGGCACCTTCACAGCACACGGCGCGAACAACGCTGCAATGGCCTGGGGATTGGACGGAAAGTAAAAGTGCACATAGGACGCTGTCAGCCGCCCTTCGCGATACACCGCTTCTGCACCGCGCCCGCCATTTGGGCTGACGCCGCGGGCGATAGGCTTAAGTTCGGTGTTGGTCAGCGAGTGATGATAGGTGTGGCCGCGCAGCAGCCCTTCAGGCAGCTCGACGGCTTGCAACGCCAAAGCCACGAGGCGTTTTTGCATTGTGGCTTCACCCTTGAGCAAACCGACCAATGCCTCACGCTGACCGTCAACATCGGTCAAAGCATCAAGCAGATAGAGCATGCCGCCGCATTCAGCCAGCAGCGGTTTACCCGCCTGATGGTGCGCACGGATTGCATCGAGCATCGAGGTATTGCGCGACAGCTCAAGGTGATGGAGCTCCGGGTAGCCACCTGGCAAATACAGACTGTGCGCTTCAGGCAAGTGCGCGTCACGAATCGGTGAGAAAAACAGCAACTGCGCGCCCATATCACGCAACAGCGCCAGACTCGCGCCATAAGTAAAGGCGAACGCTTCATCACGCGCCACGGCAATTCGCACCCCGGCCAATAACGGTTCACTGGTGACAGATTCGGGCGCCGCGAACGTGACCGCCGGTGGCAGTGCGACCTCACAGGTGCTAGCCAATGCATTGGCAGCGGCGTCTAAACGCGCATCTAAGTCATTCAACTCGCTGGCCTGCACCAGACCCAAATGGCGGCTTGGCAGCTCGATACCGGTTTCGCGAGATAACGCGCCGTACCAGCGTAGCCCCTCGGTCAGGCTGCCTTCGAGCAGTTGTGCATGGCGTACTGTGCCGACCCGATTGGCCAAGACCCCGGCAAACGGTAAGTCTGGCTGATAACGCGCTAATCCTAAGGCCAAAGCGCCAAACGTCTGGGCCATGGCCGTGCCGTCAATCACCGCTAACACGGGTACACCAAAATGGCGCGCCAAATCAGCGCTGGACGGCGTGCCGTCGAACAGCCCCATAACACCTTCAATCAGGATCAAGTCAGACTCGCCAGCGGCTTCCCATAGCAAGCGCCGACTTTCGTCAGCGCCAACCATCCACAAATCCACTTGATACACCGGCCCACCGCTGGCGCGCTCGAGGATCATGGGGTCTAGAAAATCGGGGCCACATTTGAACACCCGCACTTTGCGCCCCTGATTGCGATGCAATCGGGCCAAGGCTGCGGTGACGGTGGTCTTGCCCTGACCGGAAGCCGGCGCAGCGATCAGTACCGCCGGGCAATGACGCGACTCTCTCATGCTTCAACACTCACAGTTCGATGCCTTTCTGGGCTTTGATACCGGCTTGGAAAGCATGTTTGACCACACCCATTTCAGTCACGGTATCGGCCAAATCAATCAGTTCAGGTTTAGCGCCGCGGCCGGTCACCAGCACATGCTGCATGGGCGGGCGGGCTTGCAGATCACTCAGCACTTGCTCTAAATCGAGGTAGCCGTGCTTAAGCGCAATGTTCAATTCATCCAAGACCACCAAACCAATGGCAGGGTCACGCAGCATCTCGCGCGACACTGCCCATGCCGCTTCGGCGGCCGCGATATCACGCTGGCGGTCTTGAGTTTCCCAAGTGAAGCCTTCGCCCATCACGTGATAGAGCACTTGTTCAGGGAAACGACGAAAAAAAAGCTCTTCGCCGGTGCTATTACGGCCCTTGATGAACTGCACCACACCACACTGCATGCCGTGGCGCATTGCTCGGGCCAACATACCAAAAGCCGAACTGCTCTTGCCTTTACCGTTGCCGGTTAACACCAACAGCAGACCACACTCGTTTGGAGCGCTGGCAATGCGCTCATCCATGATGGCTTTTTTGCGTTGCATACGCGCAAGGTGGCGCTCGTCGCGTTCAGGGGATTGGTTCATGGCAGCTCTCCGTTGGGGCTAAAAAATGCAAACGGGAGGCGGGGGAATTCATAACAAATCGACACACCTTCGCCCGCCGCGAGGGTGCTGGATGGATCAGGCCGGTCTCCGGGCTCATGAGTGGGGCGTTTTTAATACCAAAACAGCGCCTAACCACGCGCCTTCCCGTGCGTTAAACACAGTGGCCTTGAGCGTGATGTTGACTCATTTACCGTTGCGGGGGCAGCGCCGGGATCAAAGCGGTTGCGTGGATTCAACACGCCCTCACCGGCTTCCCTGTTTCACTCGGCCAACCTTAAGTTGCAGAGCACCTGAAACAAGCCGCGAAGGTTAGAGGGTTGGGGGTGGAGCGTCAATTAAAGGTGCTGGCTGCATACCAAACAATGGCGATGACCTGAACCTTTGAACGGCTAGCCTTCTCTATGCCTAGTAAGCCTACTTTTCATGGAGATCGACATGCTCAAACGCCAGCACGCTGTTGTCATCGTTTTAGCGGCAGGGTTGGCTGCCTGCGGAGAACGTTCGACCCTGAACGTCGCGGACGGTACCGGCCCTTCGCCCACGCTGCCAGAACCAAACAAAACGCTTATTCCCACCGTCAACATCGCACCGGCGGTGGGCTGGGCCGAGGGGACCAAACCGATGGCCGCGCAAGGCTTGCAGGTGCAAGCGTTTGCCGAGGGGCTTGACCACCCACGCTGGCTGTATGTATTGCCCAATGGCGATGTATTAGTGGCCGAAAGCAATGCCCCCGCTAAACCCGATGGCAGCCAAGGCATTCGTGAATGGATAGCAGGCAAGGTGATGGGCCGCGCAGGAGCAGGCGTACCGAGCGCTAACCGGATCACACTGTTGCGAGACGCCGATCACGACGGCACAGCGGAAACTCGTACGGTATTTCTTGAGAACCTGAACTCGCCCTTCGGCATGACCCTAGTGGGTAATGATCTGTACGTAGCGGATGCCGACAAATTGTTGCGTTTCCCCTATCAGCCGGGCGAAACCTCTATTAGTGCGCAGCCGACCAAGATCATTGATTTGCCGAGCGGCCTAAATCACCACTGGACCAAAAACGTCATCGCCAGCCCCGACGGTAAAAAACTGTATGTGAGTGTGGGTTCGAACAGTAACGTCGGTGAAAACGGTATGGACATTGAAGAAGGCCGAGCGGCGATCTGGGAAGTTGACCCGACCACCGGAAACCATCGTATTTTTGCCTCGGGGCTGCGCAATCCCAATGGCATGGATTGGGAACCGAAGACCGGAAAACTCTGGACCGCCGTCAATGAACGCGACGAAATCGGCAGTGATTTAGTGCCCGATTACATTACGTCCGTACAGGACGGAGGCTTCTATGGCTGGCCTTACAGCTATTACGGGCAACACATCGACGTCAGGGTCAACCCGCAAAACACCGAATTGGTCGCCAAAGCCATTGCCCCCGACTATGCCGTAGGCCCGCATACCGCCTCGCTGGGTTTAAGTTTTGCTGAAAACAGCAAGCTGCCAAATTTTACCGAGGGCGCCTTTATTGGCCAACACGGCTCATGGAACCGCAAACCGCACAGTGGCTACAAAGTGATCTTCGTACCCTTTGCGGACGGCAAGCCGAACGGCATGCCCGTTGATGTACTGACGGGCTTTCTCAACACCGACGAAAAAGCCATGGGCCGGCCTGTGGGCGTCGTCATCGACAAACAAGGGGATTTGCTGGTAGCCGATGACACGGGTAACAAAGTCTGGCGAGTATCAGGCCAGTAACTCAAAACCTTTAGGAGATTCCCTGTCGTCCATACACTGCTGGCAGTCGTAACACCACCGCGCACGGTGTTTGGGTGCATCTCGTTTTTTGTAGCGGGACATTTGTCTGCTAACACACCCCGTGATGTCTTTTAAAATCAATAACTTACTTCATGTTTGATAAGAGCGAGCTTGCTCGCAATCTTTTAATCGTCTTACCCGACAGGACGCCGGGTAAGGCGCTTACATAGACGTTAAGGCAACCGCGCCAAATGCTGTTCGCTCGGCAGAACGCGCTTGGCATTGAGATAGGCTTTTTGCCAGTAGGCTTTGCTGAGGCTGTCTAGCTTAACCGTACCGCCTGTCGCAGGAGCATGAACGAAACGGCCTTCACCGACATAGATACCTGCGTGACTCACCTGGCTGCCGCCACTGGTGGCGAAAAACAGCAAGTCACCCGTTTGCAGTTGGTCTTTGCCGACATTCTGCGCCCTCATCACGATCATCTCGCGGGTGGTGCGCGGCAATGAAATACCCGCCATATCGTTGTAGACGTACTTGATCAAACCACTGCAATCAAAGCCTGAGTCCGGAGTATTGCCACCCCAGCGGTAAGGTGTCCCCACCAAGCCCAAAGCGCGAAATAGCACGTCGGCAGCCAACGGTGAGCCGTTATCAATCTGCTGGGTAACGGCGGGCTGTTTGACCACCACTGGGGTAGGGGCAGGACGATTGGCGCAAGCACTAAGCAGTGCAGCGAAAGTGATAAGGGCAACACGGGCCATGATCGACATAAACAGAATGTTCCTGATTCTGGATACGGCTACTGGGCCGCGAAACCCGAAGCCGCGACAGGAGGACCTTCGCGGCTTCAGGAATTTAACATTGCGACTGAATTCTAGCTCTTAGGAGCCAAACTTCAAGTAAGACTTTAACTTTACTTGCGAGCCACTACGCTCGCTGGCGCCATCGCCAAAGCACGCTTGGCTTCCATAAAGGTCTTGTTCCAGTAGGTATCGCCCAGGCTATCAATTCTGACCCCACCGCTGCGGCGGCTGCTGGAGTGAATAAACTGATCGTCGCCCAAGTAAATACCCGCGTGACTGACACGTCCGCGGCCATTGGTGCTGAAGAACAGTAGGTCACCTGGCTTGAGGTTATTACGCGAAACCAACGGGGCTTTTACGTTGATCATTTCCCGCGTAGAGCGTGGCAATTGCATGCCCGCTTCTTCTTTAAACAGGTAGCCGATAAAGCCACTGCAATCGAATCCAGCCTCAGACGTGCCACCAAAACGGTAACGAGTACCGATCAAGGACATGCCGCGCTCAAGAATGCTGTCAGCCAAGGCTGGCAGTTCGTAAGGCTTGCTGTTTTCGGAGAATTGAGCCAGTTCTTTTTCTGTCGCCAGTTCTTCCTGATCAATAGCGGAAGATTGCGAAGAAGGTGACTTTTGAACCTGAGATTCGACAACTTGTTGGGACACTGGCGTATGAGCAGCGCAGCCGAACAACAGGGTAACGAGTGCGAGAGGCACGAGGGGTGCGAAGCGCTTTAGCATGGGCACGACCGTGGCTTGTAGGAAAAGTAGCGGAGACTATGCCCTCTATGATCCTCATTTGCAAATTCAATCGAAAGAAATGTGACTTAGTCGATTTCACGTGGCATCTAAGGTTTTACACCCCTGACACTCGATTTTGCATCGCCCTCTTCTAGTGCGCGGGTTCACTGACGCCTGAAACTTTCTAAGCCCCGCACTCGCACAATGTTGTTGACTTAAAAACAACGCACCACTAGCCGTAGGAGCGAGCTTGCTCGCGATCTTTAAACATCAAAAAATCATCGCCGCACAACCCATTGAGCTGTTTACCAGCCGAGTGTTTCTTTTAAGAAGGGAATGGTCAGCTTGCGTTGCGCTTGCAAAGACGCCTGATCGAGGCGTTCAAGCAACTCAAACAATGCACTCATGCTGCGCGTACCGCGGGTCAAGATGAAATGCCCGACTTCATCCGTCAGGTGCAGCCCACGACGTGATGCACGCAATTGCAAGGCTCGTAGTTTGTCTTCGTCAGACAAGGGGCGCATTTGGAAAATCAGTGCCAAGGTGAGGCGCGATTTAAGGTCTGCTAGTTTGATCGGCAATTCACGCGGCGAAGCAGAAGCCGCAATTAACAAACGACGACCACTGTCACGTAGACGATTGAACAAGTGAAACAGCGCTTCTTCCCAATCAGCCCGTCCGGCGACGGCCTGGAGGTCATCCAGACACACCAGCTCGTATTGCTCTAAGTTATCGAGGATCTCAATCCCGCGATCCAGCAGCTCAGCCAGTGGTAAATACACAGCAGGCTCGCCCATCTGTTCAAACCGCAAGCATGCTGCCTGTAACAAGTGGGTACGGCCTACGCCATGCTTGCCCCAGAGATAAATCAGACTTTCGGTCCAGCCGGCGTCGGCTTCGCACAGACGTTCGACATAGCCGAGTGCAGCGGCATTGGCGCCTGGATAGTAATTGATAAAGGTAGCGTCATCTCGCAGACGCACACCTAGGGGCAGCTGAATCGGTTTCATGCTGACTGAACAGTTCAAACGAACCGTTAGTGGCCTCTGTGTAAAGTTTGCAAAGTTTATACCCGTGTAGCCGGGCGCACAATGTAACAGACCGCGAGCAAAATCAAAGGTTTACGCTAAAACATTGGAATTAATGAAGTTTCCTAATAGCGCGGCCCATGACTCACACATAAAAAGAGGCCGGTTCATCGCCACATGAACCGGCCTCTTTACTAACCGCCCAACACACCCACGCTACAACTCAGGCTCTTCATCACCTTTGTAAGCCCGCGAGTGCTTGTACAAATCGTGTACATGACGCACCAACACCATAATCACCGCCGCCACTGGCAAGGCCAGTAATACGCCAGCAAATCCAAACAACTCACCACCCGCCAGAATCGCGAAGATCACTGCCACCGGATGCAGGCCGATTCGGTCACCGACCAACAGCGGCGTCAGCACCATGCCCTCTAGCGCCTGCCCCACCATAAAGACCGCGACAATGCCGAGCATCGGATACAAGTCGCCGCCAAACTGAAACAAGCCTGCTATCAGCGCCGCGCCAATACCCACAATAAAGCCCATGTACGGCACGATAGACGCAAGCCCTGCTAACAAGCCAATCAACAGCCCCAGCTCAAGCCCCAGCAACATCAGACCCGCTGAATAAATCACACCCAGCGCCAGCATCACCAGTAACTGGCCACGGACAAAGGCGCCCAGTACGTCGTGGCATTCCGTGGCCAGCGACACAATCTGCTGCTCGCGATCACGCGGTAACAGGCCGCGGATTTTGGCTAACAAAATGTCCCAGTCACGCAGCAGGTAAAAAGCCACTACCGGAATCAGCACCAAATTGACCAAAAAGCCAACCAACGCCAAGCTCGAAGCCGTTGCCCGTGACAGCACTACGCCTGCAATGTCACCCGCCTGCCCCATGTGCGTGCTGATCGTGGCTTTGATCTTGTCGAAGTTCCAGAATCCGTCGCTCAACCCGAACTTGGTTTGCACCCAAGGCAAAGCGGTATTTTGCAACCAGTCCAAGACCTGCGGAGCCAGTTGATAGAGCTTCATCAACTGCTTAGCCAACATCGGCATTAGCACCACCATCAACGCCACCAGAATGACGGTGAATAGGGCAAATACCGAGATCGTGCCCCACGTTCTTGAAAGCCCGACTTTTTCTAGACGATCAACCATGGGGTCGAACATGTAAGCAAGCAGCATCGCGATCAAAAAAGGCGTCAGTATCGTGTGCAAGAAGAACACAAATAGCACTGCCACCAGCGCTACCCCAAACCACACCCACAGCCGCGAAGCCCTCATAAACACCCGCCCTTATATATAGAAGAGAAAAACCTACCAGCTAAAGAGCAACTGCGGCCCCGCAGCTGCGCCCGGTGCTTGATCCGCCGGCACTTCATGCATCTGCGCAAGCGTCAGTTGCGAACGCAATTGTTCAGCACTGCCGTTTACCTGATACACGATACGATCACCGTCGACGCTGATAAGTTGCCCACCAAACGGTTCGAGCAAACGATTTAATTGAGCGTAGCGCGCAAGCGTCATGCCTTGCACTTCAAGTAGCTGTTGCGTAGAGACGCCCGGTTTTACCGCGTAACGTGGGGCGAGTCGCTCGCTGACCTGCAACAGAACGTCATCGGCCAGCGCGGCTTGATCAGGGCCCGTAGCGCTGCCTTGCTCTTGTTGATCGCCAATCCATAAGCGCCACTTGGCTTGCCATTGGCCACTGTCTTCATGAGCATGCACTGCCAACAGCGCGTCAGCCCCATAGCGTTCGGAAGCCTCTTTTAAAGGGGCTGGATTAGAACCTTCAAGGTTTTCAGCGGTGCCCACCAACTGCTCGCTTAAATCTGCCAACGGCAGTCGAAGCGGCAGGCCACGGTGTTGCGCGGCACGGCGTAATGGCTCGGCAGCCGATTGGCCGTCACCGACTAGGCTGGAACCGTCAACCGAATCGTTCAACCACCAGCCCAACAATGCAGGGCGGTTGGTGCCCCACAGCGACAAACCCGCTTCACGCAGGGCGCGATCAGTACTCACAGGGTCGAAGTCGACTTGCAAGGACTCAGGCGGACCTGCGTCATAGCCGTATTGGCTGATGATTTGCTGAGGATCTTTACGGATCGCTTCCAAGGCTGGGCTTTGTGCCGCCTTGGCGTTCCCGGTCAAGCGCACCACTAAGGTTTGCAGCGCTTTTTGCGTCGCTTGCGCTCGCTCGTCAGGGGACTGGCTAGTCACCGGCTCACGCACTTGATAAAGACCTGTCAGGATTTCGGCATGACTCGCTAGGCTAAAAAAGGACAAACAGCCCACGGCTACTAATTGATGAAAACGCATGAAAGATTCCCGACGGCAAAAAAAGGGCATTAAAAGGCCGTTTATAAAATTCAATACCGCTTGAGACAGGCCGCCAGCCAGATCATTCAAGTACGTATCGCAGAATTCATAGGCCCCGACAAAATCAGAACTTAGCGGGTATACCTTATACAGCGTCACGCAAAGCAGCCAGTACGACTAAAAAAGGTTTTTTTCGACAGATATAACCCTGCCTGTCGGCCCGAGGATGGCCGCTGCCCTTCAAGCCTGATAAAATCGCGCGCCTTCGCAGACCGGCCGCAGCCGGGCACTCTGCAAATGCTCTGTTTTAAACCCTGAGCACTTGCAAGCAGGCCCGCTAAGATCGGTCGATACCCCCGAATCCCTCCCCTAAAGGCCTGGATCATGAGCAAGCAACCCTCCCTGAGCTACAAGGACGCCGGTGTAGACATCGACGCCGGTGAAGCATTGGTCGAACGCATCAAGAGCGTAGCCAAGCGCACTGCGCGCCCTGAAGTGATGGGCGGCCTTGGCGGTTTTGGCGCCCTGTGCGAAATCCCGGCGGGTTACAAGCAACCTGTTCTGGTTTCCGGTACCGACGGTGTAGGCACCAAGCTGCGTCTGGCCCTGAACCTGAACAAACACGACAGCATCGGCATCGACCTGGTTGCCATGTGCGTTAACGACCTGATCGTGTGCGGCGCAGAACCTCTGTTCTTCCTCGACTACTACGCCACCGGCAAGCTCAACGTAGAGACGGCGACCCAAGTAGTGACCGGCATCGGCGCTGGCTGCGAATTGTCCGGTTGCTCGCTGGTAGGCGGCGAAACCGCAGAAATGCCTGGCATGTACGAAGGCGAAGACTACGACTTGGCCGGTTTCTGTGTTGGCGTAGTCGAAAAGTCTGAAATCATCGACGGCTCCAAAGTCGCTGCCGGTGATGCCCTGCTCGCGCTGCCATCGTCGGGCCCGCACTCTAACGGTTACTCGTTGATCCGCAAGATCATCGAAGTGTCTGGCGCAGACATCGAAAACATCCAGCTCGATGGCAAACCGCTGACCGATCTACTGATGGCTCCTACCCGCATCTACGTTAAGCCGTTGCTAAAGCTGATCAAAGAAACCGGCGTGGTAAAAGCCATGGCTCACATCACCGGTGGCGGCCTGCTCGACAACATCCCGCGCGTTCTGCCTAAAGGCGCTCAAGCGGTAGTTGACGTCGCCAGCTGGCAGCGTCCTGCGGTCTTCAACTGGCTGCAAGAAAAAGGCAACGTGAACGAAACCGAAATGCACCGCGTGCTGAACTGCGGCGTAGGCATGGTAATTTGCGTGGCTCAGGCCGATGTTGAAACCGCGTTGAACGTTCTGCGTGAAGCGGGCGAACAACCTTGGGTGATCGGCCAGATCGCAACGGCCGCCGAAGGCGCACCGCAAGTTGAGCTGCAAAACCTCAAGGCGCACTAATGCCTGATACCTGTGATGTAGTGGTGCTGCTTTCCGGCACCGGCAGCAACTTGCAGGCCTTGATCAACAGCGTTGAGCCTGAGAACAGCCCGGTCAAGATCCGCGCGGTGATCTCTAACCGCGAAGATGCCTACGGCCTGCAACGCGCCAAAGACGCGGGTATCGACACCCACGTACTGGATCACACAGCATTCGAGGGCCGCGAGGCCTTCGATGCTGCACTGATCGAAGTCATTGATACCTTCAACCCGCAACTGGTGGTTTTGGCCGGATTCATGCGCATCCTCAGCGCAAACTTCGTGCGTCACTATCAGGGTCGCCTGCTCAACATCCACCCTTCTCTGCTGCCCAAGTACAAAGGTTTGCATACGCATCAGCGTGCTTTGGAAGCGGGTGACAGCGAGCATGGTTGTAGCGTGCACTTTGTCACCGAGGAACTCGATGGCGGGCCTCTGGTCGTACAAGCAGTCATTGCGATAGAGTCCGACGACTCGCCGCACAGTCTGGCGCAACGGGTTCACACCCAAGAGCACCTGATTTATCCGCTTGCAGTGCGCTGGTTTGCCGAAGGTCGCTTGTCTCTTGACGAGCAAGGCGCATTATTAGACGGTCAATTACTCGCGGCCAGCGGCCACTTGATACGAACCTAGGAGAAATTATGCGTCGTGCCCTGCTCCTCGCCCTGAGCCTGCTGGCTGTCCCAGCAGTGCAAGCGGCCGAACTCCATCCTTTCCAGGCCAGCTACACGGCTGACTGGAAGCAGCTACCCATGAGTGGCTCTGCCGAGCGCAGCTTGGTCAAGAATGACAACGGCAATTGGACCTTGAACTTCAAGGCTTCGATGATGATTGCCAGCCTGACTGAATCCAGTACCTTCGCCTTCAAAAACGACAGCCTGATACCGCAGTCTTACAGCTTCGAGCGTGGCGGCTTGGGTAAATCCAAGAACGTCAGCCTAGACTTCGACTGGGCCACAAACATGGTCACCGGCACCGATAACAAAGACGCAGTCAAAGTGCCACTGCTCAGCGGTATGCTCGACAAATCGACTTACCAGTTGGCGTTGCAACGCGATGTCGTAGCAGGCAAAAAGAGCATGAGCTACCAAGTAGTTGATGGTAACGACGTCGATACCTATGACTTTCGCGTCATAGGCTCAGAGGTCGTCGACACCAAAGCTGGCAAGGTAGACGCCATCAAGGTGGAGCGCGTTCGCGATCCGACACAAAACAAGCGCATCACTGAAATGTGGTTCGCTAAAAATTGGGAAGGCTTGCTGGTCAAGCTGCGTCAAGTTGAAAAAGACGGCAAGGAATACAACATCATGCTGCAAGACGGCACGGTGAACGGCCAGGCTGTTAAAGGTAATTAAGGCAGCTACAAGCCTTGAGCTGTACCCGTCATGAAAACCCCGCTTCGGCGGGGTTTTTCGTTAAAACGGCGCAACCCACTTCTCGTAGGAACTGCAGAAGGCTGCAAGCTTGGACTTTAAAGATCAAAAGATCGCAGCCTGCGGCAGCTCCTACATTTATAAGCCCACAAACTCCCCCGTAGGAGCTGCCGAAGGCTGCAAGCTTGGGCTTTAAAGATCAAAAGATCGCAGCCTGCGGCTGCTCCTACATTTATAAGCCCACAAACTCCCCCGTAGGAGCTGCCGTAGGCTGCGAGCTTGGGCGTTAAAGATCAAAAGATCGCAGCCTGCGGCTGCTCCTACACAGCTATCCGTCAGCCATTGTGATTCAAATGCCCACTTGGACAGGTCAATCAGAACCTTGGGCGAGGGGCATTTTCTACAGATAACCGAGTTCAATGAGTCGCCAATCATGAAACTTTTGTCATAAAACCAATCCTAAAAACGCTAAACACCCCGTATTTAAAGGGCTTCAGGCATTTTTCGTTTTTTATCAAAATGACAGCACGACAATTAGCTATTTACTTAGGAAGCTAACAAATTCTATAAAGAAGGCCTGCGACGTCTTGCCGCAGACCCTTACTAGAATTTGGAGCAAGCAGATGACTATCAAAGTAACTGAGCGCGACGATTCACGTATGTTCCACCAGTTGGTTGCCCATGGCGTTCATCTGTGGGACGTTCATCAGGAAGACGTATTGGTCGGTATGTTCCACCGCGAGAGCGACGCTCGAGACTACAAAGCCGAGCTGGAAAAGCTTGAAGCGCAAAAAAGCAAAGCGTAAGCAGTGAAATTACAGTCTTGAAAAACGCACCCCCCGCAGCCGCGGGGGGTGTTTTTAAGTAACCCACGCGCCGATTACTCCAGCGCACCCATAAAGGCCTTACGCAACGTTAATGTGCACCATGTGAATATTGTTATCGACGCGTACCGTGGGCAATTTATTAGTAATACGGCCATTCACAACGGTAACTGCTTCACACATCCCCGCGCCCATCCCGTCATTTCTGAACGCAAATTGAAGACTTTCGAGGTGTTGCTTCTCTCGATCAAACTCCATACCGCAGGCTATTATAAAGTCGAGCTTTGAATTCCAATCGGTGTATTCATTCTCACGCTCTTGGTTACCGACTACCGCATAATCAAGGCATAAATCTATGCTGATAGGGCAGCGCTCAACAAAGTCATTTTTAAATATAGTTCTGTAGCCCGCCGCCGTATTAGACTCAGCCAACGATGAACTTTTATTTTTCACCTTTATCGTGACACCTTCGGCAAGTTCAAAAAACCAATAGTTCGAATCGCCTTTTTTGTTATTTCCAAAATCAATACCAGACACATACCGCTTTGGCCACATCACCAATGATGATTTGCCCAGCGCGTTTTGGCTTGCGTTGCTACCGGCCAATAAATAATTAATAACTTCAAAGTGCGTGCCCGTTGTACTTTCGACTTCAGCAAGCGTCGCACAGGTGCCTGCCAGCACCGCCAAATGCCCATGGGTACTAACAGGAAAGCTATCCAGTAAGTGGCTTACACATTCCGAAATTCGTTCAAAACACGTATCACTCAGTGCCAATAACTCTTCACGACTCGCCACCGCAGACCACGGGACATTCCAAAAAAATTCGGGCAGCACAAAAAACAAACACTCACTATTAGCGTTGTCTTGATGCACAACAGCCAATGCAGACTTAATTTTTTCAGCCATATATTGAGTACGCCGCTCAAGCTCTCGCTCAACATACTCAATGATGGATTGGCCAGGCGATCTCGGCAAAGAGAACTCAGAATTAAAAGTCGCCTGCTGGAGTAATGCAACGCTCACATACATATCAATACCTGACCACGTTAATTAATGAAGACTTAGGAGAAGCGTAGTGTCTCGCTTCTCCTTTCGCTTATTAACCCAGCGCTCAAAGTATTAATGCATGTGTAACCACTAACGCCTTGTTACCACATTAAGTCGTCAGGGATCTGATACGCCGCGTACGGATCGTCTTCTTCGGGTGTTTTCGACTCCACCAGCACGTTTAACTGAACAATACGCCGCGGGTCACGCTCTTGAATTTTCAGTGCCGCCTCACGCGGGATCACTTCATAACCGCCTTGGTGCTGCACAATGGCCAGCGACCCATTGGCCAGCTTATTGCGCATTAAGGTGTTGACCGATAGGCGCTTGACCTTTTTGTCGTCGACAAAGTTGTAGTAGTCCTCGGTGTTCAGCTTGGGCACGCGTGACACTTCGATCAATTGTTTGATCTGGGCGGCACGGGCCTTTTGCTCGGCCTTTTCTTGCTGCTGGCGGTTAAGCTCCTGATCTCGCTTGAGCTTCTCAGCCTTGGCTTCAGCCGCCAGACGCTGCTGGGTGTCATCCAGTTCGGCTTGGCCTTTGTGGGCCAAGCGCTGCTGCTTCTGCTTTTCTTTGCCGGCCTGCTTGGCCTGCTTTTCATTGACCAGTCCGGCTTTGAGCAACTGGTCGCGTAGGGAAATGCTCATCTGCTTACTCACTTAGGCAAACTCAGCCGCAGCTGGGTAAATTCTTTTCCTGACGCTTGGCTTCGCCCCACAGAGCGTCCAAGTCTTCAAGGGTGCAATCTTCAATGGGACGCAGGGTATCGCGCAATGCTTGCTCGATAAACCGGAAACGTCGGTCAAATTTTGCATTCGCACCACGCAGGGCGGTTTCTGGATCAACTTTTAAGTGCCGCGCCAGATTCACCACCGAAAACAACAAGTCGCCGACTTCGTCATGGATCGCTGCCGAATCATCATCGGCCATGGCTTCCAGCACTTCGTCCAGCTCTTCACGCACCTTGTCTAACACCGGCAAAGCCCCAGGCCAGTCAAAGCCGACCTGGGCCGCGCGTTTTTGTAACTTGGCCGCACGTGACAAGGCAGGCAGTGCCGTTGGTACATCATCAAGCAGCGACAACTGCTGCGGCGCGTGCGCTTTTTCGGCGCGCTCATGCGCTTTGATTTCTTCCCAACGCAGCTTGACCTGCTCTTCGCTCAAGCGCGGCACGTCTAGGGATGCGTAAAGATCGCCGGTCGGGAACACGTGGGGATGGCGGCGAATCAGCTTGCGAGTGATGCTGTCGATCACTCCGGCAAATTCAAAACGCCCTTCCTCGCGGGCCAACTGGCTGTAATACACCACTTGAAACAGTAGATCGCCCAGCTCGCCCTGCAAGTGCTCAAAGTCGCTGCGCTCGATAGCGTCAGCCACTTCATAGGCTTCTTCGAGGGTATGCGGCACGATGGTCGCGTAGGTTTGTTTGATATCCCACGGGCAGCCGTACTGCGGATCACGCAGGCGGGACATGAGGTTTAGCAAGTCGTCGAGGGTGTACATCATTAATCCTTGTGCAAAACCCTGCTGGAGGCGCCAGCTCGCGATCCTTTTAAGATCAAAAGATCGCGAGGCAAGCTCGCTCCTACAATTTCACCCGGCGTGTTTAGCGCGGCTCACTCCGCCCGATACGGCGGGTTTCGATGATATTGGGCAGTTGCGAAATACGCCCTAGCAAACGCCCCAACGCATCAAGCCCCGGGATCTCGATGGTCAAGGACATCAACGCGGTGTTGTCCTCTTTGTTCGAGCGGGTGTTGACCGCCAATACGTTGATTCGCTCGTTAAGCAGAACTTGTGACACATCACGCAACAAGCCCGAACGGTCGTAGGCACGAATTTCGATATCGACCGGGTAGGTCGACACTGGAATCGGCCCCCAATTGACCTGAATGATGCGTTCCGGCTCACGGCTGCTCAGTTGCAGCACCGAGGCGCAATCCTGACGGTGAATGCTCACGCCACGCCCTTGGGTGATGTAACCGACAATCGCATCGCCCGGCAGTGGTTGGCAGCAGCCGGCCATTTGGGTCAACAGGTTGCCCACGCCTTCGATCTGGATGTCTCCACGCTTACCTGGCTTATAGCCGGTGGCTTTACGCGGAATCAGTTCGATCTGCTCGTTGCCGCGCTCTGGGTCGACCAGTTGCTGCGCAAGATTGATCAATTGGGCCAAGCGCAAATCGCCCGCACCCAATGCCGCGAACATGTCCTCGGCGGTTTTCATGTTGGCTTTGTCAGCGAGCTTCTCGTAGTCAACCGCTGGCAAGCCCAAGCGGCCCAGCTCGCGCTCAAGCAAGGTTTTACCGGCCAAGACGTTTTGATCACGGGCCTGCAATTTAAACCAGTGAACAATCTTCGCCCGCGCCCGCGAGGTGGTGACGTAGCCCAAGTTCGAGTTCAGCCAGTCGCGGCTGGGTGTGCCGTGTTTGCTGGTGATGATCTCAACTTGCTCGCCGGTTTGCAGGCTGTAGTTGAGCGGTACGATGCGCCCGTTGATCTTGGCGCCACGGCAGTTATGGCCGATCTCGGTGTGTACGCGATAGGCGAAGTCCAGCGGGGTTGCACCCTTGGGCAAGTCGATGGCATGCCCGTCCGGGGTGAAGATATAGACCCGGTCTGGCTCGATATCGACGCGTAACTGATCGGCCAAACCGCCGATATCCCCTAGTTCTTCGTGCCACTCCAGGACTTGGCGCAGCCACGAAATTTTCTCTTCGTACTGGTTAGACCCGGCTTTAACGTCGGTGCCCTTATAGCGCCAGTGCGCACACACGCCCAGCTCAGCCTCTTCGTGCATCGCATGGGTGCGGATTTGTACTTCCAGCACCTTGCCTTCAGGCCCAATAACCGCAGTGTGCAGCGAGCGGTAGCCGTTCTCTTTGGGGTTGGCGATGTAGTCGTCGAACTCTTTGGGAATGTGCCGCCACAGGGTATGAACGATGCCCAATGCGGTGTAGCAATCGCGCATTTCCGGGACCAGAACCCGCACAGCGCGCACGTCATAGATCTGGCTAAAAGCCAGACCCTTGCGCTGCATTTTGCGCCAGATCGAATAGATGTGTTTGGCCCGACCGCTGATATCAGCGTCGGTCACCCCAGTGGCCTCAAGCTCGGTGCGTAACTGGTTCATCACATCGCTGATAAAACGCTCACGGTCTAAGCGGCGCTCATGCAGCAAGGTGGCGATTTGTTTGTACTGCTCTGGCTCCAGATAGCGGAAGGACAAGTCCTCCAGCTCCCACTTGATGTGGCCAATCCCTAAGCGGTGCGCCAGCGGCGCATAAATATCGAAAACCTCACGGGCAACGCGGGTGCGTTTTTCGTCCGTGGCATTTTTGACTTCTCGAATCGCGCACGTGCGTTCGGCCAGTTTGATCAGTGCCACTCGCACGTCATCAACCATCGCCACCAGCATTTTGCGCAGGTTCTCAACCTGCGCCTGAGAGCCCAATACCATGGATTGACGAGGGCTGAGGCTGGCGCTGATAGCCGCCATGCGCAACACGCCATCAATCAATTTGGCGACAACCGGGCCAAAGCGCTGGCTGACGGCGGGCAGCAAGATTTGCCCTTCGCGCACGCCGCGATACAAAATCGCCGCCACCAGCGAATCTTGATCCAGCTTCAGATCGGCGAGGATTTCAGCAATTTCTAACCCAGTGCGAAAACTCGACGTCCCTTCAGACCATCGGTTTTTTGCTGCATTGGCCTGCTGCTCAGCCTCACGTGCGAACTCACACGCTTGCTTCAAGGCTTCGCGGTCCAGTGCTACATCGACACTCACCGCATGATCAAGCCATGCTTCGAGGTTGAGACTGCCGTCAGTGTTGATCGGCTGGTGTGCTCTGACCTGTACCATCTTGCTTACCTTCCCTACGGGGCACGTTCAATGCACCGATATACCGACCCGAATCCCAACCACACGCTCCGGGGTCAAGCGGCATGTGGTTGCGGGCCCGTCGAACCTAATCTGCTTCAAATAACGCCATCGCCTCGACATGCGCGGTTTGCGGGAACATATCGAGGATTCCGGCACGTTTTAACCGATATCCCTGTTTCATCAATTCAACCGTGTCGCGAGCCAGCGTAGCCGGGTTACACGACACGTACACCAAACGTTTGGCCCCTAGGCCCGAGAGCTTGCGCACTACCTCGAAGGCGCCATCGCGCGGCGGGTCTAAGAGTACAGCGGCAAAGCCCTGTTTGGCCCACGTCGCGTCCACTAAAGGCTGCGACAGATCGGCCTGAAAAAACGCTGCATTATGCAGCTTGTTACTGGCCGCGTTTTGCGCGGCACGTTCGACCATCGTCTTAACCCCTTCGACGGCCACCACCTCGCGCACTTGACGCGCCAGTGGCAATGCGAAATTACCCAGCCCGCAGAACAAGTCAAGAACCCGTTCGTCAGCCTGCGGCGCCAGCCACTCTAGCGCTTGTGCGACCATGGCTTCGTTAACCCCGGCGTTGACTTGAACAAAGTCACCCGGCCGATACGCTAATTCCAGATCCCATTGCTGTAAACGGTAGCCCAAGGTCTGCGTCAAATCGACCGGCTGTGGCTCGGCGTCGCCATGAAGCCACAATTGAGCCTGATGGGTGGAGCAAAAATCCTTTAAAACCTGCACGTCAGTGTCGTTAAGCGGCGCCATATGGCGCAGCAACACAGCATTTGCCGAACCGCTGAACAGTTCGACATGCCCTAAGGCTTTCGGATTGCTCAACTGGCGCAGCATGCTCGGCAAACCGCTCATGATAGGTTGCAAAGCCTGTACCAGAACCAAACAGTGGTCGATGGCCACGATGTCTTGGCTGCCCGCTGCACGAAACCCGACATCTAAGCGCTTGGCCCGGGCATCCCAGCGCACCGCAATACGCGCCCGACGACGGTAGCCAAACTCTGGCCCGGTCAACGGCGGTGCCCATTCGTCAGGCTCAACACCGGCGACGCGGGTCAGTTGCTCGGCGAGCATGCGCTGTTTCAGTGCAAGCTGCTCGTCGTGAGGCAGATGTTGCAGGCTGCACCCGCCGCACTTGCCTGCATGCACACAGGGCGGCTCGCGACGACTGGCGTTGGCAGTGAATACCCGCTCAGTGCGGGCCTCAACCACTTTGCCGTGGGCACCCAATACACGGGCTTCGACGTCTTCACCGGCCAAAGCCCCCGACACAAACCAGGTACGGCCTTGTAAAAAGGCAATACCGCGGCCGTCATTGGCTAAGCGTTCAATACTCAAACGCTGCTTTTTACCCGTCGGTACTTGCGGCGTTTTGGTGCCGCCAGTGGGCTGGAAGCGCAGCCCTCTCTCTTGCTTAGCCATTAGTTGGGCGCATCGTAAATGCCAGTCGATAAGTAACGGTCGCCACGGTCGCAAATGATGCCGACAATCACGGCGTTTTCTACTTCTTGAGACAGGCGCAACATAGCGGCTACTGCACCGCCTGATGACACGCCGCAAAAAATACCTTCTTCGCGAGCCAGACGGCGCATCACGTCTTCAGCTTCTTGCTGAGCCATGTCGACAATCCGATCAACACGCTCGGCTTGATAGATTTTTGGTAGGTACTCAACTGGCCAGCGACGAATACCAGGGATGGCAGCGCCTTCCATCGGTTGCAAACCGACGATCTGCACCGCTGGGTTTTGCTCTTTGAGGTATCGCGAAACCCCCATGATGGTACCCGTGGTGCCCATCGAACTGACGAAGTGGGTAACCGTACCTTGGGTCTGGCGCCAGATTTCTGGGCCCGTGGACGTGTAATGGGCCTCTGGGTTATCACCGTTGGCGAACTGGTCGAGCACTTTGCCACGACCTTCGGCCTGAAGCTTATCGGCCAAGTCACGAGCACCTTCCATGCCCTCTTCTTGACTGACCAGGATCAGCTCGGCGCCATAAGCGGTCATGGCCGCTTTGCGCTCAGCGCTCGAATTGTCAGGCATGATCAGGAGCATCTTGTAACCCTTGATCGCAGCGGCCATTGCCAACGCAATACCGGTGTTGCCCGAGGTGGCTTCGATCAAGGTATCGCCCGACTGGATCTGCCCACGCAATTCAGCGCGGGTAATCATCGACAACGCGGGGCGATCCTTGACTGAGCCTGCCGGGTTATTCCCTTCGAGCTTGAGCAATAAGGTGTTAGTCGTGTTCCCGGCAAGGCGCTGCACGCGCACCAGCGGGGTGTTACCGATGCAATCGGCAATAGTGGGGTACTGCAATGTCATGGCGTATTCGCAATCCAGACCGCGGGGGCGCACATCATACCGACAAACGCCGACAGCCCATATCACGCAAAGAACAAAGCTTATGGCTAAAAGCTATAAGGCAAGCCTAGCCTGCTTTGCGTAGGCTCTGTTTTTTGAATGTAAAGATCGCAGCCTGCGGGCTAGGTTTGATCGTGGCTGCGTAGGAGCTGCCGAAGGCTGCGATCTTTTGCTTTTAACCTACAGCAACCCCTAGCGATTAGGTTGCTCTGCGCAAGGCAGCCGCAGATGGACGCGCAAACCGTGCTCGGTGTTTTGCGCCCATAAGCTGCCACCCTGCACGCGCAAGGCATTACGCGCGATGCTCAGACCAAGGCCAAATCCGCCATCCCCCGGGCGCGAGCCGTCAAGGCGGATAAACGGCGCAAAGATCCGTTCCAGCGCTTGAGGGGCAACACCCCCACCTTGATCGTCAAGCCATAAGTGCCATTCATCACCTTCGCGCTGACCATTTAGGCTGACGATGCCATCGGCTGGAGAGTGGCGAATGGCATTGCGCAGAATATTCTCCAACGCCTGCGCCAAGCTGTTGAGGTGGCCGTTGACCCAGCAGTCGGCCTCAACGCCGCACGGTAAGCGTGACTCCGACCAGCCACTTTCAAAGCGCGCATTTTCGGTCAGCATCTCCCACAACGCCAGAATCTGAATCCTTTCCATCGGCAGTGGCCCGCGCTCCGCATCCAGCCAGGCCAGTTGTAAGGTGTCTTCTACCAGGCGCTGCATGCCGTCGACTTCACGGCTCAAACGCTCGCGCAGGGCTTCAACGCTTTGCTCGCTGTCACACGCGACGCGCAAGCGGCTCAACGGCGTACGCAGCTCATGGGACAGGTCGCGCAGGAGTTGTTGCTGTTGGCTGACCGTGCTTTGCAGACGCTCAGACATTTGATCGAACGCACGGCCCAACTCGCCCAATTCGTCCTGACGGCTGGTGGTCTGGCTCGACAGCCGGACGCCCAACTGGTCTGCGCGCCAAGCATTGGCCTGCTCTCGCAACTGGTTCAGCGGCACAATCAGTAAACGGTAAAGCCCCACGCACAGCAGCAGCGTGATTAGACCCGGGATCACCCCATTGATCAGGATGCGCCACACTAACTGCGAACGCCCTGGCATGTAACGCTGCGGCAGCTCTATGACTAAGTAACCGGCTGAGGGGTCTTTAGGAAATGGCACTTTGAGCCAAGGACGCGTTCGATTGACGTGGCTGATGGGCCAATCCAACCCGCGCAGAAAGGTCATGCGCTGGGCTTCGAGTTCATTCAACGGGTAGCTGCTCAGCGCCTGTAAGTCTTGGCCGACCACGCCCACCCAGCCATGTTCGGTTTTCCCAACGGTTTGCAACCATTGATCGACACCCACTTGTTGGCCCTGATTCCAAGCTTGCTCGGCTTGGGCGGCGTAACGGATCAACGTGCTCTTGGCCTCATCGCTTAAATAGCCAGTGCGTTTGTCCATGTACCGCCCCCAGGACCAACTGAGCCATATCATCAGCAAACAAAAAGCCACCAGCAAACACGCCAGCTTCCAAAACACCGAGTGCTTGCTAGGCAGCTTAGGACGCATCGTTTTCGCTCAAAACATAGCCCTTGCCCCACACCGTGCGCACGGTTCGCTCGTGATAGCCAATGGCCTTGAGCTTGCGCCGGATTTGGCTGATGTGCATGTCTAAACTGCGGTCATGAGCCGAGTAGCCGCGTTGTAAGACCTGTTGATAGAGAAACGCCTTACTCAACACTTCATCTGTGTTGCGTTGCAGGGTGTCGAGCAAGCGGTATTCGCTGCGCGTCAGCCCGGCCCATTGCTGGCCATAGCGCACGTCCCCAACGCTGTCATCGAATATCAGCGCGCCCTCGACCAATGCTGGAGCCGGTGGCGACATGCGATCCAGCGCCACCCGGCGCAAGATGGCCTGAATCCGTACGCTTAACTCCGCCATGCTGAAAGGCTTGGGCAAGTAGTCATCGGCGCCCAACTGAAACCCGCTAATACGGTCAGCTTCAGCCCCCAACGCCGACATCAAAATAACCGGCAACGCATGGGTTTGACGCAACTGCGTGAGCACCTGCAAGCCGTTCATGCCCGGTAGCAGAATGTCCATCAGCACCACATCAAAAGGCTCATGGGTGGCGCGGCTCAAACCTTCTTGACCATTTTGGCACCACACCACCTCAAACCCGCTGCGCGCCAATTGCTCATGCAAATAGGCACCCAAAATGGGGTCATCTTCAATGGCCAAAAGGCGCGGGGGTTGAGCGATTACGTGATTCATTAGCGTCTGCAAGTCATTCTCAGTCGCCGATTATTAAAGATTGAGCCTGCACGAGCAACAGACAAGGCCGCTGCACGGCTGATTAGTAAGCCCTAGGCGCCTACACGCTAAATTTACAAAGGTTTGCCTTGTATCAAATGGCTACACTGCGAGCTGATCTATACCTAACTGCACAGGAATGCTTTTAAAAATGCTCGGCCGGAGAGTTGTGTGCTGAAAAATCTGGGGATAAAAGGCCGCGTCTTGCTGCTGACCTTGCTACCCGTCACCTTGATGGCCGTGGTGCTAGGTAGCTACTTCACGTGGTTGCAGCAATCAGAATTGGAATCGCAGTTGTTGCAACGCGGTGAAATGATCGCTGAGCAACTTGCGCCGCTGGTCGCTCCAGCCATGGGGCGGCATGACAAAGCCTTGCTGGAGCGCATCGCCAGCGAATCCCTTGATCAGCAAGACGTGCGCGCCGTGGCGTTCCTAAGCCCCAATCACGAGCCGTTAGCCCATGCTGGCCCAACCATGCTCAACCAAACCCCGTTGGGCAACAGCAGCCAACTGCTGCAACGTACCGACGGCGATGCCACGCGTTATTTACTGCCGGTCTTTGGCCGCCATCGCAATCTGGCTGGCGATATCATCCCCAACGAAGCCCACCGCTTACTGGGTTGGGTCGAACTGGAGCTGTCGCATCACACAATGCTGCTGCGCGGCTATCGCAGCTTGTTTGCCAGCTTGCTGCTGATTGTTAGCGGCTTAGTGTTAACCACCCTGCTGGCCTTACGCATGAGCCGCACGATCAACGCGCCTATAGGGCAAATCAAGCAAGCGGTGGCTCAACTTAAGGACGGTCAGTTACACACCCGCTTACCCGCGCTGGGTAGCCAAGAGTTAGACGAGTTGGCCTCGGGCATCAATCGCATGGCCGAAACCCTGCAAAACGCCCAAGAAGAGTTGCAACACAGCGTCGATCAAGCCACCGAAGACGTGCGTCAAAACCTTGAAACCATCGAAATCCAGAATCTGGAGCTAGACCTGGCACGTAAAGAAGCCCTCGAAGCCAGCCGGATCAAGTCTGAGTTCCTGGCCAATATGAGCCACGAAATCCGCACGCCGCTCAATGGCATTCTAGGCTTCACCCATTTGCTGCAAAAAAGTGAACTCACGCCTCGCCAGTTCGACTACCTGCATACCATCGAGAAATCAGCTGACAACCTGCTCGGAATCATCAACGAAATTCTTGACTTCTCGAAAATCGAAGCTGGCAAGTTGGTTCTCGATAGCACGCCGTTCAACCTGCGCGACCTGTTGCAAGACACCCTGACCATCCTCGCCCCCTCCGCCCACGGAAAAGGCCTCGAACTGGTCAGCCTGGTGTACCGCGACACCCCGCTGTCGCTGATTGGCGACCCGCTGCGGCTCAAGCAAATCCTCACTAACTTGGTCAACAACGCGATCAAATTCACCCGCGAAGGCACGATTGTGGTGCGGGCGATGCTCGAAGACGATGACAACAACTCCACCAGCGGCGGCGTCCAATTGCGCATCAGCGTACAAGACACCGGGATCGGGCTGACCAACCAAGACGTACGGGCGCTGTTCCAAGCCTTCACCCAGGCCGATAATTCACTCTCACGCCAAACGGGCGGTACTGGGCTGGGGCTGGTGATTTCCAAGCGTCTGGTCGAACAAATGGGCGGCGAAATCGGGGTTGAAAGCGAACCGGGTGAAGGCTCGGGATTTTGGATCAGCGTCAACCTACCCAAAGCTCAAGATGATATTGACGACCTACCCGTTGCGCCGCTCCTCGGTCACAGTGTGGCGCTGTTGGAAAAACACGACCTTGCCCGTCAAGCCATGCTGCACCAACTCGAAGATTGTGGGCTAAGCGTGACGCCGTACCTCACCTTGGACAACCTCAGTAACGGTGTGACCAGCGCCCATCAAACTGAACACCCTGTGGATCTGGCCGTCCTCGGCGTGACGGCCCATGACCTCCCGCCTGAGCGTCTCAACCAGTACATTTGGGACCTTGAGCACTTGGGGTGCAAGGTATTGGTGCTGTGCCCAACCACTGAGTTGGTTTTGTTCAATACCGCGGTGCCTAACCCTCACAACCAGTTACAAGCCAAGCCTGCCTGCACCCGAAAATTGCGCCGAGCACTGATCCAACTCATCAACCCGCAGCAAATTCGCAACGAGCCCGGCGAAATACTCGCCAGCCGTGCTCCGCGTATTTTGTGTGTGGATGACAACCCGGCCAACCTGCTACTGGTGCAAACGCTGCTCGAAGACATGGGCGCCAAGGTCAAGGCGGTCGACAGTGGTTATGCCGCCGTGGATACCTTCAAGACCCAAGCCTTCGACTTGGTGCTAATGGACGTGCAAATGCCCGGCATGGATGGCCGCGAAACCACCGAAGTGCTGCGCCAGTGGGAACAAAAACAACAATCTTCGCCGATGCCCATCGTGGCGCTGACCGCCCATGCAATGGCCAACGAGAAACGAGCCCTGCTGCAAAGTGGCATGGACGACTACCTCACCAAGCCCATCAGCGAGCGCCAATTGGCGCAAGTGGTCTTGAAATGGACAGGTTTGGCGTTGCTCAACCAAACCAGCGAAAGCGCCAAGGACCGCTTCAGATCCGCGAACAAATTGGCCGTACTCGATGCCGACGAAGGTTTACGCTTGGCGGCTGGCAAAGCAGATCTTGCCGCCGACATGCTGTCGATGTTATTGGCGTCACTTGAAACAGACCGTCTGGCGATTCGCCAGGCCCGCGCAGACAACGACCGCACAGCCTTGATCGAACATGTTCACCGCTTGCACGGCGCAACCCGCTACTGTGGTGTGCCGCAATTGCGCGGTGCCTGCCAACGCAGCGAAACCTTACTCAAGCAAGAAAGCCCAAAAGCCGATACGGCTCTCGACGAACTGGACCAAGCTATTTTGCGTCTGGCGCATGAGGCCCGCAGCACGGCCTAACCTAGACCACCCGTCAGGTTTAACCCAACACTCAAGGAAGAACAGATGCGCATCCTTCTTTTCAGCAGCCAGACCTACGACAGCGAAAGCTTCTTGGCCGCCCCACAGCCCGAAGACCTTGAGCTGCACTTTCAGCCTGCGCGCTTGAGCTTCGACACCGCAGCGCTGGCGCATGGCTATGACGTGGTCTGCCCTTTTATCAATGATGACTTGAGCGCCCCGGTGCTTGAGCAACTGGCTGGCGGTGGAACCCGCCTAATCGCCTTGCGCTCTGCCGGTTACAACCATATTGATCTAGCCGCAGCCAAACGCTTGGGCTTGAGCGTGGTACGCGTGCCGGCCTACTCGCCGCACGCCGTGGCTGAGCACGCCGTGGCGTTGATTCTGGCGCTCAACCGCCGCCTGCACCGGGCCTACAACCGCACCCGCGAAGGCGACTTCACTTTGCACGGTTTGACCGGTTTTGATCTGGTGGGCAAAACCGTTGGGGTTGTCGGCACCGGCCAGATCGGCGCGACCTTCGGTAAGATCATGGCCGGCTTTGGCTGCCAATTGCAGTGCTACGACCCCTACCCCAACCCCGAACTGGTCGCGCTGGGCGCGCAGTACGTAAGCCTGCCAGCGCTACTGGCCAGCTCACAGATCATCAGCCTGCATTGCCCGCTGACCGCTGACAATAAACACCTGATCAACAGCCAGTCCCTGGCCACCCTGCAACACGGCGCCATGCTGATCAACACCGGGCGCGGAGCATTGGTCGATACCCCGGCCTTAATCGAAGCGCTCAAGAGCGGCCAATTGGGTTATTTGGGGCTAGATGTGTACGAAGAAGAAGCCCAATTGTTCTTTGAAGACCGCTCCGACCTGCCCTTGCAAGACGACGTGCTGGCACGCCTGCTGACCTTCCCCAATGTGATTATTACCGCGCATCAGGCTTTTCTGACCCGCGAAGCGTTGAATGCGATTGCCAGCACCACCCTGAACAATATCGCTGCTTGGCGCAAAGGCGCGCCACAAAACCTGATCGAAGATTGATAGCATAGCGGCCCATTTGGAGGACCCATGGTCGAACACGATTTCCGCTACAACCTGCTTAGCCCTCAGCACACCTTGATCGAGTGCCGCGCCCTGATGCCTGGCCGTTATCAAGTGACAGGCAATGGCGGCTCGATTCAAAACGACGATGTTCTGGTTGTGACCCTCAAAGGCAGCAAGGACTTGTCCATGCGCCTGACCGTCGAAAAAGTTCGTCACCTGATCAACCCTCGCGCTCAGTGGGTGGCTGTGGCCCATGGCCCAGTGTTTGGTGAGTTGGCGATTCATGAGTGGCAAGTCAACTGTGACGGTTGTGCCAAAACGCTGAAATTCGAGTTCGCGGTCGATGCCAAACAGGGTGTCAAAGCCCAGAAACCCGCGGCCAGCGCACGGATTGCCGAGCTGGGCTGGAGCACTGAGGGCAGCAAGCACCTGTGCCCACAGTGCCAAAAGGCAGCGGTATGAAGCGCGTAATCCTGCTGGCATTACTGGGCGCCAGCTTAGTGGGCTGCGCAGGCCACTCGCCGCAGTTGCAGCGCAATCATGCGTACGTGGTGGAGTGGATTGGTGAGCGCCCGTTGATGGACTACAGCCACTTGACCGTAACCTTCGACGACGCTGGCCGGGCCTATGGCAACGGCGGCTGTAACCATTGGTTCGCACCGTACACCTTGGACGGTGACACGCTGACCTTTGGTGCCATAGGTAGTACTCGCAAAGCGTGCGCCCCCGCGTTGATGGAACAAGAGCAACGGTTTTTCAAAACCTTGCAGACGGTACAACGTTGGGACATTTCGCCGATTGAGCAAGTGCGTTTTTGGCCTGCCGAAGGCCAGCCCCTGCGGCTTTGGCCCGAAGACAGCTAATCAATGTCCCGTAGCAGCTAACGAGCTGCTACGGGGGCAGTCGTTGACTACCCCTTCAAGTCTTTGAGCTTGGCCAAGATCCCCTCTGCTGTCTGTTCACCGAGCATTTGCGCCCGCACCTTACCGTTGTCATCAATGATGTAGGTTACCGGCAGCGCTTCACTGCGTGGCAGGTCAAAGATATCCGCCGGGTCTTGGGCCAAGACCGTAAAGGTAATACCCATGGCATTGCTCGCATCGCTGAGCTCTTTGCCCTGCAAACCGTCATAGTTCACACCGAACAACTCAACCGACTGTGCCTGCAATTGTGTTTCCAGCGCGTTGAGTTCGGGGATTTCAACCCGGCACGGCCCGCACCACTCGGCCCAGTAGTTAACCACCTTCCAGTGCTTGTCTAGACGCTCGGAAGCGACCTTTTCTGCATGTTGATCGACCCCGTAATCATTTCCGCAACCGGCGAGTAATAAGGTAGCGGCCACGCCTGCCGCCGCCAAAAGTCGCTTCAACATGTACTGTTCCTTCTCGATAAAAACCAACTTTACAGGCGACCAATGACCGCACACGGTTCAGACCCGCCAGTGAGACGAGTAGAATACCCGCCACCTTACGCAAGAAGCGACCCGCTCATGACTGATCTGACGCTTTATCACAATCCGCGCTGCTCTAAATCACGCGCTGCGCTCGAAATTCTCGAAGCCCGTGGCCTTGCACCGACCGTGGTGCGCTACCTCGAAACGCCACTGGACGCCGCGCAACTGCGCAGCCTGCTGAGCGCACTTAAGCTCAGCGCACGCCAATTGTTGCGCACCGGCGAAGACGACTACAAAGCCCTTAACCTGGCCGATACCAGCCTCAGCGATGAACAACTGATCGCAGCCATGGCCACACATCCCAAATTGATTGAGCGACCGATTCTGGTGGTGGGTGACAAAGCGGTCATCGGCCGACCACCGGAAAAGGTTCTGGAGATCCTGCCATGAGCGCGCCCTACATTCTGGTGCTGTTTTACAGCCGCCATGGCTCGACCCGCGACATGGCTCGACACATTGCTCGGGGCATCGAGCAAGGCGGCCTTGAGGCGCGGCTGCGTACCGTGCCAGCGATTTCCGCCGAGTGCGAAGCCGTGGCCCCGGACATTCCGCTGGAGGGCGCCACCTATGCAAGCCTCGATGACTTGAAAAACTGCGCAGGCTTGGCACTGGGCAGCCCTACCCGCTTCGGCAACATGGCCGCGCCGCTCAAGTATTTTCTGGATGGCACCAGCAACCTGTGGTTGACCGGCGCTCTGGTGGGCAAACCCGCAGGCGTGTTCACCTCCACCGCCAGTTTGCACGGCGGCCAAGAAACCACCCTGCTGTCGATGATCATGCCGCTGCTGCATCACGGCATGCTGATCACCGGCTTGCCTTACAGCGAGACGGCCCTGCTCAACACCGCTGGCGGCGGCACGCCCTATGGGCCAAGCCATCACGCGGGCGCAGATGGCAAGCGCAAGCTGGACGAACACGAAATTGCGCTGTGCCGGGCACTCGGCCAACGCTTGGCCGCAACCGCCCTGAAGCTGGAGAGCCCCCGTGGCTAAAAAGCCCAAGGTATTGCCGTCGATTGAATGGCTTGAACCCCGCGTGCAATTGATGCGGGTTTTAAGCCTGACGTGCTTTCTGGGTCTGATCGGCTTGCTGTGCGTGTACTACTGGGTGTTTGCCAACCTGCACGGCGCACGGCCTTGGGTGATTTTGCTGATTGAGCTGGTGCCGTTGCTGATTCTGTTGCCGGGCATGCTCAAAGGCAGCCCTCGCGGGCACTCGTTTATCTGCTTTGTAGTGAACCTGTATGTGATCAAAGGCGCGTTGGCCGCATTTGACTCGAACCGACAAGTGTTCGGCTTGCTGGAAATAACCGCCAGCATCGCGCTGTTCATTAGCGCAATGCTGTTTGTGCGCTGGCGCTACCAACTAGATCGCCGATTGGCGGGGGAATAATGCACAGGTTGCGACCGCTTGATCGGCTAAGAGATCGCAACCTGCAACAGCGCTTAATGGTTAACCGTAAACGCCAGCATCTGTGACAACTGGCACAGAGGGCGGCCGCTTTCAGCGTGCCATTGGTTGAACGCGTTTTGCACGATCGCCAAATCCCGCAAGCTGGTCGGCGCCTTGTCCACCAGCTTTTGCGCGTTGAGCGCGGCGACCACGTCATCGCTCGGTACAAAGGTGTCTTTGCCGACCATGCGCAAAAAGCGTGGCGCCGACAACCCGCCCAATTGATTCCCGTGCTTGGCTAGGTACTTCCACAACCCCACGATGTCGGTGACCGGCCAATCGGCAATAAAAGCGCCAAAGCTGCCGTGTTCGTGGGCAATATCCAAGATCATCTGCGCGTTACGCGGCACGCTTTTGAGCTTGCCCAAGTGGCGAATAATCCGCGCGTCTTGCATCAGGCGCTCGATGTGTTCAGCACCCATCAACACGACTTTTTCCGGCTTGAAGCCGAAGAACAGCTCTTCAAATACCGGCCATTTAGCATCTACCACGCTGTGCTTGAGCCCCGCACGAAATACCCGCAGCGCCAGAGTCGACAGATAACGATCATCGGGGATCTTGCGCAATTGCGCGGGTGTGCGAGGAACGGACAATTCAGCTTCCAGCGCGGCGGACGAACCAAAACGATTCAAACAATATTCGTGCAGCCAAGTGTAGTCGCGCATGCCCTCTCCTCTGGGTCAGTAGGGTCTCACCGTAACGTCAGAGCCATAGACGGGCTTAGAGGTTCAACAGATTAACGAAACGCGGGGTCGCGGTGTCGTCGATCTTGAGGCTGGCAAAATCAAACAGGTTGCGGTCCGCCAGTTGCGACGGGTTCACGTGTTGCAGGCTGCGAAAGATGCTTTCAGTCCGGCCGGGGTTCTTGCGTTCCCACTCTTGCAGCATGTCTTTGACGACCTGACGCTGCAGGTTTTCCTGCGAGCCGCAGAGGTTGCACGGAATAATCGGGAACTGCTGCAAATCTGAGTAAGCCTGAATGTCCTTCTCATTGCAGTAAGCCAATGGCCGGATCACCACGTTACGCCCGTCGTCGGAACGCAGCTTGGGAGGCATGGCTTTGAGGGTGCCGTTGAAGAACATATTAAGGAAGAAAGTTTCGACAATGTCGTCACGATGGTGGCCCAGCGCCATTTTTGTTGCACCGATTTCGTCGGCAAAGGTATACAAGGTGCCCCGGCGCAAGCGCGAGCACAGCGAACACGTGGTTTTGCCTTCTGGAATCAGCTCCTTGACCACCGAGTAGGTGTCTTTTTCAACAATGTGGTAATCCACGCCCAGCGACTTGAGATAAGCCGGAAGCACCTCTTCAGGAAAGCCCGGCTGCTTCTGGTCCATGTTCACCGCCACAATCGAGAACTGGATGGGCGCGACTTTTTGCAGGTGCAACAGCACATCCAGCAAGGTGTAACTGTCTTTGCCGCCCGACAGACAAACCATGACCTTGTCGCCGTCTTCAATCATGTTGAAATCAGCAACTGCCTCACCGGTCAATCGGCGCAGGCGTTTCTGGAGTTTGAGTTGTGAAACCGAGAGAGTGCCCATAGCGCTTCAATTCCGCGAGTTAAGACCAAAAACCGGGCATTTTACTTAACCGGCCTAAAGACGCCAATGCGATAAGCCCGCGCCTGTCAGTACTATTCGCTCTAAAGGAATCCAGCAGTAAATCAATTAGCTTTCTATACTTCAGTTATGGCCATATGCCTTCATTGAAGCATCTGACCACGCGACCTTATGCATCCCCATCACGGACGATGCGTTTTAACAGGAGTAAGCGGCATGATCCAACATGTTCTAGGTCTCCTTACCCGCCCTGATCACGCATGGCGCCAAATACGTGTCGACGCCGAAGAAAGCGTTAGCCGCACGTACCTCACCCACACCTTGATTCTGGCCGCGATCCCACCGCTTTGCGCATTCATTGGCACCACTCAGGTCGGTTGGACCATCGGCGCAAATCCGCCCGTCATGCTCACCCTGCACAGCGCTCTGTGGATGAGCGTGCTGTCTTACTTAGCAATGCTCGTCGGCGTTGGGGTGATGGCCAGCTTTATTCACTGGATGGCCCGTACTTACGATGCCGTTCCCAGCATGGCCCGCTGCGTGGCCTTTGCGACCTACACCGCCACGCCCTTATTTATTGCCGGACTGGCAGCGCTGTACCCGCAAATGTGGTTGGCAATGCTGATCGGCACGGCGGCGATTTGCTACACGGTGTTCCTACTCTTCGTAGGCGTCCCGACCATCATGAACATTGACCC
Source organism: Pseudomonas endophytica (assembly GCF_001411475.1). GTDB lineage: Bacteria > Pseudomonadota > Gammaproteobacteria > Pseudomonadales > Pseudomonadaceae > Aquipseudomonas > Aquipseudomonas endophytica. Next base: position 17,228 of record NZ_LLWH01000035.1, on the reverse strand, counting down.
GGACGAAGGCTTCCTGTTTTCCAGCTCAATACTGGCTGTGGGCTTGGTCGTCTTGGTAGCGATCGTTGCCTTCAGCGTTATCGTGTGGGGGTTGGGGATTGGGCCGACTTATGTGGGTTAGCTAAGCGGCAAGTCAACGCGAATCTACGTGGCTTGCAGCTTGTCGCTTAGGGCTTACCTCTTGTAGCTTGCCGCTGCTCCAAAGCCGCATAATCGCGGCTTCTGGAGAACCGAACCGCATGCCCGAGCTACTTAACACCCGCGTAGAAGACTGTTTCAAGCAGGCCGAAGTGTTTTTCAAGCGGCCCTTTAAGCGCCCAGTGGTCAGCTTCAAGCTGCGAGGTCAAAAGGCTGGGGTTGCCCATCTGCATGAGAATCTGCTGCGTTTCAATCCGCAGCTGTACCGCGAAAACAGCGAAGACTTCCTCAAACAAACCGTCCCTCACGAAGTCGCGCACCTCATTGCCCACCAGCTGTTTGGCGACCGTATAGCCCCCCATGGCGAGGAATGGCAGCTCATTATGCGTGGGGTGTACGAGTTGCCTCCCAACCGCTGCCATACCTACGCGATCAAGCGCCGCAGCGCCACACGTTATATCTACCGCTGCCCGTGCCCAGACAGCGACTTCCCGTTCTCGGCCCAGCGTCACGGCTTGGTGAAGCAGGGCCGCCGCTATCTGTGCCGACGCTGCCGACAAACACTGGTGTTCAGTGGCCATACCCGAGTCGAATAACACCCATAAAAAAACCCATCCGAAGATGGGTTTTTTAGACGCTTAACGTTACTTCACTTGCGAAGGCATTTGGCCCTCAGCCACCAGCAGGTCATCTTCAGGCAGGGTGTTGTCCAGTGGGCTACCACCGGAGTCCAGCTCTTTGTGCATGACGTCTACGTCCAGCTCTTTTACCCACTTGGCAATAACCAAGGTCGCCACGGCGTTACCGATCAGGTTAGTGAGGGCGCGGGCTTCGGACATGAAGCGGTCGATACCCAGAATCAGCGCCAAACCCGCCACCGGCAAGTGACCCACCGCCGACAAGGTAGCTGCCAGTACGATAAAGCCGCTACCGGTCACGCCAGCTGCGCCTTTAGACGACAACAGCAACACCAGCAGCAGGGTGATCTGGTGCGTGATGTCCATGTGGGTGTCAGTTGCCTGAGCAATAAACACGGCCGCCATGGTCAGGTAGATCGAAGTACCGTCGAGGTTGAACGAGTAACCGGTTGGAATCACCAGGCCAACGACTGACTTCTTCGCGCCCAGACGCTCCATTTTCACCAGCATGCGTGGCAGTGCCGATTCCGACGAAGAGGTGCCCAATACGATCAGCAGTTCTTCACGGATGTAGCGGATCAGCTTAACGACGCTGAAGCCGTGAGCGCGAGCGATGGAACCCAGCACCAGCAGAACGAACAGCACGCAGGTGACGTAGAAGCAGATCATCAACTGGCCCAGTTGCACCAGCGAACCTACACCGTAGGCACCGATGGTGAACGCCATGGCGCCCAAGGCACCGATCGGCGCGAGCTTCATGATCATGTTGATGATGTTGAACATCACATGAGCGAAGCGATCAATGAAGTCCAGTACCGGCTTGCCGTAGGCACCCAGGCGATGCAGGGCAAAACCGAACAGCACCGAGAACATCAGTACTTGCAGAATATCGCCGTTGGCAAAAGCACCAACGATAGTCGACGGAATGACGTTAAGGATAAAGCCAACGATGCTTTGATCCGCACCCGCAGTCACGTAGGCCGCGACTTTGGAGGCGTCCAGAGTAGAAACGTCGATGTGCATGCCAGCGCCTGGCTGCACCACGTTTACCACTACCAGACCGATAATCAGGGCTAGGGTCGATACGATTTCGAAGTAAAGCAACGCATAACCGCCGGTCTTACCGACCGATTTCATGCTCTGCATACCGGCGATACCGCTCACCACCGTACAGAAAATAATGGGCGCGATAACCATTTTGATCAGTTTGATAAAGCCATCACCCAGGGGTTTAAGTGCAACCCCGGTTTCTGGGTAGTAATGGCCCAGCAAGATACCGATAGCAATCGCTAAGATCACTTGCACATACAGAGATTTGTACAGTGGCTGACGAGTCGTCATTGCAATGTTCCTCAAGTGCATCACCCCGTCGTCATTCCATCTGAGACGGCTGATACCTAAAGCGCGAACCCTCCTGTACTTGGAGGGATTTGTTTTTTCGAGCGGCTCTAACGGCAGCTCTCGCACCTGTCATTGCAAGGCACGGGCCACATTGCATAAAACCAGTGCAATGGCCCATCTCACCTGATCTTGTAGGAAAATTAAGATGATTTCTGTAGGGCAAAGCTTGGCGGATTTCCGCCCTTTGCTGTGCTTAGACGAGGGGATATGGCGGATACCCGCCTAAGCATTAAAAAAACGCGGGCCCGTCACGCTATGTAGGAGCTGCCGCAGGCTGCGATCTTTTGATTTTTTTGCGGTTAAAGATCAAAAGATCGCAGCCTGCGGCAGCTCCTACGCAAAGCAAAAGCAAAAGCATCAGAAGCAGCGCCGAGTGCGGCCGCAACCGCAGCAACGGATATGACACAGATCGCAACCACGCTTGTGCGGCGCTAGGCCGTCACAAAGTGAATCCGAAACGCAGCCCCGCCCAGCGATGAATCTTCGAGCGTCAGTTGAGCGTCATAACTTTCGATAATGTCTTTGACCACGGCCAAGCCAATCCCCTGCCCCGGATGTTGGCGATCCAAGCGTTCGCCACGCTGAAGAATCCGTGCCCGTTGATCCGCCGGAACACCGGGGCCGTCGTCTTCAACACACACTTCAATGCCCAGCGCATGGCGACGCAGGCTAATACGCACTTGCTTGAGGCAAAGCCGGTAGGCGTTTTCCAACAGGTTACCCAACAACTCCAGCAAGGCGTTCTGTTCAATCGGCACGTGGCTGAGCGGCGCAATGTCATAGCTGACAACGACCTGCTTGTCGCGATAGACCTTGTCTAACGTATTGCACAAGCTTTCAACCACCGGCAGCAATTCAACCTGATGCCTGACCAACCCGCTTTTACGCAAACTGGCGCGTTGCAGTTGATAGCCGATTTGTTGGTTCATACGCTCAATCTGGCTTTGCAGCACCTTAGCTTGTTCGCGCTCTGTAGCCCGTTGCGCCATGCTTTCACTCACGCCTTGCAATACCGCCAGCGGTGTTTTCAAGCTGTGCGCTAGGTCATCCAGCGAGTCGCGGTAGCGCGCACGTTGCTCGCGCTCGCTGTGCAGCAACCGGTTCAGCGAGCCGGTTAAACGTAATAGCTCACGAGGATGCTGCTCACTCAAGCTCTCACGCTCGCCCGTTTCGATTTCATCAAGTTCCTGACTTAAGCGCCGCAATGCCTTTAACCCCCACGTCAGACCAATCCATAGCAACGCCAGTAAAACAAACAAGGCCGCGCCAAACCCCAAGTAGAGGTTTTCGCGCAAACCCGCGAGCGTCAGGTTGTATTCGCGCATGGGTTGCAACGCCACAAAGCTGAATGCAGCGTTTCTCCCCCCCAGCGCCTTTACTTCAACGTCATAGACGAAAAACTCTTGGCCATTGTCCTCGCGAATGCTGGCGAACTCGCTGCCGCGACCGTCGTAGCGAGGTGTGTAGTTAATGTTTTCTTCTTGGGTGGCACGCGAACGCCAAACCAGACGACCTTCGCGGTCATAGATGTAGCCCAACAAGCGGCTGTCGGGCAGATGGAGTTCTTCATCCGGTAACAACACCGGCATTTTCAGACGATTTTTTTCAACCTTCGCCGCCGAGATCAGCGTTGCAACATCAGACGCCAAACGCTGCTCAATGGCATCTTTAAGCGCAAGACTGAACGCACCTTGCATGGCCGGCAGCAGTGCGAGCATAAACAGGACGGCCAACAACGTGGCCGCCAGCATCAAGCGAACGCGAAGCGAGCGAATCAACGGCAGCGCTCAGTAAACAGGTAGCCCAAACCGCGGACCGTATCGATAGGCTTAAAGCCGTTTGCCCCCTCAAGCTTGCGACGCAGGCGCCCGACCAGCACCTCGATCACATTCGGATCACGCTCCTCGTCATCCGGGTATAACTGTTCCATCAAGCGGTCTTTGGCCACCACTTGCTGGTGATGGCGCATCAGGTACTCCAAAATCCGGTACTCATAAGCGGTGAGTGCCAGCGGGACCTCATCGAGTACCGCTTGTTTACGATTGATATCGAGCACCAGCCCACCCGCGACAATGGTCGGCTGGGTGAAACCACTGGAGCGACGCAATAACGCATTGAGCCGAGCTTCAAGCTCTTCAAATTGGAACGGCTTGACAACGTAGTCATCGGCTCCGGCCGCCAACCCTTCGACTTTGTCCTGCCAGTTGCCGCGAGCTGTGAGTATCAGGATCGGGAAGGTTTTGCCCCGCTCCCGCAGCTGACGAATCAAATCCAGCCCGCCCATGCCCGGCAGGCCCAGATCAATCATCGCCAGATCGTGATTGAACTGCTCGGTCTGGTACAACGCCTCATTGGCATTGGCCACCGCCTCGACCACATGGCCGCTTTCACTCAGACGGGTTTGCAAGTGATGACGCAACAGCGCCTCATCTTCAACCACCAGCAATTTCATCGCGCTCTCCCAAGCCAATCGCGTCGCACAAGACGCGGATCCCCTATCAAAGACTAGCCTCAATACATTAAGGCGTATGCCCTGAACACACTCTGAACAATTGCACCGCCAAGGTTAGGCCCGCAAAATGCCTGCCATGAATAGACTTCCAGACTTGCCAACCTGCTGCACCGCACTTAGTGGCGACTGGCCATTGCCCATCGCGTTGCCCGGTTGCGTGTGGCGCTGCACCAAGTTTTCCACGGCGAACTTCACCTTCGAAGATTTTGCCCGCAGCGCGATTGCGGCACCTGCGAGTATTCAACGATCAGTGGCAAAACGCCAAGCCGAATTTTTGGCTGGCCGCCTGTGTGCCCGCGATGCGTTGCTGCACCTTGATGGCACGCTGGCACCCCCCGCAATCGGGGAGGATCGTGCTCCCGTATGGCCCGGTCACATCACTGGGGCTATCACTCACAGCAACGGCCGCGCCGGTGCGCTCGTCGCGCACAAACGTGACTGGCAAGGGCTGGGCATCGACTTGGAAAATATGCTGAGCAACGGGCGCGCTCAGCGGTTGGCCAACCAAATCCTCACCCCGGACGAACTGCAACGCATGGCGGCCGGCCCTGCTGAAGACCAAGCTCTGGCCATCACGCTGACGTTCTCGATCAAGGAGAGCCTGTTCAAGGCACTGTACCCACTGGTGCACAAGCGCTTTTACTTTGAACATGCGCAAGTGCTGAACTGGTCAAAAGACGGCTCTGTGCGCTTGGGGTTGCTCACCGAGCTGTCGACCGAGTGGTATCGCGGCAGGGTGATAGAAGGGCAATTTGCCTTGCTTGATGGGCACGTTTTAAGTGCAGTTGCCATCAAAGCCCTACCCGCCCCCAAGTCTATTTAGTTAGGGCGTAATAAAAGCCCTGAAGCCATCGCTTCAGGGCTCATTGTTTAAGGCAAGACAATTTATAACTGCGTGACCTCTATGCCCTGGGCAGCTTGCTGCTCAGATCGGGTCAACTCATGAAATAAAGCCTCTCTGGCCTGATTATTAACGGTGAGCAACGCCTCTCCTTGGTTGTTGTACTCCAGCTCTCCCAAAGCTTCGCTTTGGTTGGACAATGCAGCGAGTTGTTTATCGTAGTCATCCTTAATGACCTTGAACCGATCTGCGTACCGACTCTCCAGAAATCTGCGCCAAAACTTCTCACGTGTGATGGAGTACTGCAATGCAGGGGTACCATCTAGGCTCAACACGTGATCTTTGGTGCTGTTAAGCGTTGCCTGGGATACTGCGGCAATTTCCTGATGGAGCATGCCTCTGGTTTTGATAGGCAACTGCAACGTATCAGCCAGGAACACACGGTAAAACAGCTGTACTTGGGCCTCGTCAGGATGGCCGCCCGCTTTGTAACGATTGCTGATGTCTTGGTTCGCTATCTGATCCACCTCACGCAAACGGAACAACCCTTTGGCAAGGCTCAATAAGTTAGCGGCGATCGTTTGCTCGGTGCTCGCACGCTCTACCTTGTGCGCAAGGGTCACGACTTCAAGGTTATCGAACACCACCATCACCCCGTCCCCGCAAGTCTGCCCAAAATTTATTTCGTTAAGCACCTCACGACGCAGGTCTGTGGACTCGACCATCAGCCCAATCATGTCCCACACCCGCTCTGTTAACGGATGATGGGGGGTGGCCACCATGTAATCTTTGGCCTTGGTCATCTCTCTAAGCAGCCTGAAAAAATCTTCCGCCACGCGCCCTTCGCGCTCCAGCAGATCCCATTGAGCGCTCCTTTCGGTTTTCTGGATGGCCGTGTGGTCAGCGGATAACCAGGCATCAACCCCACGCCTGTCTGACTCACGAACCCGGACATGCTCACGCCGCGAGATAATGCCCATATTGAACCCAGTCCTCACGCGGTAACTGTTCAACCGGTCCCGACTGTCTGCATCGAGAGGGTTATCGTGCAACCACGTGCTACGGTTAACCGGGCTGCTGTCAGGCAGGTCAAAAACCGCCCGAGGGATGGTCGTAATCGCATTACTGCGCAAGTCCAACCGTTCGATGTTGGTCAGCTCTAACACGCCGGTCGGCCAGGTCGTCGCGCCAGTGCTGCGCAACAGCAGCCCGCGTAGATCAGCCATGCGGCTGACATCGGGCACCAGCCCCAGAAGGTTGAATTGAAGGTTCAACACTTTTAAAGCCGTGAGGTCACTTAACGCCTGCACACTGGCAGGGGTCAGGACGATAGTGTTTCGGCTCAAATTAAGCTGACTAAGCCCTGTCATGCCCAAGATGGCAGGCGGAATGGACAATAAATGATTGCTTGCCATCGACATCCAGCGCAGCGCAGTAAAACGGCTCAAAAAGGCATTTGACCCATCGAACAACCCCATGCCTTCCATGATCAATGAGCCTATATGGCTAAAGTCGGCTTGCAACGCAGGTAAATCCCCCACCATCAGGTTGGACAGATCCAGTTTGTAGCCGATGAAATGACCATCGCGCGCATATTCCCTGTCTGTTTCCTTACGCCAGGCACTCAAAACGCGATCCGCGACTTGCCTTCTTTCTGCTCGGTTCACGGGCACAATGTGGTCAACCGTTACCGACCGAAAATTCTGCCCAGCCCAGCCTTCCAGTTGATCCCTCATGGTTTGATATTCGACCCGTCGCCGCTCCAACTCTTGATGCCGGGCGGCATCATTACTCCCCAGCGTATTCAGAAATTGATTGATGTCATCGGCGCTGAAACGCGGATACAAGCTGACTGCCTTGCGGATCAAATCGTTCGAATGCCCCCGACGACCAAAGAGCGGAAACAGGGGGTAGGCAATAAAAGAGGTATCCACTTTTATAGGCGGACTGAGCCAGGGTTTGTCGTTATCCAAGCCCAACAGGGTTTTGACCTTGGCCCGATGCTCCTTGGCCAAATCAGCGATCTTAGTCGCCAGCGTCTGAGTGTCGTTAACGTCTTTAAAGCCAATTGCGGTCCGTTCTGTATCGTTAAGCACATGCAAAATCGAAGACAGCAGGTTATTACCCACGTCAGGCAATGTGTTTAACACCTTGCCATCAGACGCATACGCCAGATATTGATCATCACGTTTGACCAGTCGATAACGTTTGCTCGTGTCGGCTGCGCCAATACTGTCCAGCAGCGTCCCGGTCAGAGAGTTATTGAACACATCAATCGCGATGTGCCCCGGCCAGCCCGGCAACGCCTGCAGCATATGCAACGTCAGTTTCTCGCTGTCTGGCGTGGCAGTGGCCCCCAGATACAGCCCCTCATAGGCACGCACAAGCCGCACCTCTTTGGCCGACCAAGGAATTTGCTCCTTCACCCGCGGTGCAATATCGCCTTTGTCCAAGTACTCGGTCTTTTCATGGCTGGTGGTGCGAGTCAACAGATCCTTGATCACGCTGAGGGGCAATTGCGGTTCGTGTTTCTGGATTAATTGCACGTGGGGATCGCTGCTTTGTTCCTGCTTCTCGTAAAGCGAGTTGAACAGCGGCGGTTTGCGTTTCAATGCATGGGCGGCAATTTTTTTCGCCAATACCAGCATGCGTTGCTCAATAACCGGGTCGTAGCTGCCCAGAAGTGTCTGCGTGTCTTCTTTGCCCAGCTGCATCAGTAAGGCTCGCAAAAAGCTGCCGTTGCTGGAGTCACTCTGCGAAATGCTGATCCGTGGAACATCGGGGCTAAGATCAGCACCATATTCGGCGAGAATGACGCCCTGTGCGTCAACAATTTGCAGTACTTTGTCGCGTGGCCAGCCCGGCAGGCTTTGCAGCAACAACAATTGGATATCCGTGCGCGCAGTACGCAGGGAATAGTGCTCTTGCATGGACCTCACAAAACTCTGGATTTCGGCCTCTATATCGAAGCGCTTCCAAGTATCGATCAGCAACGGCGGCGCACTGCGGTTGTTCATATGAACCTGACGCAACACCGCTTCATCGGTATTGCTCACGGCCATGATCTGTTTGCCCACCGCATCGTTAAAGGTGACGGGATCGGTCCGCAGACGGCGCAGCAATGACAAGCCTTCCCATTGCAACGGATTGTCATTGCTGACTCGCCATGCACCCTCGTGGTTATGCACCAGGGTTGGGGCATCGACCCCGACTTTGCCGGGGTGTTTCATTCGCCACTTTTGCCGCGAGCTATCAAACTCAACCTGAAAGATAGAACCGGCTAAGGGCAGGTATTTTTTACCCTCGATCTCATACAACCCCAGCTCATCGGGTTTCAAGTCACGGGGCAAACGCACATCCTGGACAAACTGGCCAGCCGTGTTCTCCCAAAGCCTGACCTCACCCGTGGGTTGGCGCATGGCCGTCATCGCATCCCCTAACGTTTTGCGCATACCTGCCGCATCGCTAGCGTGTTGCATGCCCATGGCCGTGCGCTCATGAGGCTGCAACACCGAAGCAATCGCCAAGTAAATACTGTCACTGCCTTCAGGCACCGGGATCTCGCCACCATTGCGAAAATCAGACGCCCTGTACACACCGCGTCCGTAATGGCAAAGCTCCACGGTGGTGTCGTCCGGCCCCGTTGAGACATAAGGCTTGACGTTCGCCGGGGCGCCATATTCCGTCACCACCAGATAACGATTGAGCTTTTGGTCCAGCAACCCTTTGGCAAATTCACGTGTCCACAGATCGGTATCCGGGGTGTAAGCCCTTGTGTGATAAATGCCATCCAGCACCAAATCAATGCGTAGTTGAATTTTTAGCCGGTCTGCCGCTTCAGAAAAAGGGATCGGCTGGCGATTGTGTTCCAGCGCGCCCGTGGTTTGACGCTCAGTAAAGGGGTGCTCCAGCAATAACTGTTCAATACACGCCACCGATAAAGCGGGGTTGAGCGTATGCAACTTGGCAATCAGCGCAGAAGTACGGGCCGAGAACGGCGGATACAGCAGCGGCAGGAACTTGTTGCCTGGTGCGTGGCTGGCGGCCGGATCAGAGCGTTGATGGCCTTCCAGAATGGTCATGGCCTGAAATAACTGCGCATGTTCGGTTTTGGCCAGCGTCGAAATATGCTCACGAATCGTGGCAATTTGGCTGGTCTTGCTGGCCGTTGGATTGCCCTCACGGCCCAGTGTCGAATCGGCAGGCAACTGATCGACGATCAGTGTGAATAATTGCTCACCCCCCGCGGCACTTTGCGTTTCATCGTTTCTGGCGACGTAACTGCCATGGTCCAGACGTTTGACTTCAATGTGCTTAAGCTCGGTACCGGGTCGATGATCCAGGCCGTAAGACTCGATCTTTACCCCTTTCTGGTTATAGATATCCAGAACGGTATTGGCCGGCCAGTTCTGCAACTGGGTCAACAACGCGAATACCGCGTGATCGGCATTTGCCGGCATCTCTGCACGCAGCGGCAAGTCATCGATGATGTGCTTGATTTGCTGTTCGACACGCAAGCGGCGCACGCCATCGGCCAGTGGTCCCGGCATTGACTGCCCCCGCCAGGTACTCTCCAACTGCGCCCGGGTGGTCCCGGTGATGCGCAGCATTAACTCAATGTCTTTGAGCGCCACCTGGCTCGCATCAAAAGGCAACATGCGCTGTAGCCACTGTGCATCGCTTAAAGTACTCGTATCGTCCAGCACCAAACGCCAAGCTTGCTGCGCGGTATCAAACTGGATGGCAGGTCTGTAGCTGTGGGCCTCAGTGGTTTTGAGTACGTATCGTTTGCCCTGGCCGTCATAAATAATTTCGACAGCCCGCTGCACATCGCCATCATGCACCTTGGCATACAGCTTATTATTGACCTCATAAATCCCTTGGGCATTGGGTGCCAGGCTGTCCAGCGTGCTGGCGTCCACCTGCGAATAGGTGTTCAAGTCCGCACGCCACAACCCCTCTTTGCCATCTTCATACATAACCTTTCGGGGTTGCCCCACCTGCTGCCACAACGTGTTCATGCGCTTGCGGTGCAGTTTGCCGCCCAGCCCGACCAACCAACCGCTGACCAGCAGATCGGCGGTATCGGCCAAGGCCGAACCAAACTCACTGGCATCGCCGCGGCTCGCATCCAGTCCCCCTTTGACCAGGCTGTAGCTCAGCGAGCCGAAGACGGTCACTTGCATCACCCGGTTAAGCCCTGTAACCCCACCAGGCACAGGCGTCGTGAGCAGGCTCAAGACTTCTTGACCAATCGCCTGCATCGCCTCCTTGAGTGCCTCCCAATCAGCAGTTGAGCGGCGGCTGGCCAACAGGTTGAGGTTTGCCTTGTAGCGATTCACCTGACGGGCGCCCAGCACATTGACCAGTGCCTGGCGAGGGTTCGCAACCGGCTCGACCTCAAGCACTAGGCTGTCCAGTGTCGGCGCTTTGAACGCCACATGAAAACCGTCATACAACTTGCCTGCCAGCCAGCTCATGCCTGCCGGGCGAGGCTCTTCACTCAAGAGCTTTTGAAATTGACGGGTATCGGGCAAAGGGAGTTGTGCGGCAAACCAGCCCAGATTTTTTTCAAGGTGGGACTGTTTCAATTGTTGTTTGAACTGTGCTTTAGCCTCAATACCTTGCGCGTGATAACGCAAAGCACCGCCAGGACGGTGCGGGAAATAACTGTAAACGCCCGGCTCACCGTCGAAATGCAGGATCACCAGCGAAACAGGTACCCGCTCCTCAAACAACGCGCTGGCAGATCGGGCCATCGACACCGGATGTACATCACACGCGATCTGATCGTTAAACACATTGAGCAAGCGCTCATAGGCAACCTTTGTGACACCGCTGGCGGCCGAATTTCGATAAGCCTCCATCAACTCAAACTCAAAGGTGGCTTTGCTGTACGCGTAAAGCCGTTTGCTCAGCTGCCCGTCAGCTGCCATGGCTTGCACCAACTGGTTCGACAATTCAGAACCAAAATCCAGACGCCGGACCAGGGCAATAAACGCTTTGACGTCTATGGTCTTGTTCAACGGGCCATATTGAATGTAACTGGCCTCGACGTAACTGAACGGCTTGAGAAAAATAGAGTCGGTACTGAACCCGAAATTCGAGCATGCGGCTTCCCACAGCGTGATGGAGCGCACATGCGCGACCGTTTCCGATTCGTCCAGCGCACGCCGGGTTCGGCTGCTGTCTTTTGCACGCTCAGGGGTGACCCATTCGCTCAGGATGTCCAGCGGCGTGCGCTCTTGCTTGTCCTTGATTTCCTGATAGCGGGTGTAAAGCCTGGCCTGTTGTGGGTCAACCTCCTCTCCCGTCAAGGTTTTGAGCTCACGCTTGAGGATGGCCAAATGAGTGCTCTGAAACGCTTCCCTGAACCGTAAGTTCTCAGTATCGACGGCACTTAAAGCGGTTTGTGCCTTACGTTGCAGCGCGATGTACTGCTTGATTTGCGCTGTATCGAACCCTGTAAAGCTGGTCTTCATGGTCGCAGCCATAAAGGCCAGCGCCTCTTGCTGCGCCCACAAATTGGCTGATAGCAGCGCGGGTGGCCGCTCAGGTACGTTTAACGTTGTAAGGGGCATGTTGGTTTCCTGTGAATGAAAACCTCACCCTAAACAGGAGCGAACCGGGCCAAGCGGTAGATAATTGTTCACCCTGAAAAAGCCCTGAAAAACCTCCAGGGCCCCACGTCATGTCACGTGTTACTGCGCAATAGATCGAGTCGCGAATTGCTCATTACGGGTCAACTCGTTAAACAACGCCTCGATCGCTTGCTCCTTCTTGGTCAATGTTTCCTGACTCTGCCTGAGATAGTCAGTCGCCCCCCGCGACGCGAGCCGGTCAAAAAATACGTCGCTCGCCCTGACAAAGTCATTCTCTAGAGCCTTGAACCGCTGCGCATACTTGCGCTGCAAAAACGATCGCCAAAAACCTTCCTGAATAATGGATGACTGCATGGCCGACGTGCCATCCATGCTCAAGACCAGTAGTTTCGCGGCCTTCAGTTGCTGCTCGGTCCCCACCGTTGGTTCAAAATCCAGGGTCTTCGAACTGATAGGAAGTTCGAGTTCGCGCGCAAGCTTGACCCTGTAGAACCTTTTTATTTCAGCCTCATCTACCCGCTTACCGGCTAGTTTTCGATCAGTAATATCGTGCTGAGCAATCAGGTCCACCTGACGCAGACGAAACATTTTTTTGGCCTGGTTCAACAAGAACGCAGCAGCCTGACCTTCGCCCTCCAGATGTTCGGCGGTATGAATCTGCACCAACCTGTCGAGGTCATCAAATATCACCACTGCACCGCCAGCACACACTCGCTCGTGACTCGCAGCTTCAAATACGTTGGTGCGCAGCTCAACAGAATGGCTCATGTGTTCAATCATTGACCAGACGCGCGTCCTTAACGGCAGTTGCACTGCAAGCGATGCGTATTCCCGGGACTGAGTCAGGTCATTAAGCAATTTGAAAAAGTCTTCGGCAACTTGACCTTCGCGTATGAGCAAATCCCATTGCTCGGCTCTGTTGGTCCTTTCTTCAACAGACAACTCATGAGGTAACCAGGCCGCCAAGGCTTCCAGTTCAGAGATTGGCGCTTCAACGTGCTCACGCTGCACACCACTCCCAAGCCCCCCGGAACGCTCTCGATAAGCGCGAAGTTGCTCAAGGCTTTGAGCGTCGATCGGGTTGTCATGCAGCGCCGTACTGCGATTGACCGGGCTGACCTCGGGCAACTCAAACACCGCAGGGGGAATGCTTGTGATCAGGTTATTACGCAAGTCCACACGTTCGATGTGGGTCAATTTAAGTAAGCCCACAGGCCATGTCGTGATCCTTGTGTGCCGCAGAAAAAGGAACCTCAGATGGGTCATGAGCGTCACATCCGGCGCCAGGCCCAACGGGTTGCGCTCAAGGTTCAACACCCTCAACTCCGTCAACCTGCGTAGTTGCTGCACCTCTTGATCCGCCAGGACGATGCGATTGTTGTTCAACATCAATCGTCTCAGCCCCGTCATCCTCAAGGCAGATGCCGGGGGAGCCGATAACTGGTTGTTGGCCATCGACAACCTGCGCAACTCGGTAAAACAGTCCAAAAACTCATTAGAACCGCTGTAAAGCTCCATGCCATCCATCTGTAATGCGCCGACATGCCTGAAATCACCTCGCAGCGCAGGAAGATCGCCGACCATCAGGTTGGACAAATCTAGGTTGAAGCCGATGAAGTAGCCGTCATGGGAGAAAACCCGGGGGGTTTCCCTGCGCCAGGCACTCAGAATGCGAGCTGCAACCTGGACTCTCTCAGCGCGTGACACAGGGCTTATGTAGCCAGGAGACACAGGACGAACCATTGAGAGAGTCCAATTGTCCAGTTGCCGCTTCAACGTTTCATATTCCACCCGCAAACGTTCCAGCTCAATCTGTCGGCTCGCCTCGTTAGCGCCCAGCGTATTGAGAAACAGCGTGATCTCATCAACGGCCAGGCTCGGGTAAAGCCGGGCAGCCCTATGGGCCAGTTGATTGGAATGCGGCCCCCGACCCAGTCGCGGGAACAATGGGTACGTAATAAAAGAGACGTCCACCTCGATCGGTGGTTTAAGCCACGGTTTTGGCCGCTCCAGACCTAAAAGCGTTTTCACTTGCTCACGATGGGCAATGGCCAGATCGCTGATTTTCGCAGCCAATACTTGCGTGTCTTCGATACTCTGGATGCCAATTGCCTTGCGTTCATCATCACTGAGCAAAGTCAGGATAGACGCCAGTAAATTGTTTCCCGACTCAGGCAGGCTATTGAGCGCCAGCCCGGCAGGTGAATAGGCCAAGTACTGGTTATCATGCTTGACCAATATTTGGCGGCTGCCGGCCTCTGCACTGCCGATAGTGTCCAGCACCGGCCCATTGACCGAGTCAATTCGCATGTCAATGGAGACGTTCCCCGGCCAACCCGGCAAGGCCTGCAGCATGCGCAACGTAAGCTTTTCACTGTCTGGTGTCGGGGCACTGCCCAGAAACAAACCTTCATAGGCACGGGTCAAGCGCACCTCTCTGGTCGACCAGGGAATTTGCTCCAACAATCGAGGGGCAAGGTCACCTTTGTCCAGGTATTCGGTTCTCTCGTGGCGGGAGGTATGGCTTAACAGGTTTTTGATCACACTCAGAGGCAATTTGGAGGGGTGCTGCTGCACCAATTGCACATGTGGATCTAAGCTTTGCTCCTTTTTTTCGTAAAGCGCATTGAACACACGGGCCTTGTGTTTCAGCGCATGCGCGGCAATCTTTTTGGCCAGCATTAGCATGCGCTCCTCTATGCTCGGGTCATAGCTACCCAAAAGCCACTGCGTCTCTTCCTTGCTCAGAGGCGTCAGCAGTGCTCGCAAAAAGCTGTCACTGCGGTTTGCATCAGGCAACACGATTTTTACCCTGGGCACATCAGGACTCAAATCAGAACCGCACTCCGCGAGTGTTTTACCCTTCGCGTCCACGACGTGTAGCACCTTATCCAGCGGCCAGCCCTGCAGGGTTGGCAGCAACAGCAATGGAATATCGGTACGGGCCTTGCGCAGGGAATAATGCTCCTGCATTGAATTCACAAAATGTTCAATCTCGGCCTCAGTATCGAAACGTTTCCAGGTGTCCATCAATAACGGCGGCGCGGCAAAATTATTCATATGCACTTGGCGCAATACCGCTTCATCCGTATTGCTGACCTGCATGATCTGCCTGCCCACCTCATCGTTAAAGGTCACGGGGGTGGTCCGCAAACGACGTAGTAACGTCAGCCCTTCCCAGAGCGAGGGATCCTCGGTGCTGATACGCCATGCGCCTTGCGGGTTGCGCTCCAGCTCCGGAGCATCAACGCCCACTTTGTCGGGGTGTTTCATCCGCCATTTATTGAGCGTGGTATCCAGCTCGACCTCGTAGACAGCGTCGTTTAACGGTAAATATTTTTTCCCGTTCAACTCGTATAAACCCAGCCCGTCTGGTTCCAGTTCATTGGGCAAACGCACGTCGAGCGCAAACTGGACTACCGAGTTTTCCCACAACATGACCTTGCCATTGGGCAAACGCATGGAAGACATCATGTTGCCCATACGTTGACGCAAACCTTCGACATCGTAGCCATGCTTCATCCCCAATAAAATGCGCTCTTCACGCACCAGCATCGAACCCATCGCCAGATAAAAACTGTCAACGGTCGGGAGCGCAGGGACATCGACGTTCCGTTGAAAATCGTAGGCGCGATAAATACCGTCGCCGTAATGGCGCAACTCCAGTGCAGTATCCTCGGGGCCAGTAGGAACATAGGGCTTGGCGTTTTTAGGGTCGCCATACTCGCTAATCACCAGTTGGCGATCCAGCACGTCGCGCAGCAGCCCCTTGGCAAATTCACGAGCCCATTGATCTGTATCAGCGCTGTAAGCCCGCGAGTGATAAATGGCATCCAGCGTCTGGTCGACCCTTAACTGAACCTTGAGTCGCCCCGCCGCCTCGGCAAAAGCAACCGGCGCACGCCCCTCATTTAACAGCACAGAAGCCTGAAAGGGTGTAAAGGGATGATCGACCAACAACTGTTCAAGACACTCCCCTGACAACAGCGGGTTAAGCGCATGAAGCTTGGCCATTAAGGCCGATGAGGTGGTAGAGAATGGCGGGCAAACCAGCGGCAAAAACTTTTTAGCCGGGTCAAGGCTGACGACAGAATCTGAGCGTTGATGACCTTGCAAGACCGTCAATGCCTTGAACAACAAAATGTGCTCACGCTTGGCCAACAAAGCGATTTGCTCGCGAATGGAGGCAATACGGCTGGTCTTGCTGACCGTTGGGCTACCTTCGCGGCCCAACTCGGAATCGACGGGCAACTGATCAATGATCAGGGTAAACAACTGCTCGGCGCTTGCCGCACCTTGTGTCTCATCGGCTTTGGCCACATAGCGACCCGAGTCCAGCCGCTTGATTCCAATCGACCGTTGCTGTGCCCGTGCGCGAGGGTCAAGCCCGTATGACTCCACCCGCACCCCTTGCGGGTCAAAAACATCCAGCACCGTATCAGCGGGCCACTTTGGCAACTGTACCAACAAGGCAAAAATGGCCGGGTCCGCATGAGCAGGTATTTCCCCGCGCAAAGGCAGCTTGTCGATAATACGGTTGATCGTGTGATCAACCCTCAACCGCCGCACGCCATCGGCCAGAGGCCCGGGAAGGCGTTGCCCCTGCCAGACATTCAATACGTGGTCACGGGTCGTCCCGGTAATACGCAACATCAGTTCGATATCTTGGATCGCCATATCAGACGCGTCGAAAGGCATCATGCGCTGCAATAACTGCGCGTCACTCAGATGATCCACACTGTCCAACTCCAAGCGCCAGACTTGCTGCGAAACGTCAAACCTCACCGCGGGTCTATACGCATGCGTGTCTTGGGTTTTCATTACATAGTGTTTGCTGTCGGCGTCGTAGATCACTTCGACGGCGCGATACGCCTCGCCGTAACGCACCTTGACATACAGCTTGCTGTTGATGTCATAGATGCCTTGGACGTTGGGCGCCAGACTGTTCAGTGTGCTGGCATCTACTTGTGAATATCGGTCCAGTTCAGGGCGCCATAGCTGTGTTTGTCCATCCTTGAATATCACCTTTCGCGGCTGCCCAAGTTGGCCCCACAGTGCGCTCATGCGCATGCGCTGGATTTTGCCTCCAACCCCGC